>JAETTP010000051.1 GCA_021769035.1 Bacillota bacterium | reverse complement strand
GCTCCACGTGGTCTTGCAAATCCTCGTTGGTTTCCGCCGGAACCACCAGATATTCATTGGGCCTTATCAGCTTAAAGCGCTGCCGCGCCAAACGCTCCATATAGCTTTCGTCGTTTAACAGGTCCTTAGTGGCCAAAAGCTCCGTGTTTTCCTTCACCAAATCCTGATAAACGCCCTCGTAGTAAACCTGCTTGGCCTGCAAGCTCCGCAGGGTTAGATACTGCTTGGTGCAGCAAACCACCGTCAACAGCAGGCAGGCAGTTAAAATCACCGAAAGCAGCCTGATTTTCCGTTTGCCTCTCCTTTTTGGCATGGGCTATCGCCCCCTTTCGCAACTGCATATCACATTTAGCCGGCCGAAGTCCGTCCGGCTGGGCCTTAACTGTCTATACTATAATTATATATCATTCCCGCCCTCAAAATCAACCTTTTTTATACGTTTTTTAAAGGCTTTACGCAAATAAGTACGCAGCTTTTGCCAGGGCCTGGCCAAAAGAGCGTTAAAAAGGCGGCAAAGCAGGCGGCCAGCCGGCCGCAGCAGCCAACGATACGGCAAAATCAACAAGCGTTGCAGCAGCCAAAGCAGCCGAAAAGCCAGCTCAACCAGCCAAACCAGCGGGCTGAGCAGCAAAGCCACCGCCCGGGCAAAGCAGCCCAAAAGCCAGCGCAGCAAACGCCACAGGCCCAGCAGCAGCCGACGCAGCAACGGAAACAACACCGGGCTGAAAAAGCCCAGATACAAGCAGACCCCAGCTGCCGTCAACAGCAAAACCGGCAGGCGCAGCTGCGCCCCATTGATGTGATAAAGCCCGGCAAAGGCCACGCCCAACGCCGCCAGCCACCAGGCAATGTCTCCCAAAGCCGGCCAAAGCCGCCCTTTCAGCTGCCGGAACCACACCCGATAAAAATCATAAAAAAAGCCCAGGCCCAGCCCCAGGCCAAAGGCCAGCGCCAACTGCACGGCCTGTAATTCTGCTCTATCCATCAGCGCCGCCTCACTTCGTCAAGCGTTTAAAAAAGTTGCCCTGCTTTTT
Source organism: Bacillota bacterium (assembly GCA_021769035.1). Lineage (GTDB taxonomy): Bacteria > Bacillota > Dehalobacteriia > UBA4068 > UBA4997 > Avidehalobacter. The sequence goes on along the minus strand of JAETTP010000051.1, from coordinate 12,204 downwards.
GGGCTTGGGCTCCTCAAAGCACACGCAGGCAATTTCGCCCTCCACCGCCAGCTCCTCGTTTTCCAGCAGCAGCTGAGCAATGTGCAGCTCGCGCCCTTTGATGGTCAGCGGCCCCAGGTTGGTGTCCAAATTAATCTCTTCCTTATCAAAATCATCAACGCGCAGAACACCCACCAGCTCCAGATAATTGCCGTCTTTAATCAACAGGCTGTTTTGCTTGCCGCTTGTTTGCTTGTGGCTGTCATTCTGATTGCCCATTTTAAATCACTCTGCCCTTTTTGAATTTTTTCTAACTATCTGCTGCCATTATATGCGCAGCCGGCGGCAAAAATGCCTGTCCGGGCGCGCCGCCCCGGCGGCAATTATTTTCAGACAAGCGCAGGGTTTTTGACACGCTATCCAGAATATAGCAGACAAGCAGCGACAATTTACTATATAAGCAAAGCGAGGCTAAACATTGAAAAAAAACTCAACAGCTAAAAAACACGCTTACACCCTATTTTCCCCGGTTTTTCTGGCCGCCGAACAGTTGCTAAACCGCGACAAGCCGGCGCTGCTAGCCATAGACGGCCGCTGCGGCAGTGGCAAAACCTATCTGGCCGCCCTGCTGGCGGAGCTTTTCCCCTGTCGGGTGCTGCATATGGACGATTTTTATCTACCTCCAGACCAACGCCCCACAGATTGGCAACAGCGACCAGCCGGCCATATGGATTTGGGCCGCTTGCAGCAAGAAATCTTGCAGCCGGCCCAAAGCGGCCAAACCATCGTTTACCGACCTTACGATTGCCAGCAGGGCCGCCTGCTGGAACCGCGCCGGCTGCCACCCGCCCAACTGACGGTTGTTGAGGGCAGCTACTCCCAACACCCGCAGCTGGCAGCCGCCTACGATTTGAAGATTTTTTTGACAATAAACGCCGCCGAGCAGGCCGCCCGCCTGCAAGCCAGAGAGGGCGACTACTACCCCGCTTTTGTGGAACGCTGGATTCCGCTGGAGGAGCTTTATCTGCAAGCCTGCGGCATTGAAGCCGCGGCGGATATTCGCCTGAATTGCAGCGCCTGGTTTTAGTTGAAAAATGTGGAAAAATAGTTTATAATGAAATAAAGGGAGGTGAACAGCGTGTTTTTTAAGCCCAAAATTAAATCAGCTGAATTTACCCCGGAAAGCTGCGAAAAATATCGCGGTTATATGTTTAACGTTGCTTATAAAATTGTGCTGGATGTAGGTTATGCAGAAGATATTGTGCAGGAAACTATGTGTAAGCTTATCAATAATCCGGGCAAATTATCCGGCAAAACAGAAGAATACAAAAAAAATTATATCTCCAAAGCCGTAACCAACAACGCAATTTCATATATGAAAAATGTGCAGCGCGAGGTGCCGACAGATAAACTGGCAGAAAGGGTTGCTTTGAATGATACGCTGGAAGATGTTTTGGCCACGGAAAACACCAAGCAGATGTTGGCGATTTTGGACAAATTGACGCCCAAACAAGGCCTGGTTTTGCTGCTGCTTTTTTACAAAAACTGGACGACGGAAGAGGTTGCCGAGGAATTGAACATAACCCCGGCCGGCGTGCGCATGCTGAAAAAAAGAGCTTTGGATAGCCTGCGCGATACTTTGGAGCAAAAGGAGTGGGATGAATGAGAAAATTTAACAAAGAGGAAGAGGTAAAGCTGGAGCTGGCCGCCGAGCTTTACTTTGCCAAACTTCGGCGTGAGATTGAACAAATTGAGCTGGACGACGAAACGCCCGATTTTGACCAGGAGAAATTGCGCCAGGCCGAGGCCAAGGCTTGGCAGGAGCTTTATCGCCGGCAACGCCGGGCCAAAACCCGCCGCTGGGCAATGCTGGCCGCCTGCCTGCTTTTGGCTTTGGCGGCGGTTATGCTGACCGGCCAGCCAAGCGTGGCCTACCAGAAATTTTGGAACAACCTGTTTGTTAAGGACAACGAAACCTCAATGAGCGTCAGCTCCAACTCCACCACTCCGCTGCCGGAAAATTGGAGCGGCTGCTATCTGCCAACCGAGATACCGCCGGACTACACCATTGAATCCAGCGAAAAAAACAAATTTGTGCAATCCATTTTCTATATCAACGAGGCCGGCAATTACATTGACTTTTCCGTCTATATTGGCGATTTTAATGTGCATATTGACACAGAGGACTGCGTGCTGGAGGAAGTGACGGTTGCCGGAAAAGAGGGCTTTGTGCGAACTAAATATAAGAATGACGAGGTCGTTTATATCAGCATAAGTTGGCTGGATAATGAAAAGTTTTTTGATTTAAGCACGGATAATTTAAGCAAGGAAACATTGCTGAGCATTGCTGAAAGCGTAATGATTGCTGAATAAAAACTGCTTAATATGAACCATATAAACCAACTGCTTCCTTTTTGGATAACAGTTGGTTTATTTATTGTCTATATGGTTTTATAACATAAATTTTATGCTTTGCACAACATTTAACAAAAAGTTTTACTTTTTGTTATTTTTTTATTAATTTCGCGTTACGTTTTAAGGTTCAAATTGGTATAAAGTAGTAAAAGGGTAAATAATACCCAAAGATGGGAGGTGAGAAAATGAAACGGAAAAGTGCCTTTTTAATGTTGGCCCTGCTGATTTGCAGCGCACTTTGGCTTGCAGCCCCCAAAATTGCCAACGCTGACGACGGCATTATGCCATTGGATTTATACACTAAAAGCCTGACAGTCAGCGGTAATATTGATGTTGTGAATGGAACTCTGTCTTCTACTGTTACTATTAAAACATCAGAAAAATGTGAAATTTATATTATCTCTGAGGTTTACAAATACGTTGACGGCGATTGGCAGTTTGTGAGGAGCTTCCGCAACCCCGGCAGCGGCAATTACGTGGGAATGTCCAAAAGCTACGAAAATAGCTGCAAGGTGGACAAGGGCTACAGCTACAAGGTAGTGGCCACGGCCAGTGTAACATCAGTGGCCGACCAGATTTCGGAAACGATTTCGCAATCCAGCAGTATTTTGAGCTACAAATAGGTTGGTGAGATTGTGTGAGCTTTTTCCCGTCGTTTTGGTTGAAAATTGAAAGGGGGAATGCCTGCAAAGCAATTAAATGTTTCCCGTTGTTAATAAATATTTTTAATTTTTTAGGAGGATTTTAACATGAAGAACAAGAAATGTTTATTGAATTTGATTTTGGCTTTGTGCCTGTGTTTGGCGCTGGCCGCTCCGGCGTGGGCAGCAGATAGCATATTGTCAACAAATTTTAGTGTTTCCGAAATTCAATCTTATTTTGCAGATGAGCAAATTTTAGACAACAATGTTGAATTCGTAGAAAATGGAATTGAAAAAACTGTAATAAGTCAAGATATTATGACTTTAACAGAAAATCAACCTCCCATTGCCGAATTGCAAGTTGTTGTACTTAATCCAGAGTCAATGATTAACGGAAGTTTCACAACTGAAACACAATTAGCTTGGTTATGGTCATATAATGGTGAAAACTTCACCTACGATCCTGACGGTGATGGTATTGCTGATATGAGAATTGGCGGTATTTCAAACAGTGATATTATCGGCACTGTTGGTGAAATTGGCTTTGTTACACAATTTCAAGAGGCTGGCCAATATGTATTAACATTCCAGGTTCAAGATACTAAAGGCGCTTGGTCTAATATTGCTCAATATGCCTTTATTATTGAACCAGCAGATGGTAATACTCGGCCTGTTTGTCAAATTGGCTATTCATCTGATAATGTGTTGGCTGGAAGTCCGCTGGTAATTTCCTGGGCCAATTCTACTGACCCAGACTCAGATGATTACATTGATAAAATCGGCGGTATTGTTATAAAAGATGGTGTTACCACACCTTTAACTAATTATATAGTTTTATCAGAAAGTAATTACTGCGCACTTTCATTTGAAGAGGCTGGTCAATATGAAATTTGGTTTCATATTGCCGACAACCATAATGCGTGGTCTAACTGGGTGATTTTTACTGTTACAGTAAATGTTGCTGATTTACAAGAAGTGAAAGTTTATGGTGTATATGAGCAAACTAGCACAGACGCTTGGTGGGTCGACAATGACAGAGCAAAAACTTATGACGCAGAACCTAGTTGGGAAGAAGCCGAATATCTGGCAGAACAATGCGGCTCACATAACTTTCCATCATCATTGCCTAAAAAAATTGTAGGAGCCTCTGATTTTAGTGTGTCTGGTAAACTTGTTTCTGAAACTGGTGAACCACTTGCCAATACTTCTGTTCGTATTACGATGAGCTTAGTTTCTGGTGGCAAAATAGATAAAATTGTTTACACAAATTCAAATGGTGAATTTTCTTACAGACCTGGTGCTACTCAATTTTGGCTAGATACAGGATTTTACCCGGATAAAGATGCAATAGACCATTTAGCTGTTGGGAACTCAAATACTCACTTTATTCGTTATTCAAGATACACAGGAACTAATTATCTCTGGCCAACGACTGTAAAAGTTGAAGCAGGTGGAGATACTTATTCTGAAAATGTTACCTGCATAGTTGGCTATAGAAAAAACCCAACTATCGGAAATCTTTATTATACTGGCAGCATTTGGGCTAAATGGTAAAAAAGGAGACTGAAAATATATGAATATCGGCAATATATTTCAGCAAAAAATGGTTTCCCAAACCAACCCGTTTGGTTCGCCTAAAAGCGCGCTCAATCAGGCTTTAGAGCGGATTAATAACAACATTCTGCAAAACCTCAATTTAGAAGCAGCCGAAAAACTAAAACTCGATATTTACATTCCAGGAACCGACCCGGAAAAGGCAGCCGAGCTTGAAAAATATTCTGATGCCGAATTAGAAATATGGTCTATGGCATTGCGTTGTGGTTGCAACAATGTAACTCCACAGATAGAGGCATTTAGGGAACAACTTAAAGGCATTGACCAAACCATTCAAGATTATGAAAAAATGCTGAATGGAGAAATGGAAATGCCAACAAAGCTTGCTGGCGGCTCTTTCACGCTGGCAGGGCCTGAGGTGCCAATGACTAAAGAGGACGTGCAATTTTTGTTGGCCAAAACCAAAGCTTTCCGTGAGGAATTTATCAAGGATGGTGTTGAGCAGCTAAACAGTTTAACCTATATGGTTTCCGGCTTCGTAAGTAAAGGCGGAGTTAGAGAAAGGATAATACAAAGAATTTTAGGGGAAAGTCCTCTGGAAAATATAGCCAACTCCGACTGGACGATTGATTTGACCGCCCCTGATATTTACTCTGAGCTTGACAAAGCGCAAAATGCAACAACTAAAACTTTTGATGCAATAAACGAGTGCGAAAGACTAATTACCAAGGAAATGAAAAAGCGCGGTTTAGGTTTGTTCTATGAAAGCCCGGAGCCTGAGATACAGGAAAACGAGCCCGAAGCAGCGGAAACTTACGAAAGCATGTATCTGTTTAATATCGAAAGATTAAACGCCAAATTTTTTGCCGAATAAAGTACCAACAGTGCAGCCCTCCCCTTTTGGGCTGCACTGTTTTATAAGCAAATTTGACATTAAGCCTACAAACAGCTAAAATATACTTAACAACATATAAAAAGGTGTTAAAATGTTTTATCTAAAAAAACTCATCAGTTTTATTTTCATTTTTGGTATGTTCGGTTTGTTATATATTATGGACAAGCCGGTGGACCCTTTTGAGCATAAATATTATTTATCCTTTTCCTTGGATTTAGAGGCTCCAGGCGGCACTCCATTAGCAACACGAATGTTATTAGCATTTTTGGTTATTGTGCTTTATATATTGCTTATCGCCCTTTTATGCCATCTATGCTTCAGCGGTTTTCTGGTCGTATCGCTACCCGATAACAAATTGATAAAGCTTTTTATTACCGCATTTTTGCTTATACTTTGCTTTGCTTTTTTGATTGCCTGGCCCCTCGCACCCTATTTTTACAGCTTCTTTTTATACAAATGCAGTTACTATGGCAAAATACTTTTAGGTTTTTGGGTATATTTATTGTATTCCGATTGGAAACGCAAAAAATTCCCAGCAAGGCCATAAATAGCAAGCAATTTCCCAAGCAACATTACCCTGAATTATCGCTGATAGTGCAGCCCTCCCCTTTTGGGCTGCACTATTTTATTTGCTCAATTATTCTTTCATATTGCGCCCAAACCTGGGGAAAAACCTGCTCCAGGCCATATTGCTGCACCTGCCGGTGCGCGTTTTGGCCCAGCCGCACCGCCAGGCCAGGCTCCCGCAGCAGGCGAGCCAGCTGAGCCGCGCAGGCCGCCGCATCGCCGTAAGGATAAAGCAAACCGCTCTCCCCCTCCTGCAACAAATCCAGATGCCCTTTAACCGCGCTGGCCACCACCGGCAGCCCGGCCTGCATTGCTTCCATAATATTAAAAGGTAGGCCCTCGCTGCGGCTGGCCGAAACCGCCGCGTCCGCTGCTGCATACCACTGCGGCATATCCCCGCACTGGCCGGGGAAAATCGCCTGCACCGGCCCGCCCGCCGCCAGCAGCCCCAGCTGCCCGGCCAACTGCCTGCACTCCGCCAATTTATCGCCCTGGCCGGCCAACAGCAAAACCAGCCGCCCCGGCAGCGGCCCGGCCTGCGCCAGCTCCGCCAAAGCCCGCAGCAGCACGGCCTGACTTTTGCGGCCGGAAAACTCCGCCGCGTAAACCAGCAGCCAATCCTGCGGCCCCAGGCCCAGCTGGACGCGCCGGGCCTGGCCGGACGCCGCGCCCTCGCCGGATGCAGCGAAGCGGCTGAAATCCACACCCACGCCAGGGATAAAGTCAATCCGACAGCCCAGACGATACTTCCGGGCCGCCGCCAAATCCCACCGGTTCATAGTAAGCAGCAAATCGGTACAGCCAGCCATCAGCTTTTCCGCACTCAGCAGCACCGTCTTTTTCAAAGCTGGCGTTTGGTCGTCAAACAGGTAACCATGCACCATATTCAACAGCAGCGGCCGGGGCGACAAAGCGGTTGCCGCGGCAAGCCGCGTAAAAAAAGCCGCCAGAGAAGTGTGCGTGCTAACCAGCGCATATTTCTCCGCGGCAATTTTTTGGCGCAGCAAGCGGGCCGCCTGAAAATTGCCGGCGGCCAGCATTTTTTTCTTAAAAGGAAGAGCAAAAACCGCGTCCGCACCGGGAATGTCCGGCAAACCGTCCGCCGGCAAGCCGCCGCAAGCCACATGCACCTGCCAACCCAGCCGCTTAAACTGAGCCAGATAAGGCAGATGAAAATTCAGAATATGAGAAAATGTGGAGGCCGTAAAAAGTACCTTTTTCTGCATAGCGCCCACCCTTTCTAAACCAGCATTGCCAAACAGGACTTCGCCTACAAGTCTTTTGGCTAGTCCAGCTTTTCTTCATTCATAAACTTGCCCTTAAAAACCGTAATCAGCAAAATTTTAATGTCAAAAAGCAACCGCCAATGCTCAATATAGTAAATATCATGCTCCACCCTGGCCTTGATTGAGGTATCACCGCGCAGGCCGTTCACCTGCGCCCAACCGGTTATGCCGGGGCGCACCTGGTGCTTCACCATATAAAGCGGAATTTCGTCCTTAAACTGCTCCACGTAAAAGGGCACCTCCGGCCGCGGCCCCACCAGGCTCATATCCCCTTTCAGCACATTAAAAAACTGGGGAAACTCGTCCAGCGAACACTTGCGCATAAAAGCGCCGAATTTAGTCTTGCGGTCGTCGTGCTGGCTGCTCCAGCCGGTTTCCTGCCGGCTGTTCACCCGCATAGAGCGGAATTTATACATATCAAAGGGCTGCTTGTTGCGGCCAATGCGCCGCTGCTTGAAGATAATCGGCCCCGGCGAGGACAGGCGCACGCCCAAGGCGCAAGCCAACATCACCGGCGAAGTTAGGATAATCAGTAGCAGCGAGCCCACAATATCCATTGCCCGCTTGCAAAAGGCGTTGCCCCAGTTGTCCAGCGGAATACGGCGAATATTCAGCAGTGGAATACCGTTCAAATCGTCAAAATCCGGATTAGAGGGGATATAATCCGCGTAAAACGGAATAATCGAAAGCTTGGTGCCGGTTTTTTCACAGTCGGCAATAATTTGCGGCGTACGCTGGTAATCCATCATTTCAATCGCGGAAACAACCTCGTCCGGCTGCAACTCGTTCAGCAGATCCTCCAGCTGCTCAAAGCCGCCCAAACAGTTCAGGCCCGGCAGCGGCGGCGCCCCGGCGCCGGCCACGTAGCCCATTGCGGAATAGCCCAGCTCCCGCTCCTCCTGAATAGCCTGCAAATAGGTTTGGGCCATTCGGCCGCTGCCCAGAATAATCACGTGCTTCTGGTTGTAGCCCTGCTGGCGATAGCTGCGCAGCAAACGCCGCAGCACCAGCCGCTTGCCGCTCAAAGCCAGCAGAACCAGCAGATAGAAGATAGCCAGCGTCCAGCGGGAGTAATGCTCGTCGTGCTGCACAAAAAGCAAGCTCAGCAGCAGCAGAATATCCAGGGTGCTGGCCCGCAGCAGCCGGGAAAACTCGTCCATCAGCGAATGATTACGAAAGGAACGATACAGGCCAAAAGCCGCAAAGCTAAACAAAAACAGCAGCGTAATCGGCAAATCCAGCAGCATATATTCCCGCAGGGTCACATTCACCACGCCGCCCGGCAGCACATTGAAGCGCAGCCAGTAGGCCGCCGGCAGCAGCAAATAGACCAGCAGGCCGTCGCTGGCTACATTCAGCTGATTTAATAATCTCTGGTTTTCCTTAATCATAAACGTTCCTTAATTTACTTATTCACGACAATTTACTTATTCGCAGTATGCTGAAATTCAGCTGCCCAGCGGCTCAGCCAGCCATCCGGCTAATAAATGCCTGCGCCGCTTCGTCCAGCTGGATTTGCCCCATATTCTGCTCGTTCCAATCGTTCAACATCTGCACAATGCGGCCCACGCCCTGCCGGAAAGCCGCGTTGTCCTGCTCAAAGTTCTGCAACAGGCTGAAGATACTCTGCCAAGCCGCCGTGTCAGAAGCCACATAGTCCGCATATTTCTCCAGCATGGCAAAGGCCTCCTCCGGCCGATTGGTAGAGAAGTAATATTCCGCCAGGTAAATCGGAATCGTGTTGGAGTTCACCTTTGCCAAATGCTCGGCATATTTATCCGCCTGCTGACGAATTTCCGGCGTGATGTTGGAAACCAACGAACTACGCACATAGGAAAGCTCATAATCAGCCCATTCGTATTTATCCAAAGCAGCCGCGCTGGCCAGGCTTTCAAAGCTGGGTTTGTTGGCGACCATTCGGGCCGCCGCCAAATTGCCGCCCAGCAGCAGCACAAAGGCCAGCAACAAGCCAACCACGCCAAACATAAAGCCGGTGCGAATTTTGAAATCCAGCCGCGGCAAGGGCAGGGCGCCGTCGCAGCAGAGGATTAGCAGCGCAAACACGCCAAAAGCCATCGGCAGATACGGATAGGCGGAAAAAACCACCTCCGTAGCCGCGTGCCCGGCCATAAACACCAGCGCTGCACCCAGGGCCGGCACCAGCGGGTGCATCTCCGCCGCCGTTTTGCCCTTGCGGGCCAACACCACGGACACCGCCGCCACCAGCAGCAAGCCAACAAACAGAAGCAGACCAATCACGCCGGTTTCCACCAGCGTTTGGATATAGTGATTGTGAGCATACTTAGTTTCATAATAGAAGCTTTGCACGCTCTTAATGCCGTTTTCAAACGCGCCCAAGCCCAGACCGAACAGCGGGCTGCGCTGCCACAGCTTTATGCCGTCCTCAAAAAAGACCAAACGCTGAATGGCGTTTTCATTGGCGGACAGGCCCTGCAAACGGTTAGCCACAAAGCCCGGCAGCAGCTTATAGCCCAACGGTATCTCGCCGGAGCCGGCCTCTCCCTGATAGGAAGCCCCCTCCAACACCACCGAACCGCTGTAATCGCCGGCCAAAGCAAAGCTGAAATACACCACCAGACTGCCCTCCGGCACCGTAAACTGCGCCTGATTGGCCGGCCCCTGATAAAGCGGCGTGCTGGTGTGCATCATCGTCTGCTGCCGGTCCTGGCTTTCAATATAAACCGTGGGCTGCTGCTCCAGCGGAATATCTGCCGCCGTGCTGGCCGCCACATTCAGAGTGTAAGCGCCCGGCTCCGGATAGGCCGAACGGCGCAGGCTCTCGCCCGGCTGCAAGGTGGCGGGCCCTGTCAGATGATAAGCCAACAGGCCAAACAGCACCAGCAAGGTCAACGTGGCATACATCACCGCCTCCACCAGCCAGGAGCGGCGGTTCAGCAGCTCCGCCAGCGGCCGGCCGGCAAAACGGTCCAGCAGATACAGCGGAACCGCGCCAAACAAAGCCAACAGCAGCGGAATCGGCTGCACCCCCTGCCAAGCGTCAAAGGAAGTGACGGAAACCACCGCCGCCGCCGCCACTGTCAGCAGCAGCGTTTCCAGCATCAACAGCAGCAGCGAGGCCCGTTTTTCTTTCAGTTCCAATATCAGATATACCCAAAAGGCCAGTGCAATCACGCCGCTGGCGCCCATACTAAACGCCAGCATAAAGCCCATAGCGTTGATAAACAGGCAAAAGATGTGCACGGCCCGCTCCCGCTCATTGCCGGCGGAAAGCACCAGGCCCAACGTCAGCAGCACGCCCAGACCGATGCAGCCGGCGAAGATATTGGGGTTGGCGAAGATGGAGGTCATACGCTGGCCAACCTCCAGGCCGCCGTTGGCCAGCACCTCCTGATAATCCGGGGTAAACACGCCCAGCAAGCCCAGCACCGCGCCGCTGAGCCAGCGGGTGGAGAGCAAATCAATGCTGATCAGAGAGGCCAAAGCCGCCGCACCCTCCAGCACCATTGCCAGGCGGCGGCCGGGCTGCCAGCCGCGCCCGCGGGCCAGCACCAGCATAATCAGCACCAAACAAAAGGAGCTAATAATCTTCAAAAACTCAAACAAAGTAAATTTGCCGGAAATGGCGTAAAGTGTGGAAATGCCGTCCATCAACACCAAAGCCGTCAGCAGAATTAGCAGCGGTTTAACGTGCTCCCGCAGCACGCCCAGCCCGAAAAAGACCGTGGCCGTGCCCACCAGCAACAGCAACATAGCCATTCCTTTGGCCGTGGAGGCCGAGCTCAAACAAATTACTAAAAAAAACAGAGCCCCCAGCAGATAAGTAACCACCAGCTGCCGCAGGCTGAGGGTCTCCCCCGCCACAGGCAGCCCGCCCGCTGCCGGCCCAGCCGAAGCCGCCGCTTTTTGAGCCGCCTTTGCTTTGCGCGGCGCATTTTGCTTTACCATAAAATACCTTCACCTCTAAAATATCTATCTATTTTTAATCCGCTAATAAATTTGTTCATATTTATTAAGTATAACACAAACGGCGTGCAAAGGCAATAAAATTACCTGATTTTCACAAAAAAACCGGCCAGACTTTTCAGCCCTAGCCGGTTTGTTAAATTTTAGTTTACGTGCTTAAATGTTTTCCGCGTGGCGCAGGCTGGCCTCCGCATACTTGCGCTTGGTTGCCATACCGCCCCGTAGGTGCCGCTCCGCCTTGTTGTTCTCCAAAATCTCCTTAACCTGAGCCGCCACCACTTCGTTCAGCAGCGGCAAACGCTCTGTGATGTCCTTATGTACGGTGCTTTTGCTAACCCCAAACACCCCGGCCGTCTGCCGCACTGTTGATTTGCTCTCAATTATATAATTGCTGATTTCCAACACTCTTTTTTGGATATATTCCTGCATAAAAAGGCCTCCCCGCTTGTGCCACAAACTTTTGTAAAGTATATGACTCAAGCGGGGGATTATGCCTTGGAAAAAAACAAAACAGATTTATACCAAAAAGCTGACCGGCCTTGGCTTTTGGTAGTCAGCTCTTATTTTATCAATGATCAGCCAACAACATAGCCGTTCAGGCTCTATATTTATTCTACATTCTTTTTTAACTGCTCAAATGCAGTTTTAATTTTAAGCGCCATCAATTTTCTTCTTTCCACCAAAAAATCATCATATGCCATTTTTTCCCAACCACTCGGCAAGGCGTTTTCATCTTCCATAAAACGTATTTCATCTTCAGACATACCCTTGCACACCACAGGATAATAAAGCAATGGCGACTTGTCAAAAATATCCATATTATCTTTCCAATCAATAAAAGCATAATTAGCCATCTGATTAATTTTAGCGTCTGTATAGCCAAGTGCTTTTAAGTACTTTTTGGGAAACAAGTGATGTTTTT
>JAETTP010000108.1 GCA_021769035.1 Bacillota bacterium | reverse complement strand
ACCCGCAGCGCTGTGAGAATGCGAAATGTGATTTTATGGGACACATATCGCTCACTGTAGCGTAAAAGCGCCCGCGAAATGCCGAAAAACCGCACGCCCACAATATAAACCATCAAGTCAAGCAGCGGCGGCTGCAGCGCTGCAAAGGAAATCAACACTGCCGAAACGGACAACAATCCCACATTTGCCAATACGGTAGCGGCAGCTAGCAAAACTGCACCGGCAATCAGCCAGCGAAAAGGGTGCAGCAAAGCCCATAAAAAACCATAGGTTTCTTTTCTTTTCATGATTCCAGCCCCTTTCGCACCAACTCATAATAGGCTCCCTGCTGCCCCAGCAGCTCTTTCGGCGTGCCCTGCTCTATGACAGCGCCTTTTTCCAGCACAATCACCCTGTCAGCTAGCTGCAGCGTTGTCAGCCGGTGGGCTACCAGCAGAACTGTTCTCCCCTGCAATAGCTGCTGCAAGCTACGATTCAGCTGTTGTTCTGTGAGCAAATCCAAATTGGCAGTGGCTTCGTCCAACAGAATCAAATTCTTTTGCTGACAAATGGCCCGCACCATTGCGATCATCTGCCGCTGCCCGCCGGATAGTCCCGCGCCGCCCTGTCCTACCTGTGTGTGCAGACCGTCCGGCAATTGCCGCAGCAGCTCCGCCAATCCCGTCTGCCGACAAACCTCCAAAATCCGCTCCTCAGATAAATTCTCACTGCCGAAACGCAAATTATCCAAAATGCTGCCAGCAAAAATATACGGTCTCTGCTGAATCACCGCCGGTGCGCACTGCATGGTAATCTCACCGTCCTGCGGCTTTAAAAAGCCTTGCAGCAGATTCAGGACCGTGGTTTTTCCGCTGCCGCTGCGACCGGCCAGCGCCACCACCTCACCCGGCGCTACCGTAAAGGAAATATCCTGCAAAGCCGAAACCTCGGCTCCCGGATAGTGCGCAGAAACATGCCGCAATTCCACCATGGGCACCTGCGCCCTATCCATAGTTACCTCCGTAATCAATTCCTCTTTGTCCAAAAAGGCAAAGAGCTCGGCGGCCGCTTCTCTGGTATTCAAACTGGTATGAAAATGTGCGCCCAAGGTTCGCAGCGGCTGATAAAATTCCGGAGCCGCCAACAAGATGAAAAATGCCGTGGCAAAATC
>JAETTP010000050.1 GCA_021769035.1 Bacillota bacterium | reverse complement strand
TGGAAGTAAACGGCTTGAATCCGGCGCAGGCAACCTCCTATCATATTGGTTTTGTGCTGGGGCCGTGCATTAACGCCAGCGGCCGCTTGCAAACGGCGGATATTGCCGTGAACCTGTTTTTAAGCGGGGATTACGCAGAGGCCCAGCGCCTGGCAATCCAGCTGGTGGAATTGAACGAACAGCGCAAACGGCTTTCCTCTGAGGGCGTGGACAAGGTTTGTCGCAGCATTGAAGCCGAGGGCCTGGCTGACGACAAGGTGGTTTTGGTACACCAGCCGGATTTGTCGGAGAGCGTGGCCGGCATTGTGGCAGGACGGATTAAGGAAATTTACGACCGGCCTACTTTCATTCTGGCCGGCGAGCAGGAACAGGTTAAAGGCTCCGGCCGCTCCGTGGAGGGCTATAATATGTTTAATGCCCTGGTGGAGTGCGACGAGCTGTTGGAGATGTATGGCGGGCATTATATGGCTACCGGACTTACCATTAAACAGCAAAATGTTGCCGAGCTGCGCCGTCGCTTAAATGAAAACTGCCGCCTTTCGCCGGAGGATATGTTGCCGACTACCTACATAGATATGGCGTATCCGGTGGAGCGGGCCCTGGCCGGAATGAGTTTTGCTCAGCTGATTGCGGATATGGCCCCTTTTGGCCACGGTAATCAAACTCCCCTGTTTGGCGACCGCGATTTGGAGGTGCGGCGGATTCAGCTTTTGGGCGATGATAAAAAGATCATTCGCTTTTATTTTGCCGACCGTTTTCGGCAAGGCTTGAGCCCGGCAATCTCATTCCGAAAAAAGGCGGAGTTTGAACAGCTGGTTTTGGAGCAGGGCGGCGAGGAAATGTGGCAGCGTTTGCTGCGTGGTCTGCCGGTGAACCTTTCCTTGGATATTGTTTACAGCATTGAAATTAATGAGTTTCATAATACCAAAAGCGTGCAGCTGCAAATTAAGGATTTGCGCCTGCACCAGAGCCGATAGCTTTGGGGGTTGGGTGAATGAAATATTATATTAAAACCTTTGGCTGCCAGATGAACGAGCATGATTCGGAAATTATTGCCGGCATTTTGGAAAGCGCCGGTTATCAGCCGGCCGCGGATTTGGCGGCGGCAGATGTGGTTGTTGTCAACACCTGCTGCATACGGGAAAGCGCCGAGAATAAAATTCGGGGCTATATCGGCAATTTGAAAGCCTGCAAATATCAAAAGCCGGGCGTAATTTTGGCGGCTGTTGGTTGTATGATGCAGCAAAAAACGATTGACGGTCTGCTTAAGCGGCAGGGGCGGCATTTGGATATTGTGCTTGGCACGTATCAGCAGCACCGTCTGCCGGAATATATTGCGCGGGTTTTGGCCGGCGAGGGGCCGATTGTGGATATTTCTGAGGATAATCAGGATTTTCCGGACGAATTACCAAGCCGGCTTAGCAGCAAATATTCTGCACAGGTTAATATAATTTACGGTTGCAACAATTTTTGTTCCTATTGCATTGTGCCGCATGTGCGCGGCCGGGAGCGCAGCCGGGATTTTGCTGCTATAATGTCTGAGCTGCACAGTTTGGCCGAGGTTGGCGTTAAGGAAATTATGCTGCTGGGCCAAAATGTGAATTCCTATGGCAAGGATTGGCGGCGACAGGGGCAGGCGGACGCGCCGGATTTTGCCGAACTTTTGCAGGCGGCCAGCCAGGTGGAGGGAATTGAGCGGATTAGGTATATGAGCTCTCATCCGCGGGATTTTTCGCCACAGCTGGTTGACGTTATCAGCGATTTGCCTAAGGTACGTGATTACTATCATCTGCCGCTACAATCCGGGTGCGACCGTATTTTGCAGGCGATGAACCGGGGTTACAGCACGGCGGATTATCAGGCGATTTTGGCCCGAATTCGTGAGAAAACGCCGCAGGCGGCGGTGACTACGGATTTAATTGTCGGCTTTCCGGGGGAAACCGAGGCGGATTTTCAGCAGACATTGGATTTTGTGGCTGGCTGCCGTTTTGACGCCGCCTATACTTTCCTGTACTCGCCACGCTCCGGTACGCCGGCGGCCACGATGGCGGAACAGGTGCCGCTGGCTGTTAAAAAGGAGCGTTTGCAGCGTTTGGTTACTTTGCAAAACAGTTTGAGCTTGGAGCATAACCAGGCTTATTTGGGCCAAAAGGTGCAGGTGTTGGTGGAGGGGCTGAGCAAGAACAACCCAGATTTTTACACCGGGCGCACTGCCAGCAACAAAATCGTCATTTTTGAGGGCCGGCCGGAGCAGATTGGACAGCTGGTTGATTTAACCATTACCGGCGCCAAAACCTGGCATTTGGAGGCGTTTTAGCGATGGCGCGCCATTTTCCGCTTTTTGGCTGCGGCGGCAACAGCGACAGTTTTTATGCAGCCGGCCATAAAAGCTCTTTAGCGGCTTGTGAATACCTTTACGGTTTGGGTCTTTCCGCTTATGAATATGAATGTACGCACGGGGTTAGGCTGAGCGACGCGTTTTGTGCTTCATTGGCTAAAAATGCCCATGACTATGCGATAAGCCTGAGCGTTCACGCGCCGTACTATATAAATTTAGCCAGCGAGGACGAGGGTATTCGGCAAAAAAGCATTCTTCATATTTTAAAAGCGTTGCGAGCTGCCGAGAAAATGGACGCTGGTAGGGTGGTTTTTCACCCCGGCACGCAGGGAGAGCTTAAAAGGGAGCAAGCAATGGCTAACGCGCTGGCTTTGCTGGAGGAGGCTGTTTTTCAGGCTGAGCGGGAGGGCCTGCTGGATACTGTTTTGCTCTGCCCGGAAACGATGGGCAAACCGGGCCAGTTGGGCACCCTGGGCGAGGTTTTGCAGCTGTGCGAAGTTTCAGACCGGGTGCGCCCCACGGTGGACTTTGCGCATATCCATGCCTTGGAGGGCGGCAAGCTGCAAACCAGCCGAGATTTTGAACGGATTCTGTTGAAAATTCAACACCGTTTGGGGGAAGAAGCAGCGCATTATTTGCATATACATTTTTCACCAATAGAATTTGGTAGGCTTGGGGAGCGCCGGCACCGCTGCTTGCTGGATAAGGGCTTTGGGCCTGATTTTGAACCGTTGGCTGAGGTTTTGGTGGAATATCGTCTGGCGCCGACTATAATTTGTGAAAGCGCAGGCCGCCAGGCTGAGGATGCAGTGGTATTTCAGAGCATTTATGAAAGTATGCGGCAGGAGATGCAAGTTTAAGGCAAAGCTGGGAAGAAAAAAACTAAAAAAAATTTGTAAAATTCTATTTGGCGGCAGGATTTTTCTGTATAGATAGCGAAAACCTCTTTATAATCAGCAATAATTTGCCTTAATCGACTTTGGCTTTTTTTGGCTTGATTTCGGTTGGGCATTTTTTTGTTGATGAAGGTTTTTCAGGGATTTGGCTAAGTAGTAAAGAAGTAACAAGGGGTTTGTAGTTTTATGATGGAAAGGGGATAAAAAAATTGTCAAAATTAAGCTTTTTTCTTAGGCGGTTTCATTCTTTAATCGCACTTGTACCGCTGGGACTGTTTATTTGCGTGCATTTTTTGCTGAATAGCTCAATTTTCTTGGGTAATGAAGCCTATTTGACTATGGTCAATTTTATGAAGCACGCTCCGTTTGTTATTATTCTGGAATTGGTGTTGATTGCAATTCCGCTTATTTTCCACGGTATTTATGGTATATATATTGTATATTTAGCGAAGAACAATGCTTTGCAATATAAGTATTATCGTAATGTTGCTTTTTATCTACAAAGAATAACCTCCCTGATTTTGTTGGCTTTTGTAATTTGGCATGTCTATACCCTACGTATTGCGGCAGGCTCGCCGGAGGGGGTTTTTGCAACGCTGTTGGCGACTCTGCAAAATCCGTTGACTTTTGTGCTTTATGTCATCGGTATTGTTGCTTCAATTTATCATTTTACTAATGGTATTTTCACTTTCTGTATAACCTGGGGTATTTGCGTGGGCGACAGAGCCCAAAAAATCTTTGCGGCTTGCGCAATCCTGTTGTTTGTGTTCTTCTCGCTTTGGGCCGTGGGTATTCTGCTGGCCTTGGCGGCGGCTTAGGATTAGGGGGTAAGTACTTATGGCAAAAGCAAAAGCAGTGGTTGTCGGCGGTGGTTTGGCCGGCTTAATGTCCACTATTAAAATAACTGAAAAAAATATTCCTGTTGATTTGATTTCTCTGGTGCCGGTTAAACGTTCCCACTCGGTGTGCGCGCAGGGCGGCGTAAACGCGGCCCTGGACACCAAAGGCGAGCACGACAGCGTAGACCAGCATTTTTACGACACTATTTACGGCGGCGACTTTTTGGCTAACCAAACGCCGGTGCGCGGTTTGGTGGACAATGCCCCCGGCCTGATTTACGCAATGGACAGAATGGGCGTAATGTTTACCCGCACCAGCGAGGGCCTGCTGGATTTGCGCCGTTTTGGCGGTGTGAAAAACCACCGTACGGCCTTTGCCGGCGCAACCACCGGCCAGCAGTTGCTTTACGCTCTGGATGAGCAGGTGCGCTACAAAGAGGTTTTGGGTCTGGTAAACAAATATGAAAACTGGGAAATGATTGACCTGCTGATTGATGACAACGGCGTTTGCAAAGGCGTGGTTGCTCAAAATTTGGCTACAATGGAAATTAAGGAATTTGTGGCCGACGCAGTGGTGATTGCCACCGGCGGCGCGGGTATGATTTACGGCCGTTCCACCAACTCCATCATTAACACCGGCTCCGCGGCGGCGATTTTATATCAGCACGGCGTGCCCTTTGCCAACGGCGAATTTGTGCAAATTCACCCGACGGCAATGCCGGGCGACGACAAGCTGCGTTTGATGTCGGAATCCGCCCGCGGCGACGGCGCGCGCATTTGGACTTACAAGGACGGCAAACCGTGGTACTTCCTGGAGGAAAGATACCCGGCTTACGGCAACTTGGTGCCGCGTGATATTGCCGCTCGTGAAATTTACGACGTTTGCGTGAATATGGGCCTGGGCGTGGACGGCAAGAATATGGTTTATCTGGATTTGAGCCACCTGCCGGCTGACTTTTTGAACAAGCGTCTGAAAGGTATTATGGATATTTACGAAACTTTCTACGGCGATGACCCGCGCAAGGTGCCGATGAAAATTTTCCCGGCTGTGCATTACTTTATGGGCGGTATTCATGTTGATTGGGAGCACCAGACTTGTATTCCTGGTTTGTTTGCGGCCGGCGAATGCGATTATATGTATCACGGCGCGAACCGTTTAGGCGCAAACTCCCTGCTTTCCGCTATGCACAGCGGCACGGTGGCTGGCCCGGCAGTGGTTAAATATATTAACGGTCTGAAAGCTACGGCTGAGGAAACGATTGGCAATCTGGGCGAGCAGATTGTGAAGAAGCAGCAGGCAGAGCATGAAAAGCTGATGAAGATGGACGGCAAGGAAAATCCTTACAAGCTGCATGATGAGATGAGCGATATTATGTATCGCAACGCCACTATTGTGCGTATCAATAAGGATTTGGAAGAAACCGACGTTAAGTTGCAGGAATTCCAGCAGCGTTGGAAAAACATTAACGTTACCGACAACGGGCCTTACTCCAACCAGGCAGTTATGTATGTGCGCCAGCTGCGCGGTATGATGGATTTGGCGCGGGTGATTGTGGGCGGCGCTTTGCGGCGTAATGAAAGCCGCGGCTCCCACTACAAGCCGGAATTCCCCAAACGTGATGATGAGAACTTCCTGAAGACGACGCTGGCAACTTATAAAAACGGCGATCCAGAGTTCGGCTGGGAGGAAGTTGATATTAGTATGTTGAAGCCTGTCGAAAGAAAGTATTAAGGAGGGGAATGTTGTGGTTAATTTAAAAGATGTGCAGTATATTAAATTGAAGATTAAGCGCCGTAACAGTCCGCAGGAGGCTTCCTACTGGCAGGATTTTCAAATTCCTTATCGTCCGAATATGAATATCGTTTCTGTTCTGATGGAAATTCGCAAAAATCCGGTGACGGCCGACGGTCAAAAGGTGAATCCCGTGGTTTGGGAGTGCAACTGCCTGGAGGAGGTTTGCGGCGCCTGCACAATGCTAATTAACGGCGTGCCGCGCCAGGCTTGCGCCGCCCTGACTGATAAGCTGATTGAAAAATATGGCGACCGGCCAATTCAGTTGGAGCCTTTAACTAAATTTCCGGTTATCCGCGATTTAATGATCGACCGAAGCAAGATGTTTGATAACTTGAAGCGGGTGCGGGCCTGGGTGCAGGTGGACGGCTCCTGGACAATTGGCCGCGGGCCGCGTTTGGCTGAAAAAGACCAGCGCATTGCTTATGAGATTTCTCACTGCATGACATGCGGTTGTTGCCTTGAGGCCTGCCCGAACTACAACTCCAAATCAGATTTTGTTGGGCCTAATGCGATTGCTCAGGTGCGGATGTTCAACCTGCACGCTATTGGCAGGATGCAGGCTGACGAACGCCTGGAGGCGCTGACGAATAAAGGTGGTTTGCAGGATTGCGGCAATTCCCAAAACTGCAAGCAGGTGTGTCCCAAGCATATTAATCTGACGGCGCATATTGCAGCGATGAACAGGGCAGCCAATGCCTATGTTTTGCGCAGCTTCCTGGATAAATAAGCAAGATGTAAATTAAAAAGCGGCTTTGGTTAATCCAAGGCCGCTTTTCGCTTATCAGTATCTTTTGCTTAACTTGTAATAGATAAACAGATAAGTAATGGTTTGAAAAACAAAGTAGCCGGCTAGATATAAGATTATCAAACGGCTGCTTGCCACAATATCCAGCGCGCCTAATATGGAGAAAACAACCATTGATACGCTGATTGCGCACAAGCCAAACATAAAGGTGAGGCGGCCGGATTTATCCCGCAGCTTTACCTGCAATTCGTCATAAAGCATAATGTTTTCCTGGCGGATTTTTTCCTGATATTTGGGAATATTCTCCGGCCGGCTCCAATAGAAAAATTTTACAATCATCATTAGGCCTGGTGTGATTAAAGCGAAGGCAAAGCCGAAAAGCAGAGAGTTCAGTTTACTTTCCGGCGTTATGATAGCATAAACGGCCAGCAGACAGCCCAATAGTACATATATGACGCCAACTTTTAAATTATTTTTACTCATTTTTATTTTGCTCCTTTCTTTTTTGGTGAATGAATATTTCTTCAATGTTTTTGCCGAAAAAATCGGCGATGGTGAAAGCCAGCTCCAGCGAGGGATTATATTTACCGTTTTCAATGGAGCTGACCGTTTGCCGAGAAACCTTAATGGCTTGAGCAAATTCCTCCTGCCTAAGGCTCATTTGTTTTCTGAACTCCTCCACGCGGTTTTCCATTGCAACCTCCTTTCAATTTTGATAAAGGTTCCTTTACATTTTTGATTATAGCATAGTTAAAATATTTTGTCAAGTAACCTTTACATCTTTGTAAGTGTAAATTTTACATTTACACTTACAAAGATGTAAAAAGTTCTTGACTTTTTACTTGCTGGTTGATATAATAAAAATGTAAAAAGTTCTTTACTTTGGAGATGATTATATGAAAGACATTTGGCAAAAGCTGCGTTTGCGCAAGGCGGACGAAATGGAGCAGTTTATTTTTTTTAGGGCGCAAAGAAACGCCTATTATTTTCTGGTGGTTTCACTTTTAATATGGTCGTTATATGCAAGCTATCAGTTTTTTGCTTACCACGGCCGGCTTAATTTGCTTCCTTGTTTGCTACTGGTGGCGGCGGTGAATATTCAAAGCTTCACCCAGCTCATATTAACGCGCAACGCGGTGAAAGATGATGAAGATTCATACGAAACAGGGCCGCTTGCCAAAATTGTTCTGTTGGCGTGCGTTGCTGCCAGCCTTGTGGCTACGGCTCTGGCCGCTCTGGTGCTTATGGGTGTTAAAATATGAAAAACAGGATAAAGGAGCTGCGCAAAAGCCAGGGCTATCGCCAGGAGGATTTGGCCTCTGCTTTAGGGGTTTCTCGCCAAACGATTATTGCTATTGAAAACAATAAATACAATCCTACTTTGGAGTTGGCAATGAAGCTGGCTCGTTATCTGGGAACCACTGTGGAGGAGCTTTTTAGTTTGGAGGATTAAAAAATGAAAACTAAATTACTGAACCTGCTGCTGTATCTAATTGTTTTGGCTGCTGATTTTTATTTGCTGCCGGTTGCAGCCCAAAACACCGGCGCGGCAATGCTGCTGATGCTGTGCGTTATGCCGCTGGTGGCGTTTGTTACCGGTGTGGCTTACGGATTGTGCAACGGCTTTTCCTTGCTGCTGCCGCTAATAACCCTGCTTTTGTTTATACCGACAATTTTTATTTATTATAATGCCTCTGCCTGGGCATACGCACCGTTTTATGCAGCGGTTGTTCTGGCCGGCAACGGAGTTGGCAGGCTGTTCCATAAGAAGAGATAAATTGATGTTTATTGCAGGAATTTTTTGAAATAAAAGCGAATTATGCAGATAAAATAGCTTTGATTAAGCTTTTGAGCTGGGAGAAAAATGACCGGAGAGCAAACAACTATGAAAAAAACACTGACTATTTTTACGCGTAGTATTATTTGTTTGTTTTTATTACTTTTTGTATCGCTCTTGCTGTCAGGGTGCAGTATGGACGAAGAATTGACAGAAAAAGTTGCCGAAAAAGCAAATGATGCGTTGGAGACGGCGGGCGGCATTGTCAAGAATACGATTGACGAGCTCCACAATGCCGAGTATCAGGGCGGGCCATTTGAAAACAATCTGGAGTCCGCGCGGGCCTATTTGCTGACGCAGCTGCAAGACAAATATGGGATTGAATTTATGATTGTTGGGGACGAGAATTTGGAAAACTATGGTGCGTTTGCCGGGGCCACTTATGGTTGCAAGGTTGCGCCGGTGGAAGCGCCGGAGCAGGTGACCAAGGCTTTCGTTTCCCAAACAATGTATCAGGATGTCAGGGACAGCTATGCGGTTTACTTCTTCAAAGAGGCAGCGGAGGCACCGGCGCTTCAACTGTGTGCTGAAACTGAATATGTTCAGTCCTGTGAAATCTCACTCAGAATGCCACAGACTGCAAAAACCTGGAACCCTGCCGATAACATTGATATTTTTCTCCAAACGAGCGGTGCCTATTTAGATATGAGAGTGTATTTTGATGCTGGGAAAAGCGATGAAGAATATGCGAATCTGATTTTAGACTTTTTGGAAAAAACTTATGGGTTAAATGCCAATGTGACGTTGAGTATTTTGGAGGCGGAAAATGATTATATTTTTTGGGAAAAACTTAATGTGCTTGCTGAAACACCGCCGCAGTTACCTACGAAAGAAGAAATTTTAGAAGATATGGAAATAGCCCGTATGATGATGTAAACAAAACAATGGCCATTCAACATAAACGGCCATTGTTTTATTTTTTAGTTTAAATTTAAATGTGTAAAAAGTTTAAGGCCGGCAGGTGCCGCAGGGAGAATAGCCCTGCTTAATCAGCTCGTCGCGGGTGCCGGTGAATTGTTGCTGGTTGCGGCTGTTGGCGCCTTGCAGGCCGGAGCAGTTTGGCTTGTGGAAGCGCAGGCTGTTAGTGTTGATGATGTAGGTTTGTTGGCCGGTGGCATAATTGTAGCCGTCGTCTGCCGGGCCAAGCGGGGTGAAAGTGACGGTTTGGCCGTCGCTTTGGGCAATGATAGTGCCCTGCAAATCAGTGCGGTAAACGGCAATGCCAGCCTTGTGCAGCTTTTGCATGGTTTCCTGGTGTGGGTGGCCGTAGGAATTGCCGGTTTCACAGGAGATAACGGCGTATTCTGGGGCAACGGCGGCCAGAAAATCATCGCAGCTGGAGCTGCTGCTGCCATGGTGGCCCACCTTTAGCACGGTGCTTTGCAGATTACGGCCGGCCGCCAGCATATCCTGTTCCGCTTCCGTTTCTGCGTCGCCCGTGAACAGGAAAGAGGTTTGGCCATAAACCACCCGCAGCACGATAGAGGTGTCATTGGTTTCCTCGTAATCGTAAAGCGGCCCCAACACGGTAATTTCAGCCTCGCCTAGGGTCAGTTGATCGCCGGGGTTGGGGATAATTATTTCCTTGTTTTGACTTTCTACATATTTAAGATAATTCCGAAAAGCCTTGCTGTCGTAGTCGGCAACCGGGGCAAAGGCATAGTCAATCGTGGCTTCGTTGAGCGCGCCGGCTAGGCCGCCGACGTGGTCCTCGTGGGCGTGCGTGTCCACTATGTATTTCAGATGAGTGACGTTGTGTTTTTGCAGATAGGCATAAACCAGGTCGGAATCCGCCACATTGCCGCCGTCAATCAGCATAGCGTCGTCGCCGCAGAGGAGCAATGCGCAGTCTGCCTGGCCGACGTCAATAAAATGTACGGCCAGGCCGTCGGTGTGCATCGGCATTTTGGCCGGCTCCTGCACATAATCTGCAATAAAGTAAAGCAGCAGCAGAAGTAATAATAATGGTAAATACTTTTGGGGTGAGTATTTTGGACGCCGTGAACTATGTTCACAATGTGCATTTTTCAAGTATAACACCTCGCAATTTTGTAAAATACTGTTAATATAATAACATTTTTTATAGGTAAATGTAAAGATGTGAAATTATGATTTATATTTTTAATAAAAAAATTTTTTTTGCAGAAAAAGCTTGACAGATACCGCTATATCGTTTATACTGTTAATATACAATATATACAGAAAGAACGGTATGAACAGTTGTGAAGTAGATAGCTTGTAAGGCGTGAAAAATAGATGAGAGAGTGAGGTGATTTTTTGGATATTATAATTTCCAACGCGGTGGACCAGCCCATTTACGAACAGATTTACACACAGATTAAAAATCAGATTATCTCCGGCAAGCTGGCCGAGGACGAAATGCTGGCTTCCATCCGGGCGTTGGCTAAGGATTTACGTATTTCGGTTATTACCACCAAACGCGCCTATGATGAGCTGGAAAAAGAAGGATTTATTTACGCGCGCTCCGGCAAGGGCTTTTTTGTGGCTAAAAAGGATTTGAAGCTGATGCGGGAGGGCAACCTGAAACTGATCGAGGAATATCTGTTGAAGATTGATGATTTGGCAGCTGCCTGTGGCCTTTCCGAGGAAGAGGTTATTGAAATGTATAGGGTGATTAAAGAGCAGCCGTGAAGCCAAAAAAATGTGAAAAATGATGATAGGAGTTGGCTAAAAATGTGTGATAGTTTTTGCGTGGCTCTGGTTCCGGCGTATGAGCCTGATAATTTACTTTTGGATTTGTTGCGTAATTTACGCACGGCCGGTATTAAAACAGTGGTTGTGGACGATGGCAGCGGCCCGGCTTATGCGGAGATTTTCCGCCAGGCGGAGGAGTTTGCTACAGTTTTGGGTTATTCGGAAAACCACGGCAAGGGGCATGCTCTGAAATATGGTTTAAATTATATCAACGAGCATATTCAGGGACGTTATGTGGTGGTAACAATGGACGCCGACGGCCAGCACCGGGTGGTGGATGCGGAACGCGTTTGTGATTTGGCGGAGCGGCACGCCGGAAGCATTGTGCTGGGTAGCCGCAAGCAGGGCGAGGGCTCTCCCTTGCGCAGCCGGTTTGGTAATTTTGTGACGCGCAAGGTTTATAGCTTGAGCACCGGGCGCACCGTTTACGATACGCAGACGGGTCTTAGGGCCTTTGACGCCAAGCTGCTGCCGTTTTTGTTGCAGGTGCCGGGCGAGCGGTATGAATATGAGATGAACGTGCTTTTGGCGGCTGTGCGCGAGGGGATTGCGATTGAGGAGGTTACTATCAGCACGATTTACCTGGAGGACAATCGGAGCTCCCATTTTTCAACGGTGCGGGACTCCTGGCGGGTTTACAAGGAAATTTTGAAGTTTTCCGCCGTATCGCTGATTAGCTGCTGCGTTGATTATTTGGCCTACACTTTGTTGCTTTTGCTCAGCGGCGAGCAGCTGGCCTTTGCCAATATTGGCGCGCGTTTTATCAGCGCCAGCCTGAATTTCAGCCTGAACCGCAGGTATATCTTCAAAAGCGAGGGGAGGCTTTGGCAATCGGCAGTGCAATATTTTCTG
This sequence comes from Bacillota bacterium, assembly GCA_021769035.1. Lineage (GTDB taxonomy): Bacteria > Bacillota > Dehalobacteriia > UBA4068 > UBA4997 > Avidehalobacter. The sequence continues at coordinate 1,679 of JAETTP010000050.1, read as the reverse complement.
CTGGCCTCGTTTATTTTGCTGAGTAACACGGTGGTGCTGAGCCTGCTGGTAAACGGCGGCGTGAACGAATATATCGCCAAGCTGATTACGGAAATTATGTTCTTTAGTATGAGTTGGCTGGTGCAGAAGTTTGTTATCTTTCGTAAAAAACGGCCGTTGGGTAAGTACAAGGCCAGCGTTTTATAAAGCTTTAGAGGAGGATTGCGATGTGTGTTAAGGAAACTGGTAATGCGATTGAGGTGCAGGGGCTAAGCAAGTTCTACAGCACGTTTGCCTTGCAGGACGTCAATTTGCAGCTGCCTAGCGGCAGTATTCTGGGCCTGGTGGGCGAAAACGGGGCTGGCAAAACCACGCTGATTAAGCTGATAATGAATGTGATTGAGCGCAACGCTGGTCAGATTTTGGTGCTGGGGCAAGACAATAGACAGGCTGATTTTACGCAGCTGAAGCAGGAGATTGGCGTGGTGCTGGACGAGGCTTACTTTTCCGCCGTGCTGACGGCCAAACAGGTCAACCAGATTATGCGGCGCACATACGTTAAATGGGACGAGGCCTACTTTAGAGAGCTGTTGGAGCGGTTTGCTTTGCCACAAAACAAAAAATTCAGCGCCTATTCCCGCGGTATGAAAATGAAGCTGGCGATTGCGGTAGCCATTGCACACCACCCCCGGCTGTTGATTTTGGACGAACCAACTAGCGGCTTGGACCCTATGGTGCGGGAGGAAATTTTGGATATATTTAACGAGTTCACCCGCGACGAAGCAAACTCCATTTTGTTTTCCTCACACATTGTCAGCGATTTGGAAAAAATTTGTGATTATGTGGCTTTTCTGCACCAGGGGCGATTGCAATTTTGTGAGGAAAAGGATCGTCTGCTGGAGGAGTATGCTCTGGTTAAGATGAGCCAGGAGGACTTTGAAGCTCTGCCGGAGGACGCGGTTCTGAGCAAAAAAATCTCCAGCTACGGCGTGGAGGCATTGGTGTTGAAGCATCAGATTGCCGACGTTTTTGTCACCGAACACACCAGCTTGGAGGATATTATTCTGTTTATGGCGAAAGGGGAGCGGAAATAATGCAGGCTTTGCTGTTAAAGGATTTATACACCTTAAAGGGGCAGATGAAGGTTTTCCTGTTTATACTAATAATTCTTGCTCTGGCTTTTCAGGCGGAAGCAGGCGCCTGTGCTGTTTTTTATGCCACCCTGCTGCCGGTTACTTCTCTGGCTTATGACGAGCAGTCCAAATGGCCGCAGCTGGCCTTAATGCTACCTTATTCCATAAAGGATTTAGTGGTGAGCAAGTATTTGCTTGGCTGGCTGCTTGCCATTGCGGTCAGTGCGCTTTATGGTTTGGCTTCGCTCCTGATGGGTGGTGGAGATTACTTTGTGGTAGTGCTGCTTATGAGTTTGGCTTTGTGCTTTTTGGCCTTAACCATGCCTATGGTTTTCTGGCTGGGCACAGAAAAGGGACGTTTGCTTTTGATTGCCGTGTTGGCCGGCATTTTTGGAATGATTGGGGCAATGGGCTACATCAGCGTTTTGTATGGTATGCATGAGGTGCCCTTTGGCAGCGTGCCGGCTTTTTCCGGAGTTTGTCTGCTGGCAACCCTGCTGTTTAATATACTTTCAGCTTTGCTGTCGATGCTTCTTTACAAACGCCGTCTCTGCGGAGCTAACGGTT
>JAETTP010000107.1 GCA_021769035.1 Bacillota bacterium | reverse complement strand
ATGACCACCTCGCTCAACCACGGTTATCGCGGCGCGGTGGCGTCTATTGCTGGGCTTCAGACCGGACTGGCGATTCATATTGTGCTGGTTGGCGTGGGGTTGGGGACGCTATTTTCCCGCTCAGTGATTGCGTTTGAAGTGTTGAAGTGGGCAGGCGCGGCTTACTTGATTTGGCTGGGAATCCAGCAGTGGCGCGCCGCTGGTGCAATTGACCTTAAATCGCTGGCCTCTACTCAATCGCGTCGACATTTGTTCCAGCGCGCAGTTTTTGTGAATCTCACCAATCCCAAAAGTATTGTGTTTCTGGCGGCGCTATTTCCGCAATTCATCATGCCGCAACAGCCGCAACTGATGCAGTATATCGTGCTCGGCGTCACCACTATTGTGGTCGATATTATTGTGATGATCGGTTACGCCACCCTTGCTCAACGGATTGCTCTATGGATTAAAGGACCAAAGCAGATGAAGGCGCTGAATAAGATTTTCGGCTCGTTGTTTATGCTGGTGGGAGCACTGTTAGCATCGGCGAGGCATGCGTGAAAAATAATGTCGGATGCGGCGTAAACGCCTTATCCGACTTACTCTGAAGACGCGTCTGGCATCACCGCGAAATAATCAAATGAATGCCAAATCCGGCAAATAACGCCCCGGCAAAACCATCAATCCACTTCGCCAGACGTTGATAACCACGGCGCATTTGCGGCAGGGCAAACAGGCTGGCAACGACGGTAAACCACGCCAGTGTTTCGACAATGATCAGCGCAAAAATGCCCCAGCGCGCGGTAGTGCCAACGTTATCACCGACAAACAATGAGAATACCGAACCAAAATAGATAATCGCTTTCGGATTAGCGAGATTGGTCAGTAAACCTTTCAGGAAACTGCGCCCACTTTTCGCCAGCTCGACCTGTGGCGCAGGTGCAGAAACCGCCTCTTTTTTCAGCGCGCCGCGCAGCATCTGATAACCCATCCAGCAGAGATACAGGCCACCGCCAACCATAATCAGCGTATGCAGCCAGGCCATTTTTTCGATAATCAAATGCAGGCCAAGCAACGCAATCCCTGCCCAAACCATAACGCCGCAGGTAATACCCAGCACGCCCATCATCGCTTCTTTACGGGAACGACTGACAGCGGTCTGAGAGACAAAAAAGAAATCGGGACCGGGACTC
>JAETTP010000002.1 GCA_021769035.1 Bacillota bacterium | reverse complement strand
GCGATGGGTTTTGAGAGATAGGGGGTGTTGGTGTGTCGGAAGAAGTAAAAGAACTGGTTTTGGACGAAGTTAAGGAGCCTGTTTCGGACACGCGGAAATATCTGATATTCAGCTCAGACGAGCGGTTGTTTGGTGTGGATACGGATTATGTGGAAACGATATTGAATGAAACGGCGATAACGTTTATCCCAATGCTTCCCGGTCATATTCGTGGAGTAATCAATCTGCGTGGTTTGATAGTACCGATTATAGATTTTAAGATGATGTTGGGTCAGGGAATGAGCGAGAGCAGCTGTGTGGTTGTTCTGCGGGAGGACGAAACCTACGTTGGGATATTGGTTGACAATGTGGCTGATATGGAGGACGTGGGTCGGAGCCAGATTTTGCCGGTTCCCAGCCAGAGCGGGCAGAGTTTGCACAATCTGGTGAGTGGAATGTGCAGCCTGCCAGAGGGGGCCGTGCCGGGTCAGGCCGGCACGATGTTGGTTTTGGATTGTCAGTTCCTGTTTAATCAACAGTAGATATTTTTTGAACGATATGGATGGCGACGTTTATGGATAAGGATAATGAAGCAGTTAAGGAAAAAATAAGCGGTTCATTGCCGCCAATTAATGATCAGGATTTTAACCGTCTGGTCACCTTTGTGCAAAAGAAATATGGTATAGATTTGCGCCAGAAGCGCCAGCTGATAACCAGCCGCTTAACCAACACCATTAAGGGAATGGGCTACTCCAGCTTTAAGGAATATGTCGATTTTATTATGAGTAAGGGGACCGGGGACGATATTAACCATCTGCTTTCCAAGCTCACCACCAATTATACATATTTTATGCGGGAAATGAGCGCTTTCGACTACTTCAACGGTCATATTATGCCGGAGCTGGTGCACAAACACCAGCGCGATAAAACCCTGGCTATCTGGAGCGCGGGCTGTTCCTCTGGCGAGGAACCCTACAACATCACTATGTATATGTTGGATTTTCTGGGGCCTCAGGCAAGCGGTTGGGACACGCGGCTGCTGGCAACCGACCTTTCCCTGGACGCGCTGAATAAGGCGAAAAAGGGGATTTACGAGCTGCCGGATAATCTGCCGCCGGACTGGAAGCGCAAATATTTTCAGCCGGTGGCTGGACGCAATTTTCAGGTAAATTCGCGAGTGCGCAATAATGTAATTTTTCAGCAGTTTAATTTGATGGAACCAATTAAGTTTAAACGTAAATTTGATGTAATTTTTTGTCGTAATGTGATGATTTACTTTGATCAGCAAACAAAAAATGCGCTGACGGAAAGGTTTTACGATGCAACCGTACCTGGGGGGTATTTGATAATCAGCACCTCAGAGAACCTGACGGCGGAAACCCGCTACAAACGAGTGGGGCCATCGATTTTCCAGAAGTAAACTGGTAGAGGGGAGTGAGGTTTGGCGTGGAACAGGCTATTGGAAACAGAAGAATTAGGGTGCTGGTGGTGGACGACTCCATGCTGGCGCGCAAGCTGATTATTGACGGTTTGAGCGCCTACCCGAAGATTGAAATTGTGGGCTACGCCATTAATGCGCTGGACGCCAAGCGCAAGCTGGCCCAGCTGAACCCGGATGTGATGACTTGCGATGTGCAGATGCCGGGCATGAGTGGGATTGACTTTTTGAAGGAACTAATTCCCACCAACCCGTTGCCTGTGGTGTTGGTTTCATCATTGAATCTGCGTGTTTTTGACGCGCTGCACGCCGGCGCGGTGGATTTTGTGCGTAAGCCGGACGATACGCAAAGCCCGGAGGCTTTTATCCAGTCTTTGGCGCAAAAGGTGGTGGTGGCGGCCAATTCCAAGGTGCGTCGTCCCAGAACCACAACGGACGGGCCGGCGGTGCTGCCTGCTTCTAAGCTGGGCGGCAACACACCGGTGGTTATTGGTCTGGGGGCCTCCACCGGTGGCACGGAAGCAACCCTGGAAGTGATGAAGCGCCTGCCGGAGGATATTCCGGGTATGGTGATTGTGCAACATATGCCGGTTGGTTTTACGCAGATGTATGCGGAGAGGCTGAATCGTCTTTGTGCAATGGAGGTGCGGGAAGCCAAAAATGGCGATGAGGTGAAGCGTGGCTTGGCCTTGCTGGCTCCGGCAGATTTCCAATGTCGAATACAACGCACGCCGGCCGGCGGCTATATTCTGCGGGTGGCGCCAGGTGAAAAGGTGAGCGGGCATCGGCCTAGTGTGGACGCTCTGTTTCATTCAATGGCGGAACAGGTGCGCTGCCAGATGGTTGGCATAATTATGACCGGTATGGGGGCCGATGGTGCGGAAGGCTTGCTGGCAATGCGCCGCAAGGGAGCGTTTACTATCGGACAAGACCAAAAATCGAGCGTAGTTTATGGTATGCCGGGTGTGGCATATAAGATTGGAGCGGTTTGTGAACAAGCCAGTTGCGAGAATGTGGCAAGTGTGCTCCTCAGATATTTAAAAAGTAAAGGCTAAAATGGGTTTTTTATAACAGCGGTTAGCTCTGGGCGCTGTCTGCAAATGAAAAAAGGCAGGCTAACCGATAAATATATATGTAAGAAAGAAATGGAGGAGCATTTATAATGAATTTTAAGGATTTGAAAGTAAAAAACAAAATCACGGTTGCTGTTATTGGTATTGCCATTTTGGCCAGCATTTCCGGCATTGTCAGCGCTTTTATGATGAGCAGTATTCAAAAAGAATACGATAATGCGCTGGAAAAATTCGGTTTTGCTCAGGGTGATGTTGGCATGGTGCTGGGCAGTTTGGCTCAGTTGGACGGCGCGGTGCATGACACCGTTGGCTATTTGAATGCCGACGCCAAAAAAGAAGCGGCCAACAAAACAACTGAGCTGGTTGACACGATTAACAAGTATATGGCAGAGGTGGAGAGCAGTTTGGTTTCCGACGCCAGCAAGGCTACTTTTGCCGACGCTAAAACGGCTTGGAGCAGCTATCAATCCATTACTAAGGATTTGTTGGAGGACGCAATCAACGATACCGACAGCCAGTCCATCGGTGACGACCAGCTGCGCTTGCGCAATGAGTTGGCCCCGGTTTACGAAAGAATGTACAACAACGTTTCCTCTTTGATGGAGCTGAAAATGCAGCAGGGCGACGATATTCGCGATGAGGTTAGCCGCAGCGCTTTGATCAGCGTGATTATCGTAATCACTTTGATTGTGCTGGCTATGCTGCTGGGTCTGTTTATCTCGGCCAAAATTTCCAATGGTATTGCCAAACCTTTGGCTAATTGTGTTAAACGTTTGCAGGATTTGGCCCACGGCGATTTACATTCTCCGCTGCCGCAGGTGGACAGCAAGGATGAAATCGGCGATATGGTTGAGGCTTCCCGTTTGGTGGTTAGCGATTTGACCACTGTTATTAAGGATATTGAATACCTGCTGGGTGAGATGGCAAACGGCAATTTTGATATTAAATCGACCAATCGCGACGCTTATGTTGGCGATTTGCAGCCGGTGTTGCTGGCTATCCGCAACATTAACAGCAATTTGAGCGATACACTTAGCCAAATTGTTCAATCTTCCGACCAGGTTTCTTCTGGCGCCGATCAGGTTTCCAACAGCGCCCAGGCTTTGGCCCAAGGCGCAACCGAGCAAGCCAGCGCGGTGGAAGAGCTTTCTGCAACAGTTAGTGAGATTACCCAGGGCGCTGAGCAAAATGCTGCTTTGGCTCAAACCTCTATGGATATGGCCAATCAGGCTGGCGCGCAGGTTATGATCAGCAGCGACCAGATGGGTAATATGGTTGAGGCGATGGATGAAATCAAGAGCGCTTCCGAGGAGGTGCGGGCGATTATCGGCACAATCGAGGATATTGCTTTCCAGACCAACATTTTGGCTCTGAACGCCGCTGTGGAGGCTGCCCGGGCTGGTTCGGCCGGCAAAGGCTTTGCCGTGGTTGCTGATGAGGTACGCAATTTGGCTTCCAAATCCGATGAAGCAGCCAAGGCAACCAAGGACCGCATTGAAAATGCTATCACCGCTGTGCGCAAGGGCAGTGAATATGTGGCTAATGTTTCCGAATCTTTGGATAAGACCAAGGAACTGGCAGGTCAGGCTGTTGGTATGATGGGCAGCATTGCCGAAGCCAGCGAGCGCCAGGCTGAATCTATTGACCAAATTCGTGAGGGTATTGAACAGATTTCGGCTGTGGTGCAGACCAACTCCGCCACCAGCGAGGAAACAGCAGCGGCCAGCGAACAGCTGTCCTCTCAATCCCAGATTATGGATCAGTTGATGTCCCGCTTCAAGCTGAAACAAGACACTGGTTTTGTGCCGCGTCGGGAAGCAGCTCCGGCAAATTACAGTCAGCCGGAAAGCTATAGCGATAGCAAAGCGGACTATAACAGTAAGTATTAATTAACTGAACATTAAGTGAGCAAAATATAAATTGAACGCCGTCCTCTTTAAGTAAAGGGGGCGGCGTTCCGTTTAGCAAAGGCTGTTTGGATTGCGGTTTGACAAATTGCTGAAAATCTGCTAAAATAAAGCACAAGAAAGAAGGTGCTTTGGCTTGTCAAAAAATGAGGAAATAATGGCGGCTCAGGCCATGCGGAGCCTGCGCCAGATTTTGCTGCCGGAGGAGCAGATTGCCGATATGGCGGCCATGTTTAAGATGATGGCCGATCCAACCCGCCTGCGGATTATTAACACGCTGCTGGTTTCGGAGCTTTGCGTGCGTGATATGGCGGAGCTTATGCAGATGTCGCAGTCGGCGGTGTCGCATCAGCTGGCCGCTTTGCGCAACAGTCGGCTGATTAAGTTTCGACGGGAGGGGAAACAGATCTTTTACTCTCTGGATGACGAGCATATTGGCCAGTTATTTAATCAGTGCCTGGAGCACGCCCAGGAAAAGGAATGAACATTAGGCTTTGTGGTGTCCCTCAAAGAAAAAGACGAACAGGGAAATGCCAATAATAATGGCGTAACCTAGCCAGCTGAACAAATCCGGCAGTTGGTTGAACAGCAAAAAACCCTCCAGCCCGGCAAAGATGACAATGGTGTAATCAAAAATGGAAATTTGGCTGGCCGGCGCTTTGCTGTAGGCGTAGGTGACGCTGAACTGGCCGCCGGTGGCCGCCAAACCGGCCAGGCATAAGATCAGGGTTTGCTGCCAGCTCATCGGCTGATAATGCAGCAGCAGATAGGGAACTAAAATCAGGCTGGAGAAAAAAGAAAAAACGAACACAATAAAGGCTTTGTTGGCGCCGTGCAAGGTGAGCCAGCGCACGCAGGCCATAGCGGAGCCAGCGCCAATGCCGCCCAGGGTGGCAATCAGGGCTGGAAAAGAGGAAAACGCGCCCAGGCCGGGCCGGATTATGCAGAGGGCGCCAGCAAAGGCAACCAGTATGGAAGCCGCTTGCACCTTGCTCAATGGCTCTTTCAGCACCAGCCAGCAGAGAAAAACGGTGACAAAAGGCGAAAGGCGATTGAGAATGGAAGCGTCGGCCAGTAGCATATGGTCGATAGCGTAAAAATTGCAGACGAGGCCAACTGTGCCACAGGCGGCCCGTAGCAGCAGCCCCGGCGTGTGTTTAAGCTCTGCTTGCAGATTGGGGCGTTCCTGCCAAAGGATTGCACAGGCAAAGGGAATGGAAACCAGGTTGCGGAAAAAGCATTTTTGCAGGGTGGGCAAATCGCCGGCCAGGCGGACCATGGCGCTCATAGTGGCAAAGCAAAAAGCGGAGGAAATGATTAGCAAAATGCCTTGGGTTTTGGCACTTAGCTTGCTGAAGCTACGTAAGTTCATAACAGTCACCAACTTTTATAGATAATAGAAAACGGCCAGATTAATATCTGACCGTTTCATCTTGGTGCCGAAGACCGGACTTGAACCGGTACGAAGTTGCCCTCGACGGATTTTAAGTCCGTTGCGTCTGCCAATTCCGCCACTCCGGCAAAAACAAGACCGCCGCTTTAAGGAGAACGGCGGCGCATTAAAAAAATGGAGGCGCCATCCAGAATCGAACTGGAGAATAAAGGCTTTGCAGGCCTCTGCCTTACCGCTTGGCTATGGCGCCTTAACAAAGAATATTATACTATATCTTATGCTGGATTGCAAGCAAAATTTCCAGATTTTTAGAATTTTTTTCAATTAAGGCTAAAGGCGACGTTTTTTTACCAGAACCTTAAATTGAAAAACGCCCTGCCAGCAAAAGCAGGGCGTTGGAAAGCTTCTCGAAAGTTTTAGTACTGAATAATCAGGCTGTCAATGCGCTGGAAATCGTTATCGGTGATGGTGTAGTAGCCGTCGCTGTCCTTAGCGATCTGCACGGAAATTGTTTCCGGCTCCAGATAGTCGATTTTGTCCAGACGGGCGGAAACGCCGTCAATAATTTCGTTAATCCAGACTTCTTCAAATTCAGCGTCGGATAGGCTGTCAAATTCGCCATTGTTCAGGCGGGCCTCAAAATCATCATAGAAAGCGTCAAAATCTTCGTCGACGTATTTCGAGATGATGTCAATGGGGTAAACAGTCAGGGAAACCAGATATGTTTCGCCGTTTTTGGTGGTGTCACCCAACTCGTATTTGCTCTTGGCGTAGATTTGTTTATACATATCTACAATCTTTTGCTGGGTGGCTTCACTGAGGGAATCATAGTCGCTTTGGAAGTAATCCGCAAAGTAATCGGCTTCCACCAAAATACCTTCCTCGTAGTACTCGTTGGCTTCTTCCTTGGTCAGACCGACGGATTTCAGGTGGGAATCATCGCATGTTCCCAGGTAAATTACATCCAGATTACCTTTCAGCAGGCTTGCTGCGTCAAAACCGCCGCCGCAGGCTGCCAGGGCCGTCAGGCAAAAAACCAAAGCGGCCAAAGCACTACAAATTTTTAACTTTCTCATTTTGCAACACCTCTCCAATTAAAATATTTTTTAGGGTCAAATACTTTGCCCCAGGGGAAACTGTGCCGGTTATTTTATGATAACCTGATGATAGACCTTTTTGCCCTTGCGTAGCAGCAGGCGGCCGTCGGTGAAATCAGCCTCGCTGATCGGTCGGGTGTGCTCCGCAACCCGCTCGTTGTTCAGATACACGCCGCCGTCGGCAATCAGGCGGCGGCCCTCGCCGTTGCTTTTAATCAGGCCGCATTTGCTCAGCAGAGCCAGAATATCTAGCCCGGCTGCCAGCTCCGCCGCCGGCAATTCGGTGCCGGGCAGATCCGCCGCTTCGGTCCCCGCCTGGGGTGCAAACAGGGCTTGGGCTGCGGCCTGGGCTTTTTCGGCCTCCGCCTCGCCGTGCACCAGCTTGGTTACCTCATAGGCCAGACGGGCCTTAGCCTCGTTAATGGCCGCGTCCTGCAAAGCGCCCAGGCGGCGCACCTCGTCCATTGGCAGGAAAGTCAGCAGGGCCAGGCAGTTTTCCACGTCGGCGTCGTCAATGTTACGCCAATATTGGTAAAAATCATAGGGGGAGGTTTTGGCTGCATCCAGCCAGAGGGCGCCGCTTTCGGTTTTGCCCATCTTTTTGCCCTGGCTGTTGGTCAACAGCTTAAAGGTCAGGCCGTAAACCTGCGCGCCGTCCATACGCCGGCAAAGCTCCACGCCGCCGATGATGTTAGACCATTGGTCGTTGCCGCCCAGCTGCATTTTGCAGTTATGCTGGCGGTACAGCTGCAAAAAGTCGTAGCTTTGCATCAGCATATAGTTGAACTCGAAAAAGGACAGACCGCGCTCCAAGCGGTTTTTGAAACATTCCGCCGTCAACATTCGGTTGACGGAAAAATGCGTGCCTACCTCGCGTATAAAATCCACGTAGTTCAGGTTCAGCAGCCAATCGCCGTTGTTAATCATCAGGGCGCGGTTGGGTGCGTCGCTGTCGAAATCGATAAACCGGCTCATCTGCTTGCGGAATGCGGCGATGTTTTCCAAAATAGTTTGCTGGGTCATCATCTTGCGCATATCCGTGCGGCCGGAGGGGTCGCCAATCATGCCGGTGCCGCCGCCAAACAAGGCAATCGGCCGGTGGCCAGCCCGCTGCATATGGCTCATCACCATAATTTGAATGAAATGCCCCACGTGCAGGCTATCGGCGGTTGGGTCAAAGCCGATGTAAAAGGTGACGCTCTCGTTGCCCAAAAGGTCCCGGATTCCGGGGTCGGTGCTTTGTTCAATGTAGCCGCGTTCCTCTAAAATATCGTATACGTTAGTCATAAATCTGCAAAATCTCCTTAATCAAACAAACCACTCACGGATTTTTTGTTATGGATATACTCAATGGTACGGCCTAGCAGCGGCGCGATGGAAACAGTTTGAATTTTGGCGCACTGCTTTTCCTCCTCGGTGAGCGGGATGGTGTTGGTAATCAGCATTTCCTTGATGGAGGACTGCTGGATGCGTTCCACTGCCGGCGGGGTGAACACCGCGTGGGTGCAGCAGGCGTAGACCTCGTTGGCGCCGGCCTGGTCGCTCAGGAAGTTGGCGGCGTTGGTGATGGTGCCTGCGGTGTCAATCATATCGTCCACTATAATAACATTTTTGCCGCGCACGTCGCCGATTATGCCCATAATTTCCGATTTGTTGGGCTCCGGCCGGCGTTTGTCAATAATCGCCAGGTTGCAGTTCAGGCGTTCGGCCAGATTGCGGGCGCGGGTGACGCCGCCGATGTCCGGCGATACCACAACTACATTCTCCAGCTGCTTTTCGCGATAGTAGTTCGCCAGTAGCGGCACGGCGGGCATATGGTCTACCGGAATATCGAAAAAGCCCTGGATTGAGCTGGTGTGCAGGTCAATCGTCACCATACGGTCTGCCCCGGCCGCCGTCAGCAGGTTGGCCACCAGCTTGGCGGAAATCGGCTCGCGCGGCTTTTGCTTGCGTTCCTGGCGGGCGTAGCCGTAATAGGGAATAACCGTGGTAATGGATTTGGCCGAGGCCCGGCGGATTGCGTCCACCATAATCAGCAGCTCCATCAGGTTTTCATTCACGGGTGCGCAGGTGGGCTGGATAATGAAAACGTTGTTGCCGCGCACGCTTTCATTAATCTCCAAGCGCACCTCGCCATCCTTAAATTTGGAAACCTTGGCTTTGCTCAACTCCATACCCAAAAAATCGACAATCTCCTGCGCCAGCTCCGGGTGGGCGTTGCCGGTGAAAATTTGTAATGCGGTGTCACTCATTGAAAATTCCCTCCTATGTTTTGCCCCAATTTGTTGAGTGCGGAGGCAAAACCGTTTAGCTGAAAAATATAATGTGTACAAGCTGTGTTCACCCTAAAAATATTCGCCGGGATTTGGGTTTTTCCTGTTGGAATTTGGGTTTTTTTCAGTTTTTTTTAGAAGCAATTAAGCTGCTTATTTTGAGCCGTTTTGCTGTTGGGCAACTGCCTGCGCTTTGGGGCTTTTCTCCCGGTTCCAGTTGGCAATCTCCCGTTGCGGGCTGCGTTCCACGGCCAGGGCGCCGGCGTTTACGGTTTTGGTGATGGTGCTGCCGGCGGCGATGAAAGCGTCGTCCTCCACGCAGACGGGAGCCACCAGATTGCTGTTGCTGCCTACAAAAACGTTGTTGCCAATTTTAGTCAGATGTTTATTTACCCCGTCGTAATTGCAGGTGATGGTGCCGCAGCCGATGTTCACATTTTCGCCCACCTCGGCGTCGCCGATGTAGGAAAGGTGAGGCACCTTGCTGCCGCTGCCGATTTGGGCGTTTTTAATCTCGGCAAAATCGCCGATTTTGACATTATCCGCCAGCCGCGCACCGGGCCGCAGATAAGCAAAGGGGCCAATCTCCGCCTTTTGGCCCACGCTGGCCTGGTTAAGCACGGATTTGGTGATGTGGGAGCCTGCGCCAACCTCGCTGTCGGTAATCAGGCAATCTGTGTCCAGCACGCAACCGGGGCCGATTTTGGTGCGGCCGCGCAGCTGGCAGTTGGGATAAATCAGGGTATCCGGGCCAACCTCCACGTCCAGCTCAATGTAGCAGCTGGACGGGTTGATAATGCTAACGCCGGCCAGCATCAGTTCCTCCGCCTTGCGGTGATAAAGCTCCGCGGCGGCGGCAGCCAGCTGCACGCGGTCGTTTACGCCGGTGGTTTCCAGCGGGTCGGCAGCCTGCACGGCGTTTAGGCGCAGGCCGGCGGTGGCCATAAGGCTGATAACGTCCGTCAGGTAATATTCCCCTTGGGCGTTGTTGTTATCCAGCCGGGCCAAAGACTGTTGCAGAGCCTGATAATCGAAGATGTAAGCCCCGGCGTTAATCTCGCGGATTTGTTTTTGCTCCGGCGTAGCGTCCTTTTCCTCCACAATGGCCTGCACATTGCCGGCTGCGTCGCGCACAATGCGGCCGTAGCCGGTGGGGTTGTCCAGCAGGCAAGTCAACAGCAGACCGGCCAGAGGCTTGTCCGCGGTTTGGCTGGCGGCAAATTGCTCCTGCATTTGGCGCAGAGTTTCCGATCGCAGCAGGGGCGTGTCGCCGCAGAGAATCAGCACTGCTTGCGTATCTGCCGGGATTTTGGGCAGGGCCTGCTGCACGCAGTGGCCGGTGCCCAACTGGGGCATTTGCAGGGCAAAGTGGCAGCCGGGCTGGCCTTGCAGGCTAGCCCGCACCTCGTCTGCGCCGTGGCCCACCACGATAACCTGCTCGTCTATGCCGGCGGCGTGCACTTGGTGCAGCACCTGTTGGAGCATAGTGCGCCCGGCAACCTGGTGCAGTACCTTGGGCAGGGTGGACTTCATACGGGTCCCTTTGCCGGCCGCCATTATTACAGCAGTGGTTTTTATTTTATTGGACATAATATCAACTCCTAAAATAATAGTTGTGATTTGTGCTTGCTGACTCTGGCATCGGCCTTTGGCCTTGCCAATCGCTGTGTATTCACATTATACCATAGGGACAAGGTTGTTTCATCTTATCACAACAAATTGCACTATGGTATTTGTTCAACATCAGCTCTGGCATCGGCCTTTGGCCTTGCCAATCGCTGTGTATTCACATTATATCATAAAATAGAAAAAAAATCTTGAAAAAATCTAAAAAATTTTAGAAAAAAGTCTGTTCAAGCGGGCAATTTAGATGTATTATATAGAGTAGGACTTTTATAAGCAACTTTGATAACCAAAGAGAGGTGAAAAGTATGGAAGGCGACGCTGGCAGTAAACGAACCAAACCCAAAATATCAAGATTGAGCCCAGAGTGCGCCGGCCTGCTTTTTGCGATTTAACGGCGGCGCGCCCTGGCAGAGGAGGAGTGCGCATGCTGACGATTTACAGAACGCCGCAGTTGGGCCAGGTGGACAACCCGCCGGCTATGCAGCAGGCGGCCACGATGCAGAAGGGCGATTGGCTGAATTTGGTGAACCCCACCCCGGAGGAAATCCGGCTGGTTAGCGAGCAAACCGGCATAGCCGAGGAATTTATCCGCTATCCACTTGATGATGAGGAGCTGGCCCGTGTGGAAACGGAGGACGGCCAGATTTTAATCATTGTGGACGTGCCGGTGATTACCGATTCGCCGGTGATTTACGACACCACGCCGCTTGGCATTGTTTTGAATGATGATTTTTTCGTGACGATAAGCTTAAACCAGCTGGATTTATACAGCAGCTTTGCTGGCGGCCGGGTGCGTTCCGCCGCCACCTTTAAGAAAACCCGCCTGACCCTGCAAATTTTGCAGATTCAGACCAACATTTACCTGAAATTTCTGCGCGACATCAATCGGCGCTACGAGGCGTTGGAGGCCCGTCTGCGTCAGAATATGAATAACGACGATTTGAACAGCCTGCTAAACCTGCAAAAGAGCCTGGTTTACTTTACTACCTCGCTGCGGGCGAATGACAAGGTGATGGAAAAACTTTTCCGCACTCGCACCATTCGTATGTATGAGGAAGACCGCGACTTGTTGGATGATGTGATTATTGAGAATAAGCAGGCCGTGGAAATGGCCGACATTTACACCACCATTTTGAAGAACTCTATGGACGCGCTGGCGGCCATCGCCAACAACAACCTGAGCAAGGTGATGAACTTTTTGGCGATGATTACCCTGATGGTGGCCGTGCCTACTTTTATCACCAGTTTTTTTGGTATGAACCTGCCTATGCCGTTGGCCAGCCACCCGCTGACTACGCTGGTGGTGCTGGTGGTCTGCCTGCTGGCGATAGGGCTTTGCTACGTGCTGTTACGCAAAATTAATTCCCTGAAGTGACGGTTGTGGTTAAGATGAGGATTGTTTAAGAGGTGATAATATGAACAGGGTGTATCGCAAACAGACGGTGGAGGGCGTAACCATTCCGGCCATTATTCACAACAGCAATTATTTTTTAATTCAAATGGCCGTTTATGCAGACGGCATAGTCAGCTGCTGGCATAAGAGTGATTTGCAGCAGTTTCGGCAGGATTTGCGCCGGGGCTGGGTAACGCCGGCCGTGCCGACCGGCAAGCTGCTTTCGGTTTTTCATTTGGGCAGCTATGAAATCAGGCAGGCCAAGTGGGCTTATGACGAATCAGGTTTTTACCGCCACGTGCAGGAGGTGGTGCGCAGCCTTAACCCGGAAATGGCTAATATTTATCAAACCACGCAGCGGGAAATTGATAAGTGGGAAAAGCTGCATGTGGGTTTTACGGCCAGCCCCACGCCCTGCAAGGAAAAGCCTGGCTTTGGTTATGACTTTTGGGACGGCCACAGCGGTTATATTTTTTGCCGGAAGCAGGGCAAGCTGTATATTTCGCCTTTAACCTGCTATGCGGATAAGACTATGCAGGTGGAAGCCCTGGGTGAAACATATTATAATATGGAAGATATTGAGCGGCTTTTCGTCGAGGGCACGCTGGCTACTGCGCCGAAAGGCGAGGAGTGGGTGCGTATTGAGGGCCTGGGCGATTTGCGGCTGGCGGCAATGGAGGGGCAGGCTGACCTAACGCCTGCCGATAAGCTGGGCGAAATTGCTGACGATATGGCTAAACTGGCCGGCGAAGAGGACAGTTTGGAGGTCTGCCGCCGGGCTTATCATTATTATCTGGAGGAGCCCAGCGATTTTTCTCGTGAGAAACTGCGCCAAAAGTATGAGGCGGTGCCGGAGCACTTGCGCATATATTTGGGCGATATGGACAGCCGCGATACTGATTATATTCGCATTTTGTATCACCCGGAAGATAAGCGGGAGGTTTGAGCACTGAGGGAGGCTCTCAATGCTTAACGTTACCAGAACCGGAACCCACAGCGAATTGTTTGGTAAAAGTAAATAATAAAAGGGCGGCTGCAAGCTACCCTTTTTTTACTATCGGATTAAGCCAAACCGCCCCGCAATATCCCCCAAAACCCGGAAATCACCAGATTATTGCTGCAAAATGCCGCTTGCACGCCAAAAGAGGCGAGCGAAAGCTGGAATTTCCCGCCCGGTTGCGACATGTTTTTTCCTCGCTTACGTATATACTAATTAAGGATTGCTTAATCAGTTTACACGTATTGATGGAGGGTGATATATATGGCGGACAAGCCGCAGGTTTCTCCATTCCGGCGGGCGGAAACCGAGGAGCCGAGCAAAAAAACAGCCTGGCGACGCCTGGAAACAGCCGTGGGCGAGCGGGCGGAGCCTGACGCTGCCGAGAATAAGCCCCTACAGGTTTGGCAAAAGGAGTTTTGGGGCAAAAACATAAGAGTGCCGGACGTGGGGCCGGTGGATATTTTTTGCCTGGCGGCCGGGGTGCTGCTGGGCAAGGCGGAGGTTTTGGGCGGGCTGTATCCCTTTGGGGTGGCCTTTGCCGCCGCGGCGGTCATCAGTTACTGCCATTTTGCGCCTTTCCTGCTGGGGGCCGTGCTGCTGGGCAGTTTGCTGGCTTTGGGCAAAGGGGCCTGGATGTATCTGGCGGCTTCCACGCTGGCGGCCGTGGTGCTGTATCTGAGGCCGCGGGACGAAAAACGCGACTGGTTTGCTGTGCCGCTGGTCTGTGCGGCAGCCCTTATCTCACTGCGCGCTTTGGGCGAAATGCTGGCCGGCACGCTTTCGGCCTACAATCTGCTGCTGGTCTGCTTTGAGGGCTGTTTCGCGGCCGGGCTCTCGCTGGTGCTGCTGATTGCCCTGCGTATTTTGCAAGAAATCGAGGACGTGAAAAGCCTTTCCGCAGACGAGCTGGTCTGCCTTTTCGTGCTGTTTTTGGGTTGTATTTGCGGCTTTGGCGAGCTTAGCCTGGGCAGCCTCCAACTGCGGGACGTAGTCAGTCGCTTGCTGGTGCTGCTGGCCGGTCTGTGGGGCGGCGCAGGGGCCGGGGCCGGCGTGGGCGCGCTGATGGGTATTTTGCCCAGCCTGGACCAAACCATTCCCCCGGCCACTATTGGTATGTACGCCTTTGCCGGCCTGCTGGCGGGCGCTTTCAAGGGCTTCGGCCGGCCGGGCGTGGCGGCAGGCTTTTTGCTGGGCAACGTGATGTTGGGCATCTACATAATGGAGGCCAGCCAAATCCAGACGGCGATGTTGGGCAGTTTTGTGGCGGCCGGCCTGTTGTTTCTACTGCCGGCCACGTTGGTGAAGCGGGGCGAGAAGCTGTTTGTGGGCGTATCCCTGCGCAGTGGCGAGGACGAAAACAACCGGCGGCGCTTGCGCTTTTCCGCCCGGCGGCTGCAAAATGTGGCCCACTTTTTCCGGGATTTAGCCAACGGTTGCCGGGCCGTGGGCGCTGGCGAAAAACGTACCGAGGAGCAGGAGCGCAACGTGGAAATGGTGCTGAATCATCTGTGCGGGCAGGTTTGCAATCGCTGCTCCATCCACAACCTGTGCTGGTCGGTGGACGTGGAGGACACCTATCGCGGGGTGATGGGGCTGTTCAACGTGGCGGAGCAAAAGGGTTTTGCCGACGTGAAAGACGTGCCGGACAACTTCGGCCGCCGCTGCCCGCACCTGCGGGAGCTGGTGGCGACGGTGAACTGCCTTTACGAGCTATATTGTCAAAACAACTACTGGCAGCTGCAACAGGCCAGCAACCGGGTATTTCTGGCCGGGCAGCTGGAGGGCACGGCGGAGGTTATGGAGAAGTTGGCCGGGGAAATGCTGGATAACGGCGGCGATTTGAACTATATGGAAAAGGCCTTGGCCCGGCGCTTCGCCAAGCAGGGGCTGGCCGTCAGCGGGGTGCAGATTACGCACCTGGGCGAAAAAAATTTGGACTTTTGGGTCAATATGGAGGATTGTCCCGGCGAGGTGGCCTGCCGCGATTTGGCGGCCAAGGAGGTTAGCCGGGTGCTGCAAAAACGCTTCCGCACGCAGGAGGTCAGCTGTGGCAGCTCTGGCTGCGGGGCCGGTTGCTGCTTCCACATGCTGCGGGATGGCGCCAACACTCTGTTTGTGGGCAAGGCTCAGTTGGCTAAGGAGGGCAACCCTATCTGCGGTGATTCTGGCGACAGCGTAACCCTGGGCGAGGGGCGGCAGCTGCTGATGATTAGCGACGGCATGGGCGCGGGGATTCCGGCGGCGATGAAATCCGGCAGCGCGGTCAATATGCTGACGCACCTGCTGGAGGTGGGGTTCGACCGCTACACCGCGGTGGACACCGTCAACACCGTGCTGTTGCTGCAAGGCGGCGAGGAGGCCTTTGTCACGCTGGATATGTGCATTATCGACCGCTACGACAACAGCGCGGAGTTTATTAAAACCGGAGCCGCGCCCAGTTTTATCAAACGGGCCGGCAAGGTGCAGGTTATCAAAAACGCCTCGCTGCCGGTGGGTATGCTGCAAACGGTGGACAAGGCCATTTACAACGCGCAGCTGGAGGCCGGGGATATGGTGATTATGGCCAGCGACGGCCTGTTGGACGCGGACAGCCAGACGGATTTGGATTGGCTGGTGGGTCTGTTGGAGGACAACAGCATCGAGGACGCGCAGGTGATGGCCGAGTTTTTGCTGGGTAAGGCGGTGGCTCTTTCCGGCGGCCGCCTGAAAGACGATATTACGGTGCTGGTGGCCAGAGTGGCCTGAGGCCGGATAAAAACGGGATAAGCTCCTGGGGTAATGCTCCGGGGGCTTATTCTGTTGGCGAAAAAGAGGGTTTCCGCCCTGGGGCGAGAATTAATCATAATAGAAACAGCGAAAGGGAGGCGGAAGCCAATGGAGCCTTTGCCGGCGCATTTACAAGCTAATTTGCGGGAACATCTGACGCCTCCCTGGCCTTTGCTGGTGGTGGGCTTTTCCGGCGGGCGCGATTCCGTGGCTCTGTTGCACGCGCTTTGGCGGCTGGGGCAGGCGGGCGGCGTGGAGTTTGCCTTGCTGGCAGCCCATTTCAATCACGGGCTGCGCGGGGCGGAAGCCGACGCCGACCAGGAATTTTGCCGGGATTTTTGCAGCCGCCTGGGCATAGAATTCTGCTGGGGGCAGGCGCAGGGGCTTGGCTGCGGCGGCGATGTGGAAAACCGGGCGCGCCGGCAGCGCTACGCCTGGCTGGAGCAGATCTGCCAACAGGAGGAGGCCAAGGGCTTCCGGCCGGTTTGGCTGCTTTGCGCTCATCACCAGGAGGACCAGGCGGAAACGGTGCTGCTGCATTTGCTGCGGGGCAGCGGCTCGGCCGGGCTGGCCGCTATGCGCAAGCGACGGGGGCGGCTGCTGCGGCCGCTGCTTGGTCTGCCGCGGGCGGAAATTGAGGCTTATCTGACGGCTAATGGTTTGACCTGGCGGGATGATTCCAGCAACAGCAGCCCGGCTTACACCCGCAACCGGGTGCGCGGCCAGCTTTTGCCGCTGTTGCAGCAGCTCAATCCGCAGGTTGTGCCGGCCTTGGCCCAAACGGCGGAAATCGCCGCGGCGGAGGCGGACTTTTTGGCGGCCTGCGTGGCGGAGCGCATGCAGCAGGCCACCGTTGCGCCAGAGGGGGCGGCGCTGCTGCTGGATTTTTGGCAAAAGCAGCCCTTGGCTATGCAGCGGCTGCTGGTGCGGGCTCTGTGGCAGGCGGCGGCCCAAAAGCCGGTGTGCGCCCTCAGCTTTGAGCAGACGGAGGCGGTGCGGCTTTTGCCTTTGCATAAAACAATCCACCTGCCGGGCGGCGTGGCGGCGGTGAAAAACCACGGCTGGCTGCGGCTGCTGCGGCAGACTGAGGAACAGCTGCAACGACGGCGGGCCAAAAGCCGGGCCGGGCAGTTAAAAAATTTGCCAAAAAAATAATTTTTGCTAATAAGTTTAATTTTAGTTAATATAGGTAAGTTACAATGTAATTGGTTCAGTTTCTAAAAAAATATAGGCAAAAATTTTAAAAAATATTTGAAAAAACTGTGCCAAGTGTGATATAATACATGATAAATGCCGGCGTGAATTTACTGTCGGATTTTTGGTGTAGTAAGGAGTGAATAAAGGCTTTGCAAAAGCAATTTAAAAATGTAACGATTTTTCTGCTGCTGGTTTTGATGGTGGTTTCTCTATATATGATTAGTGCGGACACCCAACCCCAGGCCAGGGAGCTCAGCTATATGGGGGAATTTCGGCCAATGGTGACGCAGGGCCAGATTGCCAGCGTGGAGGTGCGCCCCCAGGGCAACGACACCACGATTTACACCGGCAAGCTCAAAAACGGCACGGATTTTTACACCCAAGGCCCCACGGACGACACAATCTCCGCCTTTTTGGAGGAAAACGGCGTCACCAACGTGGTTTACAACGGCGTGCCGGAGCCTAGCTTTTGGTCGCAGCTGTTGCTGTCGTTGTTGCCTATTTTGTTAATCGGCGCGTTTCTGTTCTTTATGTTCAACCAAGGGCAGGGCGGCGGCAAGGTTATGCAGTTTGGCAAAAGCCGGGCCCGCCTCTATCTTGATGAGAAAAAACGCACCACCTTTAAGGACGTGGCCGGTATCGACGAGGTTATCGAGGAACTGGCCGAGGTGGTGGACTTTTTGAAAACGCCCAAAAAGTATAACCAGCTAGGCGCGCGGATCCCCAAGGGCGTGCTGCTTTACGGCTCGCCGGGCACGGGCAAAACCCTGCTGGCTAAGGCCACGGCCGGCGAGGCCGGGGTGCCGTTTTTCACGATCAGCGGTTCCGACTTTGTGGAGATGTTTGTGGGCGTGGGCGCTTCCCGCGTGCGCGATTTGTTCGACACGGCCAAAAAGCATGCGCCGTGCATTATCTTTATTGATGAGATTGACGCAGTGGGCCGGCAGCGCGGCTCCGGCGTGGGCGGCGGCCACGACGAGCGCGAGCAGACTCTGAATCAGTTGCTGGTGGAAATGGACGGTTTTTCTGCCAACGAGGGCATTATTGTGATGGCGGGCACCAACCGGCCGGATATTCTGGACCCTGCTTTGCTGCGTCCCGGCCGTTTTGACCGACAGATTGCCGTCGGCGCGCCGGATATTAAGGGGCGCGAGGCTATTTTGCGCGTGCACGCCCAGGGCAAGCAGATTGCCGACAATGTGGATTTGAAGATTATCGCCAAACGTACGCCCGGCTTCACCGGCGCGGATTTGGCCAATCTGTTGAATGAGGCCGCCCTGCTGGCCGCCCGTCGCAACAAGGTGAAGGTGGAAATGGATGAGGTGGAGGAGGCTGTGGAGCGCGTGATTGCCGGGCCGGAGAAGAAGACCCGCGTTATCAACCCGCGCGAGAAGAAGCTGGTTTCCTACCACGAAGCCGGCCACGCCGTCAGCAACTACTATTTGGAAAACACCGACCCGGTACACAAGGTGAGCATTATCCCCCGCGGCGGGGCTGGCGGCTACACCCTGATGTTGCCGGAGGAGGATATAAATTACCAGACGAAAACCCGTATGTTGGAGCAGGTGGTGGTAATGCTGGGCGGCCGGATGGCCGAAAATCTGGTGCTGGGCGACATCAGCACCGGCGCCAGCAATGATTTGGAGCGGGCTACGGATATTGTGCGCCAAATGATTACCCGCTACGGGATGTCGGAGCGGCTGGGCACCCTGACCTTTGAAACCGACCGCAACCACATCTTCCTGGGCCGCAGCCTGGGCGCGGAGCGCAACTACAGTGAGGAAACGGCCTGTGAGATTGACAAGGAAGCCAAGCGTTTGATGGACGAGTGCTATCAACGCTGCCAGGAAATTTTGAGCACACATATGGATAAGCTGCACCTGGTGGCTAAGGTTTTGATGGAAAAGGAAACTATCGACGCAGACGAATTTTATCGTTTGATGGAGGGCAAAGCGGAAGAGGAGCAATCTGCGGATAACGACGAGGGCAGCAACGGCGGCGATGACGCGGTGCAAACTGTGGTTGAGACTGCCCCGAATGCGCCTAACGATGGCCCCTCGGTGGATATGGAAACTATTTTATCGGCAAAGCTGCCGCATTGGCCGGCCAGCCCGCCGGTTTCCTGATTGCTAAAAAGTGAAATGGGGTAAGGAGCAGGGCGCTCTTTACCTTGTTTCTGGTTTAAGAGAGGGGACAGTACATTGTCGTTAAGCAGCAGCAAACAGATGGAGCGGGTGAACGCTCTGCTGAACCACCCCACCTATCAGGGGTGGATTATCGCCAACAATCAGGCGGAGCAAGGCCGCGATTTTTGCCGGCACGGGGTGGAACACGCCTTTGACGTGGCCCGCATTGCCTATGCCCTGTGGCTGGATTGCGGCGGCAACCCCGTTGCCAAGGATATTGTTTACGCTGCGGCCCTGCTGCACGACGTGGGGCGTTGGCAGCAGTATGCCGACCCGGACGTGGACCACGCCGCGGCCTCGGCGGAGCTGGCGGAGCCTCTGCTGCTGGAGGTGGGTTATCACCCCGATGTGGCGGCGGAGATTTGCCGGGCGGTGCGTGCGCACCGCAAGGAGGCGGAACAGGAACGCGGCCTGGCCCAGATACTTTGCCAGGCGGACAAGCTGAGCCGCCCGTGCTTTTTGTGCCCCAGCCGCGCTAAATGCGCCTGGCCGGAGCAGAAGAAGAACAAGGAGCTTATATATTAATGGAAGATTTTAATTTAACCTGGCTGGCAGCTGGCCTTGGCGGCAGCCGCCAGAACGCCTTGCAGGCGGAGCTGCGCCGGCTTGGCGTGGGGCCGTACGCCTGCCGGCATATGAGCGCCAAGGGGGATTTTTACGCTCTGCGGGCGGAGAACCTGCGGGCCCCGGCGGCCAACATTTTGAAGCAGGAATTTTTGGCCAAGGGGGCGGAGGCAGCCGTGCACCCGCAGGTGATTTTGGGCCAGCCGGAACGTTCCGCCGTGCTGATGTTGGCCACCGCCGCGCAGTATGCTCGCGTTTGCGAGGGCCTGCGGCGGCAGCAGTTTGGCCTGCCCGCGCTGGCGGCGGAGATTGAGCAGGCCTTGCAGAATATCAGCCGGGAGGAGTGGCAACTGCCTTTGCCCGGCGGTCGACAAAGTCGACAAAGTCGACAAATGCGATTAAGCACCCAAACCCGAATTATGGGCATTTTGAATCTGACCCCGGATTCCTTTTCCGACGGCGGCAGCTATGCCAGCGTGGAGCAGGCGGTGGAGCGAGCTCTGCAAATGCAGGAGCAGGGCGCTTATATTATCGACGTGGGCGGCGAGAGCACCCGGCCGGGGCACCAGCAGATTAGCGAGGCCGAGGAAATTGGCCGGGTGGAGCCGGTAATCCGGGCTTTGCGCCAGCGCAGCGATTGTTTGATTTCGATTGACACCTACAAGCCGGCTGTGGCCAGGGCGGCCCTGGCAGCCGGTGCGGATATAATAAATGATATTTGGGGGCTGCAATGCCCGGACGACCCGGAGCGGCAGATGGCGGCCCTGGCGGCGGAATTTGCCTGCCCGGTGATTGCGATGCACAATCGGCCGGAGGTGGCGGATTTGGACGTGCCCCAGGAATTGACCCGCTTTTTCCGGCAAAGCCGGCAGATTGCCGAGGGGGCCGGTATGCAGGCGGAACAGCTGATTTTTGATATTGGTTTTGGTTTCGGTAAAAACCCGGATCAGAATATGCAGGCCTTGGCTGCCGTGCCTGCCTTGCGGATTTTGGGCCGGCCCTTGCTGGTGGCGGCCTCGCGCAAGTCTACCTTAGGCTTGCTGACGGGCCGGCCGGTGCAGGAACGCCTGGCGGCCACCGACGCCACCACCGCGGCGGCCCAGCTTTTTGGCGCGGCCCTGGTGCGTGTGCACGACGTGGCGGCGGCGGCCGATGTGCTGGCCGTTTGCCGGCCGCTTTATCAAATCAACCGGGACCGGGAGGTAATTTGATGTTTAACGATATTTGCCATCAGGATAAGATTATTCTGCCGGAGCTTAGCTTTTGGGCCTGCCACGGGGTTTTGCCGCAGGAGCAGGAGCAAAAACAGGAGTTTAAGCTGCGGGTGGAGTTGATTTTGGATACGGAGGAGGCGGCGGAATCCGACGATTTGGCGGACACGGTGGACTACGGCCAGGTGTATCGCCAGATTGAGAAGATTATGCTGGGGCCCCGGCATAATTTGCTGGAGAGCCTGGCTTCGGAGATTGCCCACACCCTGCTGGCCGACGAGCAGGTGCAGGCGGTGACGGTGCGGCTGGAAAAATGCCTAGCCCCGCTGGCCCCGCGGCTTCAAGCGCCGGCTGTGCTGGAGCTGACCCGCACCGTGGCGGATTTTGGTATGTGAAAGCTATGGCGAAATATGCGGTATATTTAGGCTTGGGCAGCAACCTGGGCGACCGGGCGGAAAATCTGCGCCGGGGGTTGCGCCTGCTGGCAGAGGGCGGTGCGCCGCCGCAGGCCGTCAGCAGGGTTTATCAAACGGCCCCGTGGGGCGGCGTGCCCCAGCCGGATTTTTACAATCTGGCCGCCCTGGTGGGCACCGATTTGCCGCCGCCGCAACTGTTGCAGCTGGCTAAAGCGACGGAGCGGGCGGTGGGCCGGCAGCCGGGGCCGCGTTGGGGCGCCAGGGTGCTGGATATTGATATTTTATTGTATAGGGAGTTGACTTTTTCCGCTGAAGGGCTTAAAATTCCCCATGTGGATATGCACCGCCGGGCTTTTGTGCTGATTCCGCTGCTGGAATTGGCCCCGGAGTTGACAATCCCCGGCCGAGGCGGCGCGGCCCAGCTTTTGGCGGCTTTGCCGCCGGAGGAGAAGCAGGGTGTTGTGCCGGTGCTGGATTTGGCGGCCTGGCCGGATTCTAAGCCGCTGGCGGTGGCAGCTTCAACTGAAAAATAAAATGACAGAAAGGGGTAAACATTTTATGGAATTGATTAGAAGCGTGGCGGAGATGGCCGCCCTGGGCCGGAAATGGCGGGCGGAAAACCTCCGGGTCGGCCTGGTGCCCACGATGGGCTATTTGCACGAGGGACATTTGGCGCTGGCTCAAAGAGCCGTGGGCGAGAACGATTTGACGGTGCTGAGTATATTTGTCAACCCGATACAGTTTGGCCCCAGTGAGGATTTGGCGGTTTATCCGCGCGATTTGGACGGCGATTTGGCCAAAGCCGGCGCGGTGGGCGTAAACTACGCCTTTGTGCCGGAGGCGGAGGATATGTATCCGCAGGGCTTTGGCACCTCTATGGACGTGGCCGGGGTGACGGAAACCCTGTGCGGGGCCAGCCGCAAGGGGCATTTTCAGGGCGTGTGCGTGGTTTTAACCAAGCTGTTTAATCTGGTGCAGCCCGCCAATGCTTATTTTGGCCAAAAAGACGGCCAGCAGCTGGCTGTGGTGCGCAAGCTGGTGAAGGATTTGAATATACCGGTGCACATTGCCGGCGTGCCGATTGTGCGCGAGGCGGACGGCTTGGCTAAAAGCTCCCGCAACGTGTATCTGGACGCGGAATGCCGGGAGCAGGCCTTGGTGCTGAATCAAAGCTTGCAGCTGGCCAAACGGCTGTTTGACGAGGGCGAGCGCGACGCCAGCCTGATTAAGGCTGCGGTGCAGGCGCATATTGAAACCGCGCCGTTGGCCCAGATTGAATATGTGGAAATGGTGGACGCGGTGACTATGCAGCCGGTGCGTCGGCCGGAGGGCCAGGTTATGTTGGCGGTGGCGGTGCGCTTTAAGGGCACCAGATTGATTGATAATGTGCTGTTGGGATAATTAACTTGTTGATTTTTCTTGATTTATGCGTTATAATTAATTATAATTAAAATAGTTAAATTGAAAAAACAAAAAAATAACCTAAAATTTTGCAGGAGAGGCTGGGATTAAAATTATGAGCAAGCTTTTGATCGTCGTTGACTACCAAAAGGACTTTGTAGACGGAGCCTTGGGCTTTGCCGGGGCGGAAGCTTTGGATGAGCGGATTGCCGCAAAGGTTAAGGCCTACTTGGCCAACGAGGATAAGGTTGTTGTAACCTTGGACACTCACGATGAAGAATATTCACGCACCCAGGAGGGGCGCAAGCTGCCGGTGCGTCATTGCCTGCGCGAGAGCGAGGGCTGGCGGCTTTACGGCGAAACTGCCACTTTGGTGGAGGATTGCCGGGCTTTTGAAAAGCCCACCTTTGGCTCCGGCCAGCTGTTTGATTATCTGCGTAGTTCGCAGTGCTTTGAGCAGATTGAGCTTTGCGGCCTGGTGACTAATATGTGCGTGCTGAGCAACGCCGTGCTGGCGAAATGCGCTCAGCCGGAGGTGCGCATTGTGGTGGACGCAGCCGCCTGCGCCGCGCCGGATCCGGAAATGCACGAAGCAGCCCTGAAAGTTTTGGAGGGTTTGCAGGTTGAAGTGATAAATAAAAAATAATTTGCTGAAATGGCTTGCAATTCTCGCAAAATAGTGTATACTATTTATACTATCATATCATTGAACGTGATGATAACCCTTTTTTATTGCTACCTTGGAGGTTAAAGCAGAATGAATCTTACCATGTTAAAGGCCAAGCTGCACCGCGTGACGGTGACAGAGGCAAATCTGAATTACGTTGGCAGTATCACGATTGATTCGGATTTGATGGCCGCCGCCCATATTTTGCCCAATGAACAGGTGCATGTGGTGGATAACAACAATGGCTCCCGGCTGGTTACTTACGCTATTCCGGGGCCGGCAGGTTCCGGCGTGATTTGCCTGAACGGTTCAGCCGCCAGGCTGGTTCAGCCCGGAGATATTGCCATTATTATGGTTTACGCTACGATGAGCGAGGAGGAAGCCCAAAGCTTCAGCCCCACCGTGGTGCTGGTTGATGATAAAAACCAGATCGCGGAGGTTTTTGCGGAAAAACACGGCGAAATCAAATAAGCTAAAGCCCAGGCTAAAGCTGACCGCCCGGTTTGCGCTCCCTATGTGGGAGGCAGGCCGGGCTTTCTTTTAGGAACAATTTACAGCGGCGTTCAATTTTGAAAACGCCGCTGTAATTGCGCCTTTTGCTTGTCTGCTGCATAAGCTGTTAGTGTTAAGGTTTAACACACAGGGAGATTAGGCGTATGAGAATATATTTGGATAACAGCGCCACCACCAAGCCTTATCCGGAGGTGGTGGCGGCGATGCAGGAGGTTTTGCAGGACAACTGGGGCAACCCCAGCGGTATCCACAGCTTTGGCCGCGACGCTTACGACGCAATGAGCGCCGCCCGCCGCCAGGTGGCCGGCCTGCTGGGTGCGGAGCCGGACGAAATTTATTTCACTTCCGGCGGCACTGAGGCAGATAATTTGGCGATTTTGGGCGTGGCCGGCCGTTTTCAACGCGGGCATATCATCACCAGCAGCATCGAACATGCGGCCGTGCTGAACTGCTGCCGCTATCTGGAGGGGCAGGGCTTTGCGGTGACTTATCTGCCGCCGGACGCGGAGGGAATTGTCAGCCCGGCCCAGGTGGAGCAGGCTTTGCGGCCGGACACCCTGCTGGTGAGCCTGATGTTGGCGAACAATGAAATCGGTTCCTTGCAGCCGGTGGCGGAGATTGGCCGGCTGCTGGCCGGGCGCGGCGTGTTGCTGCACACCGACGCGGTGCAGGCGGTGGGCAAGATGCCGGTGCAGGTGGCGGAGCTGGGCGTGGATATGCTGACCCTTTCCGCCCACAAAATCAACGGGCCCAAGGGCTGCGGCGCGCTCTACGTGCGGCACCAGACGGATTTGCAGCCCGTGCTTTGGGGAGGCGGCCAGGAGCGCGGCCTGCGCAGTGGCACGGAAAACCTGCCGGGCATTGTGGGGTTTGGCGTGGCCGCGGAGCTGACGGCCCAGCGTTGGCCGGAGCAGGCCCGGCAGGCGGCCGCCGCCCGCGATTGTTTTTGGCAGGAGCTCAGCCGGCAGGCGCCCGACGTGGTGGTAAACGGCGGCTGGGCCCACCGGCTGCCTAACAACCTGAATCTGAGCTTTGTCGGGCTGGAAAGCGCGCCCTTGTTGCTGTTTCTGGATATGGCCGGGGTGGCGGTCAGCGCGGCTTCCGCTTGCAGTTCCGGCCGGGCGGAGCCCTCGCACGTTTTGCAGGCTTTGGGCCTGCCGGAATGGCGGCTGAAGAGCGCGGTGCGCCTGACCTTTGGCTGGGAGAACACCCTGGCGGAGGCCCAGCAGGCGGCGGCCATTGTGGCGGAGCAGGTGCGGCTACTGCGGCAGGAAACAGCGGAGCAGTAACCTTGCAACAATGGCAGTTGGAGAGGAGGCGGCGTTTTTATGGAATGGCGGCGAATACGCTGGCTGCGCTTGTTGGGCGTGCTGCTGGCCGCGTTGCTGTTAGCCGCGCCGGCGGTTGTTCTGCTGGCTTTGGGCGGCTGGCTGCGGCTTTGCGGCGCGGCGGCCCTGCTGCTCTGGCTGGGCCTGGCGGCTTGGGTGCTGGAGGCCTGGCTGGATTGGCGGCGGCAGTCAGACGAATATATTTAGCTTTTAGCCGGGAAAATTTTGCCAAACCGGGTTTAGGCCTTGTTTAAGCGGACATAATATAGCCATAAACTGAATTTTAGGGAGCTGATATTATGCCGAGATTTGAACATAGAGCTTTTGCCCAGAACAAGGTGGAAATTCACGAGCCTGAGCTGGCGGCAATGGTGATGCGCGGGGATTATTTGAGCCGGCGGGCCCGCTTGCTGCGGCGTTGGCGTTGGGCTTTGGCGGCGGCGTTGGCGCTGCTGGTTGCCGTGGCCGGGCTGCTGCTTGCGGTGGGGCCGGGGCAGCAGGCGGCGGCGCAGGATTTGCCGTTGCGCCTGCATATCATCGCCAACAGCGATAATGCGGCCGACCAAGCTTTGAAGCTGCAAGTGCGGGACGCTGTGGTGGAGTATCTGACCCCGCTTTTGGCTCAGGTGCAGACCAGGGAGGAGGCGGAGGCCTTGCTGGCGGAGCAGCTGCCGCAGTTGCAGGCCTTGGCGGCCGGAATGACGGCTGATTTTGGCTACGGCGCGCAGGCTGAGATGGGCCGCTTTGATTTTCCGGCCCGGCGTTACGGCCAGCTGCAACTGCCGGCGGGGGAATACCCGGCCTTGCGTTTGGTTTTGGGCGAGGGCGCTGGGCGCAACTGGTGGTGCGTGCTGTTTCCGCCGCTTTGCTTCGTGGACGAGGCCGGCGAATTTGCCGTTTGCCCTGAGGCGGGCGGCGCGGCCCCGGAGGGCTCTCTGCTGGCCGGCGAGCGGCAGGTGAAGCTGAAAATTTGCGAAATATTTAATCAGAAGTAAGACGGTATTTTTTGGCGCGGTCAGGCATAGGTTGTCTTGAGGTGGTTTGTGATGTTTAAGATTTCTGACCTGCGCAACAAAGATATTATCAGCCTGAGCGAGGGCAAGCGGCTGGGCCCGGTGCGTGATGTGGAAGTGGATTTGGCGGCGGGGCGGATTGTGGCCCTGATTTTGCCGGGCAGCAGCCGCTTTTTAGGGGTTTTCACCCGGGGTGAGGACGTGGTTGTGCCTTGGGAGCAGATTAAGAAGATTGGTGTGGACGTGGTGCTGGTGGACGGGCCGGCCGGCGGCTGGCAGCCGGGGCCTAAGGGCCGCCGCCGCGCGACTGAGGCGGAGGCGCCGCCGGAGGATTTGCTTTGGGACGATTGAATGAATAGCGTGAAATTTTTAGCTTGACAGCCTGCCCTTTGATGTAGTAATATTTTAAACATAAGGAGGGGTTGGCATGCGTTGTTCATTTTGTGGTTATCCTGACTCAAAGGTGTTGGATTCCCGCCCGGTGGAAGATGGGCGCAGTATTCGGCGGCGGCGTGAGTGCCTCAGCTGTGGAAAAAGGTTTACAACCTACGAGCGGGAAGAGGAAACCAGCCTGCTGGTGGTGAAGCGCGATGGCAACCGGGAAATTTTTGATAAGAACAAAATTTTGGCCGGATTGGTGCGCGCCTGCGACAAACGCCCGGTGCCGGTGGCTGTGCTGGAGCAGCTTGTGCTGGACGTTGAAAAGGAACTGAAAGGCTCTATGGAGCGGGAGGTGCCCGCTATGCGCATTGGCGATATGGTTATGGAACGCCTGCGCGCTGTGGACGATGTGGCTTACGTGCGTTTTGCTTCGGTTTATCGCAAGTTTGAGGACGTTGAAACTTTTATTCAGGAGATACATAAAATGATGGAGGCCGCCCCTAAGGATTGAGTTAAAATATAGGGGTGGGTGACAATTGTGTGTAGAACAATAGAGGAAATGCTGGCTCAGGAAAGACAGGAAGAAAAACGCGAGGTTGCTTGTCGTATGTTGTCAGCAGGTAAATATACTTTAGATGAAATAGCCAATATATCCGGTTTGGCTATAGACGAGATTAAGCAGTTGCAAACAGAAAAAAGTGCCTAAAAGTCAATTAAATATAAAGAAATAGCCGCCTCCTGCACCAAAGGTTACGGCTATTTTTTAGTCTAATATGAGGGCTGACCCCATTTGAGGCCAGCTCTTTTTTGTTTATTATATAACGTTTGCAGTGTTTTGTCAAGTGATATGTTAGTTATTTGTATTATAATCATCGTACTCTATTAATTCGTGTGGAGTACCGCCGCCATTAACCATTCGTTCCTTGGCGATTAATAGACGTTTTTGGTTTTCTGATGAGTAAAAAGGGTCGATACGCATTTCAAAAGGCAGGCCGTTGTGGCGCACAACCTGTTTCAAAAAAATATTAGTGGCAACTGTACAATCTATACCCAAATCAGCAAAAATAACATCGGCTTGATTTTTTAAGTTCTCATCCACTCTGATATTTACGTTGGCCATTATATCCACTCCTTTGCCTTTATTATATACTATTGCAACGAGAATAGCAAGTAAAATAGGGAAAAGCCGCCAATCGGAAGCGGCTTTTCCCTATTTATTTTTCTTCGCCGTCCAGCAGCCAGGCATAACTGACTTGAAAAATTTCGGCCAACGCTTTTATTTCAATATCAGAAACAAAGCGGTTGTTGGTTTCAATACGGGTTATAACGTTTTTATCCATATCATAGCCAGCCAGTTGCAGCAGGTGGGCTAAATCTCGCTGCGATAAATCGTGCTCATCTCGTAGTTGTTTTAAGCGTTTTTGGATTAAATTCTTTTTACCGTCTGATGTGCTAGGTTTGGGCATAGCTAAAACCGCCTTTGTATCATTATTCGCACCATTAGTTTAGCGCATAATGATAAATCAGTTGGTTGTAAAAGTGATACAAAAATATTTTCCAATATAGAAAATCTACAGAATAATTTAGGTATATTATTTATATTAAAGTCGAATTTAATAATAATATGGTGAAAAAAAGAGAACGATTGTGTTTTGCAAGTATTGCTTTAGGCTATAATAAAGTGTATAATCGGTTGTAAAAGTGATACAATAAATTGACGAAAGGAAGATGTAAAATGAACAGGGAACTACTTTATAGCACTATGACAGGAGAAATTGATGAAGAGAGATTTTATTTAAATTATGGAGGGGTTGTTCAAAATGAATTTGTTGCTGGCAGTTTTTGCGATACTGCCTATGAAAAAATTTTCAGTGCCAATCAGCGTTTGTGTAATCGCTTAGGGGTGCAAACGGATAAGGATTTGGAGGAGATTATTACTAATATGTTTGCTATTAGTAAACATTTAGCATTGAAAATGTATGATTACGGTGTTTATTTTTCCTCGCCGTCCAGCAGCCAGGCATAACTGACTTGAAAAATTTCGGCCAACGCTTTTAGCTCAATATCGGAAACAAAGCGTTTGTTGGTTTCAATACGAGTTATAACGTTTTTATCCATATCATAGCCAGCCAGTTGTAGCAGATGGGCTAAATCTCGTTGCGATAAGTCGCGCTCATCTCGCAGCTGCTTTAAGCGTTCTTGGATTAAATTTTTTTTACCGTCTGATGTGCTAGGTTTGGGCATTGCTAAAACCACCTTTGTATCATTATTTGCACCATTAGTTTAGCGCATAATGATAAATAAGGTGGTTGTAAAAGTGATACAAAAAAGGTGACTGCCGAATTTGGCTAGTCACCTTTGTGCGTATAATGTAAAAAAATGTTGCTATTTGGTATTCAAAGTGATATAATATCGTCAAGAAAGAGTTTGGTTTTAATTGGCGGTTGGCCCTCAGCACACTATCGCATACGTAAGGAGTGGGAGAGGGTTTAGTAGCCCTCTCTTATTCTTGCAAGACGAGAGGGGGTGGTTGTATGACTTTTTTAGAAGTATCCGCATTACTTATACTGTTAATAACAGTTGCGGACTTTGCAATAAGACATACCCCATTCGCTTCGCTCAGGGGTGGTTCACACTAAGCTCTGTCTGCGGCCTTTGGCCTTGCCAGTCGCTAAGTGTTCACACAAAAAAATAGCCGCCTCCAACTTCCAAAAGGTTACGGCTATTTTTGTAGCTAACTATTGAGGGCTGACCCCATTTGAGGCCGGCTCTTTCTTTATTTATTATACAATACTTTCCGCCCTTTTGTCAAGCATTTAATGCCAGCGTTCAGCTTCTTCTAAAACCGGACGGCCCTCTTTTAACGAGGCGGCCGCTTTAAGAATCCGTTGGTTCTCAGAGCCGCGGAAGTTCAGCTCCAAATTGCGCTGAGCCAAAATGAAAGGCCCGTCAATCAATGTGTCGGCCAGTTCAAGCAGCTGGCGGACGGCAGGGTCGGGCAGGTTCAGCAACTGCTCAAATGTGTAGCCGGAGTAAATAGCCAGCTCCAGCCCGGCCTGCTTAATCCGTTGGGCCAGCGGCAACAGGGCCGCGGCCTGGGCCATAGGCTCGCCGCCGCTGAAAGTAACGCCGGAAAGCAGCGGGTTTTGCTGAATTTGCTGCCAAAGCTCCTCGGTTGTGGTTGGCTGGCCGCCGGCAAAATCCCAGGTCTGCTGATTGTGGCAGCCGGGGCAATGGTGCGGGCAGCCTTGCACAAACACCGTCAGCCGAATGCCTGGGCCGTCGGTGATAGAATCATTGACGACGCCGGCCAGCTGGATTGTCCGCGGTGTTGTTTGGGTTGGGCAATTAGCCGACATTGTGCTTCACGCGGTCCTTTTCCTCGGCGCGTTTGGCGTTGTTGAAACGGTCCAGGGTGCCTACAAGATAGCCGGTGATCCGGCGGATACGCTCAAAGCCTACGCCCTCGCCCACCATAACATCATTTTGCGGATTAGTGTTTTTATTGTTAGTCATATCAATCGCTCCTTTAGTTTTCGTTATTATATTTACGTCAGCCCAGCTTGTTGGGGTTGGCCTGACGTTCGTTTTCTTCGTTAGGGTCGCCGCAGTAGCCGCAGGTTTCCGTATTGCCGCGCACGGTGGCCTTAATCGCTCGCAGCTTGCTCAGGCTGACGCCCTCGCCCTCGTGGCGGCCGCAGCGCGGGCAAACCTCGTTGATAATGCCGCTGTAGCCGCAAACCGGGTCGCGGTCAACCGGGTGGTTGATAGAGCCGTAGCCGATGCCGACTTGCTGCATATAACGGACGATTTGCTCAAACGCTTCAATATTTTTAGCGGTGTCGCCGTCCAGCTCCACATAAGAGATGTGGCCGGCGTTGGTCAGCGCGTGATAGGGCGCTTCAATCTTCAGCTTTTCATAGGCGCTGATGGGGTAGTAAACCGGCACGTGGAAGCTGTTGGTGTAGTAATCGCGGTCGGTGACGCCGGGGATAATGCCGAATTTCTTCTTATCAATGCGGACAAAGCGGCCGGAGAGGCCCTCGGCCGGAGTAGCCAGCAGGGTGAAGTTCAGGCCGGTTTCCTCGCTTTTGCGGTCGCAGTATTCGCGCATAAAGCTGACGATTTCCTGGCCCAGGTTGCGGGATTCCACGCACTCGCCATGGTGCTTGCCGGTGAGGGCCACCAGCGTTTCCGCCAGGCCAATAAAGCCGATGGATAGGGTGCCGTTTTTCAGCACCTCGCCCACCTCGTCGTCAATATCCAAATCCTTGGAGCCAATCCAAACGCCCTGGCCCATCAAAAAGGGGAAGTTGCGCACTTTTTTGTGGGATTGGATTTTGAAGCGGTCCAGCAGCTGGTTGGCTACCAAATCCATTTTGCGCTCCAAATCGTCGAAGAAAAGCTCCAGATTGTGGTTGGCCTTAATCGCAATACGGGGCAGGTTGATTGAGGTGAAGCTCAGGTTGCCGCGGCCGTAGGTGATTTCCTGCTGCGGGTTGTAGTGGTTGCCCAGCACGCGGGTGCGGCAGCCCATATAGGAAACCTCCGTTTCCGGGTGGCCTGGCTTGTAATATTGCAGGTTAAACGGCGCGTCGATGAAAGAAAAGTTGGGGAACAGCCGCTTGGCGCTGACCCGGCAGGCCAGCTTGAAAAGGTCGTAGTTGGGGTCCTCCGGGTTGAAGCTGACGCCGGCTTTCACCTTGAAGATGTGAATAGGGAAAATCGGCGTTTCGCCCTGGCCCAGGCCGGCCTCCGTCGCCAGCAGAATATTTTTGCTGGCCATGCGTCCCTCCGGCGAGGTGTCCGTTCCGTAGTTGATGGAGGAAAACGGGGTTTGTGCGCCGGCCCGGCTGTGCATAGTGTTCAGATTGTGCACCAGCGCCTCCATAGCCTGAAAGGTGTGCTTGTCCGTTTCCGCCAGGGCGGTGTCGTAGGCAAAGCGGGCGCAGTGGGCAAAAACCTCCGCCGGCAGCTGTTTATCAGGCTCGGCAATGGCCGTTTGCAGCGCCTCCTGCAAGGCGGGTTCAAACTGCTCGCTTAAAGCAATGCGGGGCATAAGCTCCGGCTGCTCGGCGGCCAGCTGCTCAAAAACAGCCTTGGTCTGGTCCTGCGAGAGCGGATACTGCGGCCAAAGCAGTTCCGCCGCCTTGAAAAAATTGCTGATATACAGCTTTTTGAAAGTTTTGGCCACGCCCGGCGCCATACAATAATCGAAGTTGGGCACGCTTTGGCCGCCGTGCTGGTCGTTTTGGTTGGACTGAATGGCAATGCAGGCCAGCGCAGTGTAGCTGGAGATGTCGTTGGGTTCCCGCAGAAAACCGTGCCCGGTGGAAAAACCGTCTTTGAAAAGATCCAGCAGATTAATCTGGCAGCAGGTGGTCGTCAGGGTGTAAAAATCGAAATCGTGGATATGAATGTCGCCCTCGGCGTGGGCCTTGCTTTGGGCCGGCGAGAGCACATATTTTTCGTAGTAATCCTTAGCGCCCTCGCTGCCGTATTTCAGCATTGTGCCCATGGCGGTGTCGCCGTCGATATTAGCGTTGTCGCGCTTCATGTCTGACAGCAGAGAATCCGTGTTGGTCAGCTCGTCGTAAATGCGCATCAGTCGGGTGTTCATCTCGCGGCTGCGGGTGCGCTCGCTACGGTAAATAATGTATTTGCGGGCTACCAGGGCGTAACCGTTTTCCATCAGCACGGTTTCCACCATATCCTGAATATCCTCAATGCCTGGGGCCTCGCCCTTAAAGGTGGCGTTCAGCTTGTCCTCCACCAGGGCGGCCAAACGCTCGCATTCCTGCCCGGCGGCGTCGCGCCCGCTGGCTTCCATCGCCTTGCGGATTGCGTCGGTGATTTTGCTGATGTCATAAGGCACGCGGCGCCCGTCGCGCTTGATAATACTGTCAAACATGGAAAGATTTTCCTCCTGAGTCATATTTTGCCGAAACAACCCAGCCGGTTGCCGCTGGAGCAGGCCAGATGGCCGTTTAACTGCTGCTGACAACTAGTTATAGTGGTTTGCCCGACAAAAATGCGTATATTTTGTGTTTGTTATCGTGCAGAAATATTATCGCACACAAAGTGGAGGATGTCAAGATGTTGGAGCCAGAAAAAAAATTTTTAATTTTTTCAAAAAAATATTTTGCAAAATACATGTTATTGTGATATAATAGTATATCAGCTTTATTTAAATGGCAAAAGATGAGAGGAGGCGCGGCTGCGTTGACGGAGCAGGAACAAATGCAAATTCAGGCGGAGCAGGAGTTTGCCGAGCGGCTGGGCCAGCTGCTGCGGGAGATTGCCGAGCTTAGGGAGGCCAGCCCTCACGCCGCGTCCCAGGTGAAACTGTTGGCGGTTTCCAAAACGGTGGAGGCCTGGCGGGCGGCAGCTTGCTGGCAGGCCGGACAACCTTTGGGTTTGGCGGGCCTGGCGGAAAACAAGGTGCAGGAGCTGCGACAAAAAAGCGAGTTTTTGCCCCAGACGACCCCTTGGCACTTCATCGGCCATCTGCAAACCAACAAGGTTAAACAGCTTTTGGCAACGCCCCGTTTGCGGCTGCTGCATTCTTTGGATAGCTGGCATTTGGCGGTGGAACTGGAAAAACAGGCGGAGGCCCGCGGTTTGCCGCTGGATTGCCTGGTGGAGGTGAACGTGGCCGCCGAGGGCAGCAAATTCGGACTGGCCCCGACGGAGCTGTGGGATTTTTTGCAAAGCTGCGCGGCCCTCTCGCATGTGAATATTCGCGGCCTGATGACGGTGGCCCCGGCGGTGGAACAGCCGGAGCAAGCCCGGCCTGTGTTTGCGGAAATGCGCAGCCTGCGCGATAAAATGCAGCAAAGGGCGGAAAAAGTCGCTTATTCCAATCTGTCTTTGCAGGAGCTTTCGATGGGTATGTCGAATGATTACAGAGTTGCCGTGGAAGAGGGCGCCACAATGGTGCGTATCGGTAGCCGGATTTTTGGAGCAAGAATTTATCG
Source organism: Bacillota bacterium (assembly GCA_021769035.1). GTDB lineage: Bacteria > Bacillota > Dehalobacteriia > UBA4068 > UBA4997 > Avidehalobacter. The sequence continues at coordinate 57,745 of JAETTP010000002.1, read as the reverse complement.
CTGAGGTCGCCCGGCGGCCCAGGCGTTTGGGTTATATTTTTTTAAGGAGGGTTCTTTATGGCAGGAGGAGGAGCTTGGAGTAAAATATCCAGCATATTCTTTCAAGACGAAGAGGAAGACAGCTTGAACCAGGAGGAAATGGACGAGCTGGCCAAAGGCGCCAAAAAAGATGTGTGGCAGGAGGCAGACGTGCAAAAAGCACGGCGGCCGCAGGTGATGGCCATTCCCACTGCCTCCGAGGCCAAAAAAAGCTATGAAATGGTTTTGGTCAAGGCCAAAGCTTATGACGATTTGCAAAGCATTGCTCGCAATATTAAAGAGCAAAAGGTGGTTATTGTCAATTTTGAGGATCTGGACAAGGAAACAGCCCAGCGCATGGTGGATTTTCTTTCCGGCGCGGTTTTTGCGCTGGACGGTGAGCCTAAAAAGGTCAGCGGTTCCACTTTTTTGTTCAGCTCCAGCCAGGTTGATTTGGCCGGCCAGATTATGGACCCGGAGGTTCAGGCTTTCAGCGGAGCAGACGGCGGCCAGGGCGGCGGTTTTTCGCCTTGGCGGCGTTAAAAGAGGGTACGTGATGCTATGGTAAGCTTTATCTTTAATTTTGTGCACGTGGCTTTTCGCATTTATTATTTTCTGTTGTTGGCGAACATAATTCTTTCCTGGTTTCCGATGCGGCGCGGTAATGTGATCACCGATTTTATTTATGAAATGACGGAGCCTTTTTTGCGGATTTTCCGCCGTATCTTGCCGCCCAGCCCGCGTTTCCCGCTGGATTTTTCGCCGGTGCTGGCTATTTTCGCCTTGTATATTATGGAGGTTTTGGTGTTTCGGCTACTGGTTATGCTGTTTTAGGGTGGTTGGGCGCTAAAAAATAGCTGTGTTGAGGGCCGCTTGCTGAGCGGCCTTAAATCACATCTGAACCCAAATTTGTTTTTAGGGATAGATTTTAATATAATTTTTTTGAAAGTTAGGAGTAAAAATTACTATGGATTACGGTAAAACGCTTAATCTGCCGGAAACTGAGTTCCCGATGCGCGGCAACCTGCCGCAGCGGGAGCCGGAAATTTTGCAGTTTTGGCAGCAAAAGGACATCTATCAGCTGGTGCAGGCCCACAATGCCGGCAAACCCAAGTTTGTGCTGCATGACGGCCCGCCTTACGCCAACGGCAACATTCACACCGGCCACGTGCTGAACAAGGTGCTGAAGGATATTATCGTAAAATATAAGAGCATGGCCGGCTTCGACGCGCCCTACGTGCCCGGTTGGGACACCCACGGCCTGCCGATTGAACAGCGGGCCATCAAACAGCTGGGCATTAACCAGCACAGCGAGGACAAAGTGGCCTTTCGCGAGAAATGTGAGGAATTTGCCCGCGGTTTTGTGAACACCCAGCGCGAGCAATTTAAACGCCTGGGCGTGCGCGGCGATTGGGAGCACCCTTACATCACCCTGCAAAAGGAGTTTGAGGCTGCTCAGATTGGCGCCTTTGGCGAGATGGTGAAAAAAGGCTACATTTACAAGGGCAAAAAGCCGGTTTACTGGTGTGCGGAGTGTGAGACTGCCCTGGCTGAGGCCGAGGTGGAATATGCCGACGTGAAAAGCCCCTCTATCTACGTGAAATTTGCCGTAACCGACGGCAAAGGCCTGCTGGGGGACGATGTTAGCTTTTTGATTTGGACAACCACCCCCTGGACAATCCCCGCCAACCTGGCAATTTGTATTCACGCGGAATACGTTTACGCTTTGGTGCAGCTGGGCGAGCATCGGCTGGTGCTGGCTAAGGAGCTGCTGCCTAAGGTGGCCGAGGATATTGGCGTTGCGGATTACAGCGTGCTGGCCGAGTTTAAGGGCAAGGAGCTGGAGGGCGTTGTTTGCAAGCACCCGCTTTATGACCGGGATTCCGTGGTTATCCTGGGCGACCACGTAACGCTGGACGCCGGCTGTGGCTGCGTGCATACCGCTCCGGGCCATGGCGTGGAGGACTTTGAGGTTGGCCAGCGCTACGGCCTGGAGGTTCTCTCGCCGGTGGACAACCGGGGCTACTTTACGGCGGAGGCCGGCAAGTACGCCGGAATGGAAATCAACGCTGGCGGCAAGGAGGTTGTGAAAGACCTGGACGCTTGCGGCGCGCTTTTGAAGCTGCAATGGATTACCCACTCCTATCCGCATTGCTGGCGTTGCAAAAAGCCGATTATCTTCCGGGCCACGGAGCAGTGGTTCTGCTCCATTGAGGGCTTCCGGGAAAAGGCGTTGGCTGAGATTGACAAGGTGCAGTGGATTCCCGCCTGGGGACACGACCGCATTTACAATATGGTGAAAGACCGCAGCGACTGGTGCATTTCCCGGCAGCGCACCTGGGGTGTGCCAATTCCGATTTTCTACTGCGCGGACTGCGGCAAGGAAACTGTCAACGACGAAACTATTAAGCATATTCAAAAGCTGTTTGCGGAACACGGTTCCAACATCTGGTTTGCTAAGGAGGCGGACGAGCTGGTTCCGGCCGGCCTAAAGTGTGAGTGCGGCTGCACCCACTTCCGCAAGGAAACGGATATTATGGACGTGTGGTTCGATTCCGGCAGCAGCCATTTGGCCGTGCTGGAGCAGCGGCCGGAGTTGACCTGGCCGGCGGACTTGTATCTGGAGGGCTCCGACCAGCACCGTGGCTGGTTTAACTCCTCCCTGAACATCGCGGTGGCCTGCAAGGGGCAGGCTCCCTACAAGGCGGTTCTGACCCACGGCTTTTTGGTGGACGAAAAGGGCGCCAAGATGAGCAAATCACAGGGCAACGCCCTGGACCCGCTGGATGTTATCAACAAAATGGGCGCGGACGTTTTGCGCCTGTGGGTGAGCTCGGCGGATTATCGCTCCGACCTGGCGATTAACAATAATATCTTGAAGCAGGTGAGCGAAACCTATCGAAAAATCCGTAACACGGCCCGTTTCCTGCTTTCCAATCTGAATGATTTTGACCCGGAGGAAAATTTCCTGCCTTATGAGGAACTGCGGGAGGTTGACCGCTGGTTCCTGCACCGCTTGCAGCTGCTGATTGAAAAAACCGTTGCCGCTTACGACGCTTATGAGTTCCACGTTGTGCACCACGCCATTCATCGCTTCTGCGTGGTGGAGATGAGCAACTTCTACCTGGATATTACCAAGGATACCCTTTATGCGGAGCTGCCGGAGGATAAACAGCGGCGTTCCGTTCAAACGGTTATGTATCTGATTTTGAACGCCCTGGTGCGCTTGCTTACGCCCATTTTGGCTTTCACCAGCGAGGAAATTTACCGTTATATGCCCAAAGGGACGGCCGGGCTGCAAAGCGTGCAGCTGCTGGATATGGCCAAGGTGAACCCGGACTGGCTGGACGAGGCGCTGGACGCTAAATGGCAAAAGCTGGCGGCCTGCAAGGAGCAGGTGGCCGGCCAGCTGGAATTGGCCCGCCAGGCCAAGCAGATTGGCCACTCCCTGGACGCCAGAGTGACTATCAAGGCGGCCGGCGAGCAGCTGGCCCTGTTGCAGGAGATGGCGGCGGAGCTGCCGCACCTGTTCATCGTATCCCAGTGCGTGCTGGAGGCCAAAGCGGCGGGCGAGCTGGAAATCAGCGTGGAGCCGGCCCACGGCCACAAATGCGCCCGCTGCTGGATCTACAGCGAGGACATCAAAGAGGAGGGCGGCGTTTGCCCGCGCTGCGCGGCAGTGTTGGAAAAACTGCCGGAGGAATAGAATAATTGCGCAAAGATATAGCGGAGGTAAATAAAAAAATGCAATTTGTTGGTGTAAAAACTGACAGATTGTGAGTGATACGTCAGTACGAAGATATAGCGGAGGTAAATAAAAAAATGCAATTTGTTGGTGAAAAAACTGACAGATTGTGAGTGATACGTCAGTACGAAGATATAGCGGAGGTAAATAAAAAAATGCAATTTGTTGGTGTAAAAACTGACAGACTGTGAGTGATATGACAGTACGAAGATATAGCGGAGGTAAATTTAAAATATGCTGAGTGATTTTAAGTTTCCCAGTGAGGAAATGCTGGCCAGCTTTGTTGGCAAGGATATTTTGAGTGCGGAGCAGTTCAGCCAGGCGGAGCTGGAGGCTGTGCTGGGCGTGGCCGGCTTTTATGAGCAAGCCCTGGCCGAGGGCCGGCGGCTTTGGGATATGGACGGCCGGGTGATGGCGGCGCTGTTTTTTGAGCCCTCCACCCGCACCAGACTCTCCTTTGAAACTGCTATGCACCGGCTGGGAGGCCGGGTGATTACGCTGGCGGAATCGCCGGAGAACCGAATCAGTTCCACCTCCAAAGGCGAAACCGTACACGACACGATTAAAATAGTCAACAATTACGCGGACGTGATTGTAATCCGCAGCCCACAGACGGGCGACGCCCAGATTGCGGCGGAGGCGGCCACTCACCCGGTGATTAACGCCGGCGACGGCTTTGGCCAGCACCCCAGCCAGGCCTTGCTGGATATGTATACGATTGTTAAGGAAAAGGGCAGCCCGGAGGGCTTGGCGGTGGCCCTGATTGGCGACCTCAAATATGGCCGCACTGTTCATTCCCTGGTGGACTTTTTGAAGTATTACAGATGCCGCCTGATTTTAGCCAGCCCGGACGAGCTTAAAATGCCGGAGAGCATTGTGCGCAAGCTGCAAGCCGGCGGCGTGCAGGTGGACTTTTGCCAGAGCATTAACGAGGCGGTGGCCGAAGCGGATATTGTCTATATGACGCGGGTGCAGAAAGAGCGTTTTGCCGATCTGGCGGAATACGAGGCTGTGAAGGATATGTATTTGATGACGGAGGAAACCTTGCAGCATTTGAAGCCCGGCGCGGTGATTATGCACGCCCTGCCCAGAGTGAACGAGATTGCTCTGGCGGTGGACGATTATCCCGGCGCGGCTTACTTCCGGCAGGCTGGCAACGGCCTGTTTGTGCGGATGGCGCTGCTGGCGATGACCGCCGGCCGGGTGAAAGGCGCATTTAAGCCGGAATGGGCGGAGTAAACCCCGAATAACGGATAGAATAGCAAGACCCCTGGAGGATTTTCTCCCAGGGGTCTTTTAGTTTTTTAAGAGGCCGGGCAGCCTTATTTGCCATGGTGTTCCCTCTTGACTGCGCCGGCTTTTATGCTCACACTCTATACCCAAATCTCCTTTCGGGAACCCATTGCACTATTTATATGCGGGATTTTTGCGGCAAATAATACTTATAGTATATAACAAAAGCAAACAAATATCAATAGTATATTTAATGTTGGTTATAATATTTGTAGTATAGAAAGTGAGTTATAATGAATTCGGCAAAGAGGGAAGAATATGTCACAACTAAGCAAGCAAATTGGCGAGCGTCTGCGCAGCCTGCGGATTGCGGCTGGGCTTACCCAGGAGCGTTTGGCGGAGCAGGCTGATATGCACCCGACCTATATCGGCCAGCTGGAGCGCGGCGAAAAAAACGCTACAATCGAAAGCATTTGCAAGCTGGCTAACGCGCTGGACGTGCCGGCGGCGCAGCTTTTTGCGCATTTGCCCAATCCAGCCAGCCAGCCCGGCCCGGCTGAGGAAATTTATCAGCTGGTGCAGGAATGCCCACCGCGGGAGCAGCAGGCTCTTTTGGTTCTGCTGCGTCAACTGCTGCAATATAAGCGGCTTTAAGCCTGCCGCAGGCGGTCAAGCAGGGTGCAGCAAAAATGCACCGCCCGTTTGGCGGCCAGTTCCAGGTTATCGTCAAAGCTGGCGGCGGCCTCCTCGCCGGCGATATCCGAGATGGAGCGCAGGTTCAAAAAGGGCCTGCTAAAGATGTAAGCGATTTGGGCGGCGGCGCAACCCTCCATATCGGAAGCCAGGGCCTGCGGGAATGTTTGGCGCAGGCGGTTAGCCAGGCTGGGGCTGCTCATAAAGCTATCGGAGGTGAGCACCTGACCAAAGTGGATGTGGCCGGCAAAGCGGGGCAGGCGGGCAGTGGCCTTGGCGGCGTTCAGCAGCCAGGGCGCGGCCGGGTAAGCGGGCGGCATTTGGGGCACTTGGCCCAGCTGATAGTTGAAGCAGGTGGCGTCCGCATCGCTATAGAGCATTTCCGTAGCCACCACTATGTCGCCAAGGTGCAAATCGCGCGCAAAGCCGCCGGCGGAGCCGATGTTCAGCAGGGCCGCCGGCTGAAAAAGCTGAAACAGCAGGGCGCAGGCGGCGGCCGCGTTGGCCTTGCCGATGCCGGATTGCAGCAGCAGCAAATCGCCAGCCTGTTCAATGCACACCATCTTGTTGCGGTAAATCTCCTTGGGGTGCAGGGCCGCGCGCAATGGCTCCATTTCCTCCGCCATTGCGGTCATTATGGCAATTTTTTTTGGCATAGTTTGTATCCTCCCAAAACAAAAGTTTTCAGCGTTATATTTTACTTTATCATATTTTACTCCTTTTTGCGCCGTTTGACAAGCCTTGACAGGCAATGTACACCGTTTTTTTGTTGTCAGAAAAATGGATTGCAAAATTTGTCCGCATGTTATAATGTGAATACACAGCGATTGGCAAGCCCCAAAGGGGCGTAGCCAGAGCTGATGTTGAACAAATACCATAGTGCAATTTGTAAAATTAGTTGCTTTTTTTATTTCTATGGTATAAAATAAATATAAGATAACGGGAGGGGATAAAAATGCGTAAGAGAAGCTTTTGGGGGCTGCTGATGTTGGCGTTGGTTTTGGCCCTGGGCGCTTGCAGCAGCAGCCAGCAGGCGGCAGACCCTTTGGCGGGCACGGCCTGGATTGCCCAAAATGACGGTTCCTGGTGGAATTTTTCGGTGGACGGCAGCTTTGGCTGGTATCAGGACAAAAATGTGCAGGACGATAACTACTATTCCGGCACCTATGAGGCCTATCGCGGCCAGGCCGGGTTGGACTTTTTGGCGGACAGCTTGGCGGAGTTTAACCACACCAAGGAAGCGGCGGAAAAGCTGATTGAGGACAACGGCAAGTTTGATGAGGATTACAAGCTGGAAAACTTTGTTTGCTTTTCCTGCAACAACCAGTCCTTTATGATGAACGGGCAGGAGCAGCTGGACGGCGATTGGCAAACGGCCTATTACGGCTTTTTGGTGGAGGAGGACAGCGAGCTGATTATCTTAAACCTGCGCACCGGCACCTGGTACTGGTTTGATAAGGAAGAAGCTTAGCTGAAAAACTAAGAGGGGGCGATAGTGATGTCGATACCGGCGTTGTCTTTTTTTACGATTGTGTTAAATTATGCTTTATTGCTGCTGGGTGTAGTTCTGGTCGTTCTGGCCGTGCCTTTGGCGGTGCTGAGTATTAAGGCGTTGCAAATTTATATCCGTAAAAATTCTTGAAAAAATAAAAACCCCCGGAATTTTGACATCTCCGGGGGTTAAGTGTTTTTGGTGTTTTTGGTTTAAGCAAACGTGTAAGGGTTCGGCGCAACGCTGATAACCAGCCCGCCCTTGTCGCAATATACGCCGATGGCCGGATTGAGCAGGCTCAGATAAATGCGGGCCGGGTGCAGCAAATCCTCCAGGGCGGCGCGGTATTTCTCGGCCATTTCCGGGTTGTTGAAATGGGCAATGCCAATTACCATCTGGGAGAAGTCCTCTGCTTTGCTGGCAATGCGCTCCAGCATTTTCTGAAAGGTTTTGTCCGCGCCGCGGGCTTTGTCCACCGTCACCACCTTGCCGTCCAGCACCTCAATAATGCCGCGGATATTCAGCTTTTCGATGATTTTGCCGGCGTATTTGTTCATGCGGCCGCTTTTAATGGCGTTATCATACTTTTCCAGGATTACGATAATGCTGGATTTGTGATAAAACTCCTGCAAGGCGTCTTTAATTTCCGCCAGGCTTTTGCCCTTTTCGGTCATCAAGGCGGCCAGCATCACCTGAAAGCCCTGCCCAAACGAACCCATGCGGGTGTCGTGCGTGTGGGCCGGAAGTTTGCTGCCTTGGGCGGCCAGGTTGGCGGAGTTGAAGCTGCCGGAAAGCTCCGAGGAAACCGTCAGGCAAAGGGCCCCCTCCTCATCTTGGGCTTGGGCAAAAATTTGCTGCCAGGCGTGGGGGGCGGGCTGGGAAGTTTTGGGCATATCCTGGGCCGCGGCAATTTTGGCCAGGGCCTGCTCCGTGGTGATGTCCTCGCCGGGGGTGTAATTCGCGCCGTCCACCTGCAAATGCAGGTTTGCCAGGCCGATATTGTGCTCCTGCACAAAGCTCTCTTCCAGGTCGACGCAGCTGTCTGTGATTATTTTCAGCATTTTGCGGCCTCCAATACATTTTATTAACATTAAATTAAAAAAGTAAACTTATAATTCAAGTATACTACATCTAAGTATACCATATTTTTGCTAAAAAGCAAATTATATTTACAATAAATAAAAAATTTTTCGACGCTTCCCTTTCGGATAGAGGAAAATCCGCCCGCCGGCGAGAATATATAACAGAGAATGGGAGTGATTATTCTTTGAAAGCAATTATTTTTGGTCTGCTGGCCGTGTTCTTTTACGGAGCAATGGTTGGCATACAAAGTTTGATTGGGATGTTTCGTTACGACAAAAGCTGTTGGCCGCTGGCCTTTGGCTACATCGCCTACTTTGTTTTTGTGCCGTTGACGTTGTTTATTCCTGGGCTGTACCCGCAGCCGTCGCTGGACGACGTGGCAAACCACAGCCTTTGGAAGGTTTGCCTGCTTTTGCTGTTGGTGGGTATGTGGTGCATTTTGGGCTTCTTCATCAAGGCCTCTTATCTGCGCATAACCACCGGTGAAAGCTACTGGAAGCCCTATGCGCTGGCCCGCAAGCGGGTTTTGGTGGGTTTGGCCACCACAACTGTGGGCACCGTTGTTTGGCTGTGCGGCCTGGCCGGCTATCTTGATTTTTTAAAGGGCTGGTGGGAAAAATCCACAATTATTCTTTCCTTATATCTGATGGCCCAGGGCTTGATTTTGATTGTGCGTAACTTTAAATATCTGAAAGACCGGCCCAAGGAAACGATTAAAACCGCCCCGCCTAAGAAAAATAATAAGAAGAAAAACAAGGCGGAGGCTGCCGCTAAGCAGAATAAGCCGGCCAAACCGGCCTATCAGCATATCAGCTACAAGGGGCAAAAAAAGCAAAAGGCCCAGCAGAAAGCGGCTAACGAGGCGGCGGAGGCTGCCGTGGTTCAAGTGGTTGAGGAACAGCAGAGTTGAGTTTTTGCAGAAAAATCTAAATAAGTCGAAAAAAACTTCTAAAAAACTCTTGCCAAAATCAATAAGATGCGATATAATAGTAAAGTAATCTTCAGGGCAACAATCCTGAGCAGCTAAAGAAGAAATTTATACGCTAAAAAATACTTAAAACTTTGCGGATACTGCCAGGAACTTAAAATCGAAAAGCTCACACAACTATACACTATCACAGCCACAAGAGCTATCCGCAAGGGTAGCTCTTGTGGCGTCTGGAGATAAATTTATGCGATTTTTTTTAGAGGAAGCCGCCGGGGTTGGCGATGTAGTCAGCTTGTCCACGGCGGACAGCTATCATCTGGGCAAGGTGCTGCGCAAAAAGCCGGGCTGCCAACTGGAGGTGGTAAGCGCCAACCGAGTTTTTGCGGCGGAGCTGCTGAGCGCGGGCTCCGAGCAGGAACCGGCCCAGGCGCGCTTGCTGCAGGAGCTGGCGGCCTACAGCGAGGCTCCCTTGCAGCTGTTTCTGTTGCAGGGGTTGGCCAAGGGCGAGCGAATGGAGATTGTGCTGCAAAAGGCGGTGGAACTGGGGGCGGCCTGCATTTTGCCGGTGGCCTGCCAGCGTAGCGTGGTGCGGCTGGCGGGGGAAAAAGCGGCGGCTAAACAGCAGCGTTGGCAAAAAATTGCCGACGCCGCGGCCAAGCAATGCGGCCGCAGTAAGCTGGTGCCGGTGGCTCCGGTGCAGGGCTTGGCGGAGGCTTTGGCCAGCCTGCCGGCGGGCTGCCGGGTGCTGATGCCATGGGAGGAGGCCGACGGCCGCCAGGTGGGCTCCTCCCTGCGGCAGGCTTTGGCGGCCGAGGAGCCGCCGCCAGCTGTGGCGCTGGTTATCGGGCCGGAGGGCGGCCTGACGGAGGAGGAGGCCCGGCTGGCGGAGGGCTGCGGTGCAACGCTGGTAACCCTGGGCCGGCGCATTTTGCGCACGGAAACTGCGGCCATTGCCGCCATGTCCATTATAATGTATGTTTGGGGAGATTTGTCAGGAGAGGGGCCGAATGGATAAAACCTTTGCTATTTTCACGCTGGGCTGCAAGGTGAACCAGGAGGAAAGCGCGGCCCTGGCTAATGTTTTTGTGGAGCACGGCTGGCGGCAGCGGCCCTTTGGCGAGTCGGCTGCGGTCTGCATTGTCAACACCTGCACCGTCACCCAAATTGCGGAAAAGAAAAGCCGCAATATGCTGCGCCGGGCTTTGGCCGCCAATCCGCAGGCTTACGTGGTGGGAACCGGCTGTTATGTGCAGATGAAGCCGCAGGAGGCCGCGGCGATTGCCGGGCTGGATTTGCTGCTGGGGGCCAATGAGAAGCATTTGCTGTTTGATTTGGCGGCGGCCGGGGCGGCTCAGAAGCAGCAGGACACGGCCGCGTTCTCGTCGCAAATTCAGGTTAGCCCGGCGGTGCAGGCCTGCCAATATCAGGAGCTGGGCAATGCCCACAGCCTGACCAGTCGCACCAGGGCCTTTGTGAAGATTGAGGACGGCTGCAATCAGTTTTGCACCTACTGCATTGTGCCGCACGTGCGCGGCCCGGTGCGCAGCCGACCGCTGGCGGCGGTGCTGGCCGAGGTGCGGCAGCTGGTGGCGGCGGGCTATCAGGAAATTGTGCTGACGGGTATTCACGTGGGCGCGTGGTCGGCGGCGGAGCCGGCGGCCGACTTTGCGGATTTGGTGGCGGCGGTGGCGGCCACGCCGGGGCTCTCCCGCCTGCGTTTGGGCTCGGTGGAGCCGCGGGAGGTATCAGCTAAGCTGCTGCGGCTGGCGGCCGAAAATCCGGTAATTTGTCCGCATTTTCATATTCCCTTGCAGGCGGCGGCTGATTCGGTTTTGCAGCTGATGGGCCGCGATTATGATATGCCCTATTATAGCGAGTTGGTGGCGGATATTCGGCGACTACTGCCGGAGGCAGCCGTCACCACGGATATGATCGCCGGTTTTCCGGGTGAAACCGAGGCTGATTTTGCGGCGGAGCTGGAGCAGGTGCGGCGGCTGGCCTTTGCCGATGCGCATATCTTCCCCTATTCCCGGCGGCCGGGCACCCCGGCGGCGGAGTTTGCCGGTCAGCTGCCCAATGCGGAAAAAAACCGCCGGGCAGCGGTGCTGACGGCGGCGGTGGCGGAAAGCCGGCGCGCTTTTCGGGCGGGCCGTTGCGTGGAGGGCCAAAGCCTGCGTGTGCTGCTGGAGCAGCCGGTGGAGCGTGCGGGCCAGGCTGGTATGCAGGGCTACACCGCGGATTATCTGCCGGTGTTTGTGCCGGGGCTGGGGTCGCAGCTGGCCGGCCGGTTTGTGCAGGTGTTGCCGCTGGGTCTGCTGCCGGATTGCGGCGACGAAATAATTGCTAAACTGGCGGAATAGAGGGAGCTATGGTGCATCAAAAGCGAAAATTGCTATGGCTGTTGTTGCTTGCGTTGTTGGTAGCAGCCGGGTTGCGGTACGCTTTGCCAGGCCGGTTTGAGCTAACCGCCTCTGCTGGCGCGTATGTTGACGTATTGGACGGCTTGAGCGGTGCGCAGGCCAGGATTGCGGACAGCGAGGAGGTTTCTCAACTGGTTCAACAGCTGAACGATCTGTCACCGATTATAAAAAGAAAGGTTAAGCATAGCGAAAACGGTTATCTGTACGTAATAAATATTTTTAGTGCTGAAAATGAAGCGATTGGGCAATTTACAATCCTGGATAATAGTAGAATTGTGTCGACTGATTATTGCTATACGGCCGATACCTCTCGGATTGTTAAGCTGCTTTCAGATTTAATGTAAAAAGTTTAATGTAAAAAGGAGAGATTTTTATGAGCGACTGTTTGTTTTGCAAAATTGCGGCGGGGGAAATCCCCAGCACCAAGGTTTACGAGGACGAGGAGATTTTGGCTTTTCGGGATATTGCGCCCAAAGCGCCGGTGCATATTTTGCTGATTCCCAAAAAGCATTTAGCCAGCCTGGCGGAGGCCGGGCCGGAGGACGCGGCCCTGCTGGGCAAAATGCAGCTTTTGGCCCGGCAGCTGGCGGAGCAGGAGGGCGTGGCGGAAAGCGGCTTCCGGGTGGTGGCCAACAGCGGCCCCAATTCCGGCCAGGAGGTGGCTCATCTGCACTATCATCTGCTGGGTGGGGAGCCTTTGGGGGATATTCGGGGCTGATTTGAGAAAAAACTGAATTAAAATTAGCCGATTGCGGAAAAAACTGTTGACTATCCACGCAAAAAATTATATAATATTTTAGGTGATGTTTTTACCGGCCGTAATATCAGCCTGCAAAGGGATATTTTGTCGGGGCCGGTTCACCTTTTTGGCAGTTGATTTGTTAAGCTGTTTTTTTTGTGAGAGCGCCGCTTTTTGCGGTTGACATAATTTCGAGGATGTTATCCTGCAAGTCTTCAGCGGGTAGCCGCTGATTGCGAGGGGAGGGGAAACAGTGAGCGAGGTCAAAGTTGGCAAGAATGAGTCCCTTGACAGTGCTTTGCGTAGGTTTAAACGGACCTGCCAGCGTTCCGGCGTTATGAGCGAAATCCGTAAGCATGAACACTATGAAAAGCCTAGCGTCAGAAGAAAGAAAAAGTCTGAGGCCGCCAGAAAACGCAAATGGAAGTAATTTTTCGTTTTTGGCACAAAAGTTAAAGGATTTCAAGCCCCCTGAGGACGCGCTTCTTCGGGGGCTTTTTTTATTCACCCTATTATTTTCAGCCGGCCTGGCGCATAATATAAGCAGCAAGCAGGGTTTTGGCTTGCGGGGACGAATATCTAATTCCAATATTTTTCAAAATGAAACTTGTTAAGCTGTTGGGAGGTTAAACGATGGAGCAAAACAAGGCGTTGCTGGTGGTTAGTTTTGGCACCAGCTATCCTGAAACTAGAGCGAAAACTATTGAAAAACTGGAAGCAACTTTGCAGGCCGCTTTTCCGGAGCGCAAGCTGTATCGCGCCTGGACCAGCAGGATGATTATTGCCAAGGTGGGCCGGGAGCAGAATTTGCAGGTGGACACTGTGGCCCAGGCCCTGGCCCGGATGCAGGCGGAGGGCGTTGACGATGTGCTGGTGCAGCCCACGCATATTTTGCCCGGTGTGGAAAATGATTTGATGCTGGCGGAGCTTCAGGCCCAGGCAGGCAACTTCGCCCAGCTGAGCGTGGGCCAGCCGCTGCTGGCCGAGGCGGCGGATATGTTTAAGACGATTGACGTGGTGGCTAAGGAGCTGGACGGCGAGCCGGACAAGGCGCTGGTTTTGATGGGCCACGGCACCAGCCACCAAATCAACCCGGTTTACGCCGCGCTGGATTATATGTTTAAGGATGTTGGGCATACGAATATTTTTGTCGGCACGGTGGAGGCCTATCCGGCTTTGGATAACGTGCTTAGCTTGTTGGCTAAAACGCCTTATCGCCGGGTGCGTTTAGCGCCTTTTATGATTGTGGCAGGCGACCACGCCACCAACGATATGGCCGGCGATGAACCGGACAGCTGGAAAAGCCGCTTGCAGGAGGCCGGCTATCAGGTGGACTGTGTGCTGCGCGGCCTAGGCGAGCTGGACGGCATTGCGGATATATTTGTGCAGCACGCGGAGGCGGCCCAACCTTTGCGTTAAATTGGCTTTTGCTATTGACAAAACCTTGTAAAAGTGATATATTTATAACATTAATAAAGTTAAAAATATATCACTTGGAGGGGTTGGACGATGAAAACGAAAGTCACCTTAAAGGAAATTGTGGGAACAAAAATTGTTTATGCAATGCTGCTGGCCTGCTACTACTGGATGTGGGCCAGGCGGGATTGGCAGGATTACTATACGACAATTCAGGATATGCTTGTCATATTTACCGTTATTTTTTTTGGGTTGCAGGCAATCCGAATTTGGAAATACAGCAAAGAAGAAAAGGACGAGTTGGCAATTCAAAATTTACGCAGAACAGATGCAATCGGCCTAAAGATCATGGTGGCGGCCGCCGCCGTCATCGCCTTTGCCTGTGCCCTCCGATGTATAGACGGCGTGGCGGCGGGCTATGCGCTGGTGGGCCTGATATTGCTGCTGGCCGTTGTCCGCTTCGTCATCTTTTGCGTGATGGACAGTAAGGGAGTCTGAGGTGTCTCTTAAAACAAGGATTAAGGAATATCGAGAAAAAGCAGGCTTAAAGCAAAGCGAATTGGCGGAATTGGTGCACGCTCGGCGTGAAACGATTGTCCATTTGGAAAATGGCAAATATAATCCCTCGTTGAAGCTGGCAATGGATATTGCCGGAGTTTTTCAGACGACGGTGGAGGAGCTGTTTGAATTTACGGACGAATAATTTCGCCAATATCGCAAAAAAACAAGACGGCATTTGGCCCAGAGGTAATGGGAAATGCCATCTTAATTTATAGCGGCGTTCCGTGGAGAAACGTCGCTTTGCTTATATTTAGCTATTTTTCGATGCCTTCTCTGGCAGCAATCCCCTTGTCAAACGGGTGCTTGATTTTGCGAATATCCGAAAGATAGTCGGCCAGCTCTGCCAGCTCCGGCGCGGGGTCGCGGCCGGTCAGCGCCACCTCCAGCCCGGCCGGCTTGTGCTGCAAAAAGTCCAGCAGACGTTGCCGGGGCAGTAGCCCGTGGTTGTAGCTGGAGATAGCTTCGTCCAGCACCAAAAGCCGGGCGTTACTTTCTTCAGCGGCGGCTATGGCCTGCTCCAGCAGTTGGCTGCAAACCAGGGCAGCGGCGGCTTGTTGCTCTTCGTTCAGGTATTTATAGAAGCCGAAGCATTGCTCCGCCTGCACCAGCTGAATTTGCGGCAGCTGGCGCAGAATATTTAGCTCCGAAGAGCGGTTATTTTTCATAAACTGGCAAAAAACAACTTGCCCGTCGCTGCCAGCGCAGCGCACTGCCAAACCGACGGCCGCCGTGGTTTTGCCTTTACCGTCGCCGGTGTAAATATGAATCAGGCCCGGCGTGTCTGGCGTTGTGCAGCTCGTCATGCCGACACCTCCTGCAAGCCGGCGGCCAAGGCCTGCAAAAGCTGCTCATTTTCCAGACGGGTGCGCACGGCCACCCGGAAGTAGCCCGGCTCCAAACCTACATAATTGCTGCAATCGCGGATTAAAACGCCGGGCTGTTGGCTGCGGCAGGCCTCGGCCAGCTTTGGCGCTTGCGGAGCGCGGAAAAACAGGTAATTAGCCATAGAGTTGTAGGTTTGCAAGCCCAGTTTGTTCAATTCTGTCAGCAGAAAGGCCCGCTCCTGCTGCACCAACGCCTGCGCCTGGGCCACGTAAGCCGTTTCCTGCAAGGCGGCCAGGCCGGCCAGCTGCGCCGGTGTAGAAACCCGCCAGGGCTGTGCGCAGGCCTCCATTTGGGCCAGCAGGGCGGCGTTGGTGCAAAGGCCAAAACCCAAACGCAGGCCCGGCATAGCGTAAAGCTTGGTGAAGGCTTTCAATATAAAAAGCTGCTGGTTGGCGGGCAGCAGCGGCTTCAGGGTGTAGGCCGCGGGCTCGTCCAAAAACTCATTAAAACACTCGTCCAGCACCAGCAGCGCGCCCGTCTGCCGGCAGCGCTCGGCCAGTGGTTGCAGCTCCGGCTGGGGCAAGGCCAGGCCGGTAGGGTTATTGGGGTTGCAGAGGAACAGCATATCCGGCTTTTCCGCCTGCATTTGGGCCAGCAAACGGGCCACGTCCAGCTGAAAGCCCTCCGCTTCCGGCAAATAATAGTAGCTGATTTGGCAGCCGACGGCGCGCAGGGCCTGTTCATATTCGTGAAAGCCGGGGGCCAGCAGCAGGGCCCGCCGGGGCTTGGCCGCCAGGGCCAGCATAAAGATGAGGTCTGCCGCGCCGTTGCCGCAGATGATGTTGTCCGGTTGCAGCCAGCCGGGCCCCTCGGTTTGGGCCAAAGCCTGGCGCAGGGCCCGGCATTGGGTGTCGGGATAGGCGGCGGATAGGGCCGCCCCTTTGGCGGCCGCCTGCACCACGGCCTCCGGCAGGCCCAACGGGTTGATGTTGGCCGAAAAATCCAACATTCCCTGATAAGTGTAAATATCACCACCGTGAATGTGCATTAACATTTTCCTTTCATATATAAATTAATCGACTAGGCGGCGGCTGGCGCTTTGGATTTCCGTCAGGCACAGCTGCACCTCCGCCTGGGAGAGCTCGCGCAGGATTTCCACGCTGGGCTGCAGGTTGATGTGAGTGCTGGCCACAAAGGCTTGGCCCCAGCTGCGCAAAATCTGCGGCCGGCCTACCAAAATCACCGGTCTGCCGTTCAGCCGGGGCACCTCGGCAAAGCAGCCCTCGCCCCAGACGGCCTGCATTTCGTCAAAACGGCCGCCGAATATGCCGGCCGTGCCCATGGCCCGCCAGTTGTAGTAGCCTAGGCAGCCCTGCTGATAAAGCTGCTGGGGATATTCCTCTTCGTCTACCGGCTGGTGCAGGGCGATTTTTTCAATAACCGGGTCGTAGGTGAAAGGCCCGGCATCCAGAGCGTTCAGCAGGTTTTTATGATAGAGGGCGAATTGCAGCAGGGTAAAGAAGAGGTTGTTGCTGTCGATTTGTTGCAGACGCACCTCCACGCCGCGCCCGGTGGCCGGGGCAATCACCAGGGCCGTTTCGTCCTCCGCCAAATCCAGCATATAGGGGATATAGCCGACGGCCTCGTGCCATTCGCTTAGCAGGCGGCAAAGGCTGGGCAGGCGGCCGTTTGCATTGTGGCTGCGCATACGCTCCCGCGCTGGCCGGCTGGCCGCCAAACGCGACATCATGCCAAACGAGAGAGGCGAAAAGGCGCACCAGGCCTGTTGCAGCTGAGGCTGACCCGGCGCGGCCTCCGCCGGCGGCAGAATATCCAATCGCTTCAGCAGCGCGTCGTCCTCGGCCAGTTGCCTGGGTTCCACGCCCAGGCGGTGGCAGGCGGCCGCCACATATTGCTCATTAAGCTGCACCACGCGCTGGTAAAAATCCACCAGGGCTGCGTCCGTTTGGCGGCTGTCATAGCCCTTTTCGCCGAAGAGGCCAATTAGATAGCCCACCAGAGAGCCGCGATAAATCGACATTTGGCCGATTTGGGCCAGCGTTTCCAGCAGGGCCGGCATAAATTCCTCGTGGTCATCGGTGAAGGTCAGTAGCTTTTTCACCTGTGGGGCGTTGAAGAACACCGGGGGCGTTTGCAGCTCGTTCGGCAGCAGCGCGTCGCTTTGGCAAAAAACTAAAAAGCCCTGCGCCAGCTGCTCAAAACGCTGTTCCAGCAGCGGGTTGGGGCGGGGTGAGTTTTCAGACATCGTAACACTTCCTTACTTAAATTAAATTGGCAAAAATATCCTCAAGCTTAATCAGCAAATCGTCGTAGAGGCTGCATTTGAACGCGGTAACAATCGCCGCCAGTTCCTGCTCGTCCATATCGGCCAGCATATAATCGGGGTAAAGGTGATAAATTTCGGCAATCTCCAGCTGATCATTCTCCAGCAGATATTGCTCCACCGTGAAGCTGGCCGGTTCCACCAGCCAGTATTCGCGCACGCCGCATTTGGCGTACAGGTTTTTTTTGTAGCCGCGGTCGTTTTTGTAGGTGCCGGGCGAGAGCACCTCCACCAGTAAATCGGGCGCGCCGTGCACGCCGTTATATTTGATTTTATCGCGGTCGCAGACAATCATCATATCCGGCACCAGGCGGTCTTTTTCCGTGAGATAAAGGTCGGTGCCGTCGGCGATAGCGGTGCAATTTTTGCCGGCAAGATAGTTATCAAAAAGCTTAAAAATATTGCTGGCGATACGGTTATGATTGTAGGCCAGTCGGGGCGACATCATAACCAAACGGCCGTTCAGTAACTCGCTGCGTTGATATTCAGTGCGGGCCAAATTATCGTTCATTGAAAATTCCTCCTTAGGGGATTAAATTTTGGCATAAGGGCTATAAATAAATATTATCACATTTTTGGGCTTACGTCTACAAAAAAATAAAATCATTTTTAGCTTGCGGGGTTTAGGGAAAAAATAAAATTAAATTTCCGGCCAAGTTATACAAAAAAATTGGAAAATGCCTTGCTAATAAGCCCAAAATATGTTAAAATACAAGGTACTTTAATACGTTTTAAATTTAATAAAGATAGTTGCAGGGAAGCGGAGGTGAAAAATTTTGACTTTGGTGTTGACTATTTTGCAAATGCTGTGCGCCATTGCGCTGATTGTCAGCGTTTTGTTGCAGTCCAGCAAAAGCGCGGGTTTGAGCGGCTCCATTGCCGGTGGTGCGGAAACCTTTTTCGGCAAAAAGAAAGGTATGGACGAGATGCTTAGCAAGTGCTCAATCGCGGCTTCGGCGCTGTTTTTGCTGCTGACACTGCTGCTGGCCATGTTTTAACCCTGGCCGTTAAAAAGAAAGGGTTAAGTTTGTTTAAAAAGAACAGGAGGATAAGGAGAAAATTATGAGTGAATTGAATGCAATGGCTCCCATAATTGCGGCAGCCTGCGGCGTGCTGGCCTTGCTTTTTGCCGTGGTGTTGGCCAAGCGTGTAACCTCGGTGGAGCCTGGCAACGCCAAAATGACGGAGATTATGGGCTCCATTCATGAGGGTGCAATGGCCTTTTTGAGCCGTCAGTACAAAACCCTGCTGATTTTCGTGGCCGCTATGGCCGTGGTGATTGTGGTGGCCGGTATGCTCACCGGCGGCACGGAAGGTGGTCTGAACCCGATGACGGTGGTGCCCTTTGTGGCTGGTGCTGTGTGCTCTATTTTGGCCGGCAACATTGGTATGCGTATTGCCACCAAGGCCAATGCCCGCACGGCCAACGCTGCGCAGCAAAGCGGCCTGAACAAGGCCCTGGGCGTAGCCTTTTCCGGCGGCGCTGTTATGGGTATGAGCGTGGTGGGCCTGGGCCTGCTAGGCTTAGGTATTATTATTGTTTTGTTCCCCGGTCAGTCGGCTGTAATTAACGGCTTCTCTCTGGGCGCTTCCTCAGTAGCTCTGTTTGGCCGTGTGGGCGGCGGTATCTACACCAAGGCGGCCGACGTGGGCGCCGACCTGGTGGGCAAGGTGGAAGCCGGTATCCCGGAGGACGACCCGCGCAACCCGGCGGTTATCGCTGATAACGTGGGCGATAACGTGGGCGACGTAGCCGGTATGGGTTCCGACTTGTTTGAGTCCTATGTAGGCTCGGTTATTGCCGCTATCGCTCTGGGCGCTTCCCTGGCTATCGGCAACAACGGCGAGGGCGTGATTGTGCCCCTGCTGCTGGCCGCTTGGGGTATTATTTCCAGTATTGCTGGTACTTTCTTTGTGCGCACCGGCGAGGGCAAAAATCCGCAAAAGGCATTGGACACCGGCACATACGTAGCTACTTTGCTGTCCATTATCGGCACCTTTGTTATTTGTAAATTTGTGTTGCCGGAAACTTTCCTGGATGGCCGCTACACCAGCATGGGCGTGTTTATCGCCAGCGTGGCGGGTCTGGTGGCCGGCACCCTGATTGGTAAAATTACCGAATATTACACCTCGGCGGAGTACAAGCCGGTTAAGGAAATTGCAGCTTCCTGTGAAACCGGTACGGCTACCAACATCATTTCCGGTATTGCTACCGGTATGACCTCCACCGCTATGCCGATTATCGTTATCTGTTGCGGTATTTTTGCAGCCTATTACTTTGCCGGCCTGTACGGCATTGCGATTGCCGCTGTGGGTATGCTTTCCACCACCGGCATTGTGGTGGCGGTGGACGCTTACGGTCCGATTTCCGACAACGCCGGCGGCATTGCCGAGATGGCCGGCCTGGAGCACCACGTGCGCGAGATTACCGATAACCTGGACGCTGTGGGCAACACCACCGCCGCTATCGGCAAAGGCTTTGCTATCGGCTCCGCAGCGCTGACAGCGCTGGCCCTGTTCTCCGCCTACACCCAGGCAGCCGGGGTTACCAACATTGATATTATGAACCCGATGGTGGTTATCGGCCTGTTTGTAGGCGGTATGCTGCCTTTCCTGTTCTCCGCTATGACGATGAGCGCTGTGGGCCGTTCCGCTGCCCATATGATTACTGAGGTACGTCGGCAGTTCCGGGAAATCCCCGGCCTGATGGAGGGAACTGCTAAACCGGATTATGCCCGTTGCGTAGATATTTCCACCACCGCCGCCCTGCGCGAGATGGTGCTGCCGGCCGTTTTGGCTGTGGTGGCTCCGCTGCTGGTTGGCCTGGTGCTTGGGCCGGAAGCTTTGGGCGGCTTGCTGGCCGGTTCCTTGGTGACCGGCTTTCTGCTGGCTGTTATGATGAGTAATGCCGGCGGCGCTTGGGATAATGCGAAAAAGTACATCGAGAACGGCAACCACGGCGGCAAAGGCTCCGACGCCCACGCCGCAGCTGTAAACGGCGATACCGTGGGCGATCCTTTCAAGGACACCTCCGGCCCGTCTATCAACATCTTGATTAAGCTGATGACGATTATTGCGCTGGTGTTTGTGCCGTTGTTCCTGTAAAATTGATTTGAACCGAAAACCGGGCAGAGTAATAACGCTCTGCCCGGTTTATGTGTGAACACTTAGCGATTTAATAAATTTTCTTGAAAAATTCTGCCAATGTTCATATATTTTTCATAAAAGCTAGTTATAATTATTTTAGAAAGATGAAAAGAGAAAGAGATGTATTTTTTTACACTAGCCAGCAGCTCCAAGGGCAACTGCGCCCTGATTTGCGCCGGCGACACCAAGCTGCTGATTGACGCCGGCCTCTCTGCGGCCCGCCTGGAAAAGGCCCTGCAAGCCGTGGGCGAGCGACCGGAGCAGCTGACGGCTATTTTGCTTACGCACGAGCACGCCGACCACGTGCAGGGAGTGGCCCGCCTGGCCTATAAATATAGCCTGCCGGTTTACGCCACGCCCAAAACCTGGGCCAGCCTGTCGGAGGTGCCGGCTTACCTGCAAAATGATTACAGCTACGGCTTGCAGCTGGGGGACATTGCGCTGGATTTCTGCAAAACGTCGCACGACGCGGTTCAGCCGGTGGGCCTGGTGTTTCAGGCAGAGGGCAAGCGTTTGGCTTATATCACCGATACCGGCTGCGTCACCCGCGGCATGCTGGCTGCGTTGACGGCTGAACCTTTGGCAGGCCTGGTGCTGGAGGCCAACCACGACAGGCAAATGCTGCTGCAAGGGCCCTATCCCTACGCGCTAAAGCGGCGGGTGGCCAGCGAGCAGGGGCATTTGGCCAATGCGCAAACGGCGGAGCTGGTGAGCTGGCTTTGGCAGCGGCAGGGCGTTTGCCCGGTGATGCTGGCGCATTTGAGTGAAACCAACAACACGCCCAAGCTGGCCTACGACACGGCGGCGGCGGTTTTGAGCCGGCAGATTTCGGTGGCGGAGCTGCCCCAGTGGCTGAGCGTGGCCCCGGCGTTGGGGCAATCGTTGGTTTGGCAGCTGGATTGAGGGCTGCTCTTAAATTAAGCTTAATAAAAGGAGTGTTTTGAATGGACAATTATTTGGCGGATTTTGATGGCAAAGGTTCCGCGTCTAAATCTAAACGGCGCGGCGGCGGTTTTTTGACGCTGGTTTTGGCCTGCTTGATTTGCGCAGTGGTCAGCGCCGGCGTTTCCTGGGCGGTTTGCAGCCAACAGCTGGCTCAGGCAGGGCCGACGGTGAGCAATGTTCCGGGCGATCAGCCAGTCAATGCGGAAACGCCGCTATTGAATCTGAACAGCACCGCCCTGACTCAAGGCCGCAGCGACGAGGCTACCATAGCCGTGGGGCAAAATGTATCGCCAGCGGTGGTGTTCATTAGCAATATTCAAAACGTGCGGGCGTTCAGCTTCAATAGCTGGTACAGCTCGCGCAGTTCGCAAACTACGGAGATGGTTGTCAGCACGGGCAGCGGCGTTATCTATTCCGACGACGGTTACATTATCACCAACAATCACGTGGTTTCCGGGGCAGAACGCCTGAGCGTGACCCTCTACAACGGCAATTCCTATTTGGCCGAGGTGGTTGGCCGAGATGAGCGCAGTGATTTGGCGGTGATTAAGATTGAGCCTAACGAGGAGCTGACGGTGGCCACCTTTGGCGATTCTGACAAGCTGGTGGTGGGCGAAGTGGCCATTGCTATCGGCAACCCCGGCGGCGAGAATTTCACCAATTCCCTGACGCAGGGGGTAATCAGTGGCCTGGACCGCTCTGTTTCCACCTCGGACGGCACGGTGCTCAAGGTGGTGCAGACGGACGCGGCTATCAACCCCGGCAACAGCGGCGGCGCGCTTTGCAATGCCAAGGGCGAGGTTATTGGTATTAACACGATTAAGATTGGTATGACCGGCTACGAGGGTATGGGCTTTGCTATCCCCAGCAATGATGTACTGGAGATTTGCCAGCAGCTGATTAAGGAGGGCAAGGTGGTGCGCCCGGCCCTGGGCGTGGGCATTATCTGCAACGTGACCCCGCAGCTGGCCTACTACAACGAGCTTTCCGTGGATTACGGTGTGATGATTGAGCCCAGCCAGGGCAGTAATGCGGAGCAGGCTGGCTTGCAGGTTTACGATATTATTGTGGCCTTGGACGAAAAGAAAATTGAAACTTTTTCGGAGTTGCAAACGGCCATTTTTGAACACCAAATTGGCGACACTGTTAAGGTGACGGTGGTGCGCGGCGAGGAAAATCTGGATTTTGAAGTGACCTTGCAGGAGTTGGCGGACTGATGCAATGCCGTATTTTAGCGGTGGGTAGCATTAAGGAGGCCTACTTTACAGCCGGGATTAACGAATATTTGAAGCGCCTGCGGCCGGTGTTTCCGGTGACTGTGCAGGAGGTTAAGGACCTGCCGGCCCCCAACAACGCCTCTGCGGCGCAGATTGCCCAGCTGGTGGAGCAGGAGGGGCAAAAGCTTTTGGCCCAGCTTTCTCCTGAGGCTCTGGTGGTGGCTTTGGCTATTAAAGGCCGGCAGCTGGCCAGCCCGGAGTTGGCGGCCAAGCTGGCGGAGTGGTCGGCCAGTGGCCGCCGGGAGCTGGTTTTCGTCATCGGTGGCAGCTATGGGCTGGCCCCGGCAGTTTTGCAGCGGGCGGATTTTCAGCTTTCCTTTGGCCCGGCCACTTTTCCGCACCAGTTAATGCGCCTTATCCTTTGCGAGCAGATTTATCGCTCTGTGAAGATTAATCGAAATGAGCCATATCATAAATAAAATATAGATAGCAAAAGCCCCCTCTGGATAACTTTCGGAGGGGGCTTTTATGTGCGCTAATTGTTGCAAAACAAATACCTCTCTGAAGGATTTCGGAGAGGTATTTGCGGTTATAAATGGTTTTTGTTACATCGTCACGTCCTTGCTGCCGGAAACCTTGAAGAATATCAGCAACGAGATTACAGTGGTAATGGTTAGGATAGTGGCCAGGGCTGCGGCGGTGCCGTAGCTGGCGCGGATAACCTCATTGTAAATTGCCACCGACATGGTGCGGGTGCGGGCTGTGTAAAGCATAACCGAGGAGCTCAACTCATTAATCAGGGTAATCCAGCTGAGGATTGCGCCGGAGGCCACGCCGGGCAGCATCATCTTGGCCGTCACTTTGGCAAAGGCCTTGGGCTGCGAATCGCCCAGGCTGATGGCGGCCTCCTCCATACTGGGGCTAATCTGATAGAGAATAGCCGAGCTGGAGCGCAGGGTGTAGGCCATACGGCGGATTACCAGCGAGATAATCAAAATCAAGGCGCTACCGGCCAGCATCAGCGGCTGATGATTGAAAGCCACCAGCAGAGTGATACCAAGCACGGAGCCAGGCACGATGTAAGGGAACATCGCAATGGTGTCAATCAGGTTGGTAAGCCAGCTTTTGCGACGCACGGCCAGGTAAGCGATGAGCATACCCAAAACCACGATAACCAGAATGGCTATCAGGCAGTACAGATAGGTGTTGGTGATGGACTGAATGGCGGTGGAAAACACCTTGCGGTAGCTTTCCAGGGAGAAGCCGTCCACAAACACCTGCAAATGAGTGGCCCGGAAAGAGGTGTAAATTACCATGCACTGCGGAATAATAGACAGGCCGGCCAACAGGTAAATATACAGGTGAATGAAAAAGCCTTTAAAGCCGCTCACCGATTTGGGCTGAATGGGCCGCATAGAGCTCATGGTGAATGATTTGGTGTTGACATACCACTTTTGCAGCAAGAAAATGGCCGCGGTGATTATCACCATAATAGTAGCCATACAGGCGGCAAAGTTGGCCGAGCCGCCGGATTCGCCCACAAATTCGGCATAAACCAGGGTGGGCATAACCCGATAGCCCTCGCCAATCAGGGCCGGCGTGCCGAAATCGGCCATACAGTTCATAAACACCAGCAGGGCGGCTGCCACCAGGGTGGGAGTCACCAACGGCATAATCACGGTGAAAACCTTGCGCAGGCCGCTGCAACCAAGGCTTTCCGCCGCTTCGGAAAGGGCCACGTCAATCTTCTTTAGCGCGCCGGAAACATACATATAAATGAATGGGTAAAGCTTCAGGGCAAACACCAACAGCATGCCGCCAAAGCCGTAGATGGAGGGCGTGTCGATGCCCAGGCCCTTCAAAAACTGGGTGACGCTGCCGCTACGTCCCAGCAGCAAAATCCAGGAGTAGGCGCCGATGAAGTTGGGGCTCATCATAGAGATGATGAAAAGAATTTCCAGCAAACCTTTGCCCTTGATTTTGTAAAAAGACATAAAATAGGCCAACGGAACACCCAGCATAATGGCCACAACCGTTACGCAGGCCGTCAACTTAAAGGAGTTCAGCAGGGCTTCCGTGTAATATTTGCGGGAGAAGAATTTGGTGTAGTTCTCGATTGTCCAAGCATCGGAACCGGTTTCCTTAAAGCCGCTTAAAAACAGGCTGAGCAGGGGATATATCAGGAACAGCATAAACAGGGCGATGATGGCCACTGTGATGATGGTCCAAAAATCCCATTTAATCTTAAATTTCGTCATAGCGTTTCACATCCCTAATCAGGCTCTGCTCCATATCCTCGGAGAAGACGTTTATCTTGTTGGGGTTGGGGCGCAGGCGGATTTTGGTGCCGGTGTCGATAATTGTGTCCACGTGGCCTAAATCCTGGGAGTACTCAATGCTGGGCTGGTCCTCAATCACTACGCCGTCGGCAAATTGCAGGAAGTAATTGGTATATTTGCCCAGGAAAGTGCGGTTGATAACCTCGCACTCCATGCCGCTATCGTTCAGCGAAAACTCCTCCGGCCGCACGGAAACCACGCATTTTTGGCCGTCGGTCACGCTGGGCAGCAGGTTTTTCATCTCAATTTCATAGCCGTTGTTGAACACCAGCCGTGTATCTGCGCCGGATTTTTTCACCGTGGCGTAGAACAGGTTGGAATGGCCGATGAAAGTGGAAACAAAAGCGTTGTAGGGCCGGCTGTAGATGCTGTGGGGCGAGCCGATTTGCTGAATAACGCCCAGCTTCATCACGGCAATGCGGTCGGAGATAGCCAGAGCCTCCTCCTGGTCGTGCGTGACGTAAACCGTGGTGATACCAACCTGCTTTTGCACGTCGCGGATAGCGCTGCGCATTTCAATCCGCAGCTTGGCGTCCAGGTTGGAAAGGGGTTCGTCCATCAGCAGTACCTGAGGGTGGATTACAATGGCGCGGGCCAGGGCCACGCGCTGCTGCTGGCCGCCGGAAAGGCGGTCGGGCAGGCGGTCCTGATATTCCTCAATCCGCACCACCCGCAAAATATCGTCCACGCGCTGCTTCATTTCCGCTTTGGGGATTTTGCGCAGCTTCAGGCCGTATTCCACATTTTGGCGCACGGTGAGGTGGGGGAAAATGGCATAGCTTTGGAAAACCATACCAATGTTGCGCTTTTGGGCGGGAATATCGTTAATCACCTGCTCGTCAAAGCTGATGGTGCCGCCCTCAATGCTGTTAAAACCGGCAATCATGCGCAGCAGGGTGGTTTTGCCGCAACCGGAGGGGCCCAGCAGAGTGAAAAACTCCCCGTTCTTGATATTGGCGGAAAGGTCTGGAATAATGGTTAAATCGCCATATTTTTTAACCGTGTGGTCAATGTTGATTGATACGCTCATTTTTCTATCCTCTTAATCTTTCTCTATTTCCAAACTGCCAAAAAAGGGAAAGGAAGCCCGGCAGAAAGCTGCCGTCCCTTGGAGCGGTTCTTCTACCAGGCTTCCCTTTGTTTTTTATCAGTTTAGATTACTTAGACTACTGGGTGAAAATATCCTTAAATTTATCCAGCCATTCAGACTTGTGAGCCGCCGTGTTGGCCTCATCGTCAGTAATCACGTTGATTTGATCCATCGGAACCATTGCATCGCCAGCCGGCACGTCGGTGCGGATAGTGCGGCGATACTGGGTGTTGTTCATCATTTCCTGAACGTCCTTGCTGGTCAGCCAATCAACAAAAGCGCGGGCATTTTCCTCGTTGGGGCAGTTCTTGATGATGTAAACGCCGTCGCCACGGAAGATAACGCCCTCTTCCATATAAACGGTTTTAACCGGAGCGCCAGCGCCCACATACTGGGCAGAGCCTTGCTCAAAGGTGAGGCCCACGGTGTATTCGCCGTCGGCAACGCCCTTATAAACCGCGGAGGAACCGCTCAGCAGCTTGCCATCCAGCTGCTCGCAGAACTTGGTTACATAATCCCAGCCCTCAGGGGTGTCGCCGCCGCCCATGGCGTACAGCATGTTCACCAGGTGCTCAAAAGCGGAGGAAGAAGCCGCCGGGTCGCAGAAAGCGATTTTGCCTTTTAGTTCCGGGTTCAGCAGGTCCTCATAGCCGTTGATTTCAATGTCGCCAATCAGATCGGTGTTGACCATGATAACGGAGGGAATGGTATCGAAACGGGTCAGGTTGCCTTCCACGTTTTTGTACTCGTCAAAGAAGAATTCTTCATTGGCGCAGGTGTAATCCGCAAAGAACTCGCTACGGTTTTTAACTGTGCCGATAGTGCCGGACCACAAAATGTCGGCCTGCGGATTGTCAACCTCGGTTTCAATACGCTTCAGAGCATCGCCGGTGCCCATGGCCAAGCATTCGGCGTGGATGCCGGTATCTGCTTCAAACTGGGTGCACATAGAGTCGATCATAGACTGAGTCAGCGGGCTGTAAATGATTACAGTGCCGCCGGTGGCCGCGCCGTCCTGATTACCGGCGTTGCCTTGTTGGGTTGTGCCGCTGTCGCCGCCGCAGCCTGCCAGGCCAACCAGCGCCAGCGCCGCGATACAAAGTATCGCTAAAAACTTTTTCTTTATTTTGCAAATCCTCCTGTTACAAAATAATATTAATGAAACGCGTGCAGAGAGCGTTTACATTGCATTTGGTGGTGGGTTAATCCGCCGCTTGCAGAATTTTCAAGGCGGAGCTGGTGCCAATCCGCTCGCAACCCTCGGCCAGGAAAAGCTCCAAATCCTCCTTGGTGCGCACGCCGCCGGCCGCTTTCATCTTCACAGCCGGGCCGATGTGCTGCTTAAACAGGCGGATGTCCTCAATTTTGGCGCCGGCCGTGCCAAAGCCGGTGGAGGTTTTGATGTAATCCGCGCCACCCTCCGTCACGCAGTGGCACAGCTCAATTTTTTCCGCCTCGGTTAAATAACAGGTTTCAATAATCACTTTAAGGATATGGCTGCCGGCGGCCTGCTTCAGGGCCTTAATTTCCGACGTCACCTTGTCAAACTCGCCGTTTTTCACATCGCCCAGGTTGATAACCATATCCACCTCGTTTGCGCCGTCGGCAATGGCCTGCTGTACCTCGCAAACCTTGGCCGCCGTGGTTTGATAGCCCAAAGGAAAGCCCACCACCGTGCAGATGTTCACGGCTGGGCCATATGTATCGGCAATGCGTTTGATGTAGCTTGGGGGCACGCAGACAGAGGCTGTTTGGTTGGCCACGGCTTCATCACAAAGGGTTTTGATTTCATCCCAAGTGGCCACGGCTTGCAGCAGAGTGTGATCCACATGACGTAAAATTTCTGCGTTTTTCATTGCGTTTTTCCTCCTCATTTGCCGACTTAATATTAGGTTAATATTTCTTACTTCATATTTTAACTAATTTTTTTATCAATGTCAAGGTAAAAAGCTACTATTATTAAAATAATATATACAAAATAATATATACAACAAAAAGGCTTGCCATCCGCCCCGCAAAATGCTACACTGTATTGGATTAACAGCTTTAATTAAACGGAGGAAACAAGCCATGGCCAGACCACGCAGGGAAAGCCCCAGCCCGAACGCCAAGGAACGGATTAAAGAGGCCTTTTGGGCGCTTTATCAAAGCCGGCCGATTGGCAAAATCAGCGTTAAGGAAATCGTCGCCTTGGCAGGTTGCAACCGAACAACCTTTTATTATTACTACTGCGACGTGTACGCGGTTTTGGAGGAGATTGAGCTGCATTGCCTGCCGGTGGAGCTGCCCAGCCTGATTGTACAGATCATCACAGGCGAGCGGAATTATGACGAAATCGCCGCCTTTGTGTCCTCCCATCAGGCTTTATATAAACAGATTTGTTATTTGCTGAGCGCCCACGGGGACCCCGGCTTTGCCCAAAGGTTCAAAAATGAAATGCTCCGCCTTTGGTCGGCCGCCGCCGGCATCAGCTTTGCCGGCCTGGATAAAACGCTGCGGCTTAGGCTGGAGCTGATTATCGGCGGGCTGATGAGCCTTTTTGCCTGCAGCGGCAACGGCGAGGCTATTGCGCTGGAGGAAATTGCTGAAACAATGCAAACTGTGATTGCCCAGGAGCTGCCTCAGCTGTTGCCAACCGGCAGGCTTAAAGTTTAAAACAGGATTTTTTCTAAAACTCGATTTTTTCCAGCAGCTGAATTTCCATTCCCCAGGGGGTTACGGCGTAAACAAAGCCCAGCGGGCAAAAGGCCCGCACCCTAACGCCCGGCTGCTGGGCCAGATAGGCCGCGGCCGCCTGCAAATCCTTAACCGTAATCGCCAAGTGTGCGCAGCCGGCCTCGCTGGGTTTTAAGGCAATTTCCCGATTGTCCGGGGAATCCCACTGCACCAGTTCAATCTTTTTGCCGCCGTACTCCAAAAAAGCGCCGTAAGCGACGGAACGCGGGTGCACCCCAAAGTAATCGCGCAGGCTGTCGTCGTCCTTTTGCTGAGGCTCCGCCTGAAACAGCAGCTTAAAACCCAAAACCTCCGTAAAAAACCGAATGGCCGCCTCAAGATCCGGAACCGCAAAGCCGGAATGTTCAATAGTACCGTAAAATAAATCCTTACCCATTTCAACCCCACCCTTTCTGTTATAAATAGTTTTTGTAGCTATTATTAATTTTAACATAACGGCTAAAAATATAAAACGGACAGTTTAGGCTGAAATGTAGTATTTATGGCAGCCAAATTAATGTATTCTATATACAATAGCAATATTGATTGTACTTGCCAGATGTGCTATCATAAAAAGAATGATGTCACCTGGAGGAGGTTATTGAAAAATGAAAGCAGAAAAAAGTGGCGGCAGACCGCCAAACGCTAAGCCCCGCAGTAGCTTTTCCGGTCGGCTGGGCTATGTGCTGGCGGTGGCCGGCTCCGCTGTGGGGCTGGGCAACATTTGGCGTTTTCCGTATTTGGCGGCCAAATACGGCGGCGGCATTTTTTTGTTGGTGTATCTGATTTTGATGTTGACTTTCGGCTACGCGCTGATTGTGTCGGAAACGGCCTTGGGGCGCATGACCAAGCGCAGCCCGGTGGGGGCTTTTCATGCTTTTGGGCGTGGCCGGGCTTTCAGCTTTGGCGGCTGGATGAACGCCATCATCCCGATGGTGATTGTGTCCTATTACTGTGCGATTGGCGGTTGGGTGACCAAGTATCTTTTTGAGTATCTGCGGGGCAGCACGGCCACTTTGGCCAATGATAATTACTTCCCGGATTTTATTGCTGAAAGCGCCAGCGCGGAATTTTGGTTTGTGCTCTTTAGCCTGGCGGTGCTGGTGGTGCTGCTGGCCGGCGTGAAGCAGGGCGTGGAGCGGGTTTCCAAGGTGATGATGCCGCTGTTGGTGCTGCTGGCAATTTTTGTGGCCGGCTACGCCGTCACCCGGCCGGGCGCTATGGAGGGCGTGAAATATCTGTTGATTCCCAACCTGGAGAACTTTTCCTGGATGACGGTGGTGGCCGCTATGGGGCAGATGTTTTATTCTCTGTCTATCGCTATGGGCATTTTATACACCTACGGTTCCTATATGAAAAAGGAAGTGGATATTGAAAAATCTACCTATCAAGTGGGTATTTTCGACACCGGCATTGCCATTTTGGCCGGCTTGATGATCATTCCGGCGGTTTTCGCCTTTTCCGGCGGCGCGCCGGAAACCCTAAACGCCGGGCCCTCGCTGATGTTCATCACCATTCCCAAGGTGTTTGCCAGCATGGGCTTTGGCACCGGCGCCGGGCTGATGTTCTTTTTGCTGGTGTTTATGGCAGCTCTAACCAGCGCGATTTCCCTGGCGGAATCCGGCGTTTCCACCTTTGAGGACCAGCTGGGCCTCAGCCGCACCAAGGCCATTTTGCTGATGGGGGCGATTATCCTGCTGCTGGGTTCGGCCTCCTCGATGGGTTTTGGCGTGCTTTCCGGCCTCACGCTGCTTGGTATGACGGTGTTGGATTTTCTGGATTTCCTGGCCAACTCCCTGATGATGCCGGTGGCGGCGCTGGCCACCTGCCTGCTGGTGACGCGCGTGGTGGGGCTGGACAAGATTGCCCAGGAGGTGGAGCAGTCCTCCGCCTTTAGGGGCAAGCGGTTGTATGGCTTTTTTATGAAGTATTTGGCCCCGGTTTTCATTTTGGTTGTGCTGCTGAGCTCCATTGCCAACGTGTTGGGTTGGATTTCTATGTAGTCAATAGCTCTTTGCAAATATGCGTTCACAAATATAAGGCCCCGCCTCTGGATTATGCAGAAGCGGGGCCTTTGTCTTATTCTTTATTCTTCGCTAAACTGGTCTTTGCCAACGCCGCACAGCGGGCATTCAAAATCAGCCGGCAGATCCTCAAATTTGGTGCCGGGGGCGATGCCGTGCTCCGGGTCGCCCAGGGCTTCGTCGTAAACCCAGCCGCAAACTTCGCAAACGTATTTTTTCATAGTCGCAAGCTTCCTTTCTATTTTAAATAATATTACAGGCCGCAATCGGTGCGGCAATCTGCGTCAAATTGGTCGTCGTGCACACTGGCATAGAAGCGATAGCCGCCGGCGAAATTAAAGCAGTCAAAGCCATTTTGCTGCAAAATCCGGCAGGCGATGTAGCTGCGGATACCGGTTTGGCACATCACGTAAACCGGCTTGTCCGCCGGCAGTTCGGCCAGGCGTTCCCGCAGGCTGTCCAGCGGGATATTCAGCCCAAAATCTGCCGCGTGGCCCCGGCGATATTCCGCCTCCGTGCGGGTGTCCAGCAGGGTGACGCTGCCGTCCTTGGGGAGGCCGGCGATATCCTCATAAAAGAATTGCTTCACCTTGCCGGTGATGACATTTTCCGCCACAAAGCCCAGCATATTTACCGGGTCCTTGGCGGAGGAATAGGGCGGGGCGTAGGCCAAATCCAGCTCCTTTAAGGCGCGGACGCTAAGTCCGGCCTGCATAGCGCAGGCGATAACGTCCAGCCGTTTGTCCACGCCGTCGAAGCCGACAATTTGCGCGCCCAGGATTTTCTCCGTCTGTTTGTCAAACAGCAGCTTAATCGTCATCTGGCGGCCGCCGGGGTAGTAGGCGGCATGGGAGGCCGGGGAAACAATCAGCTTTTCATAGGCCAGTCCGGCGGCCTGGGCGGCTTGCTCATTCAGGCCGCAAAAGGCGGCGGTCATCTCAAAAACCTTGAGCACCGAGGAGCCGGGAGAGCCGGCATAGCGGCTGTCCAGCCCGGCGATGTTGTCGGCGGCCACGCGGCCCTGTTTGTTGGCCGGCCCGGCCAGGGCGATTACAGCCGGCTGGCCGGTGACGGTGTTGGTGATGGCCACTGCGTCGCCCACGGCGTAAATATCCGGGTCGGAGGTTTGCATGCGCTCGTTGACGGTAATGCTGCCTTTGGTGCCC
Organism: Bacillota bacterium; assembly: GCA_021769035.1. Taxonomy (GTDB): domain Bacteria; phylum Bacillota; class Dehalobacteriia; order UBA4068; family UBA4997; genus Avidehalobacter. The sequence continues at coordinate 25,605 of JAETTP010000002.1, read as the reverse complement.
AGCTGGAGGCCGGCTGCTTTGGCCAGGGCGTTTTCCGGCTGCACGCCGATAGCCAAAATCGCCAGATCTGCGCGGACGGGCTCGCCCGCGGCCAGCTGCACGGCAATGCCGGCCTCGGTTTCCGCAAAGCCGGTGACGGTCTGCTCCAGCAGCAGGTTTACTCCATGTTCCCGCATGTGAGCGTGCAGGAAGCTGGCCAAATCCTGGTCCAATGGGGCCAGCAGGTGATTTTCCCGCTGAATCAGGCTGACGTTTAGACCAAGCTCCCGCAGGTTTTCCGCCATTTCCACCCCGATAAAGCCGCCGCCGATTACCACCGCGGACTGCACGCCGTCTGCCGTGGCGGCCTCCCGGATATGCAGGGTGTCCTCCACGGTGCGCAAGGTGAGCAGGCGCGGGCTGTCCACGCCGGGCAGCGGCGGCCGCACCGGCTGAGCGCCGGGCGCCAAAATCAGCTTATCGTAGCCGGCTTGAAAGGTTTGGCCGCTGGCTAAATCGCAGACGGTGACCTGCTTTTGGGCCCGGTCAATCGCCTGCACCTCGTGGCCCACCTTAACTTCAATGTTAAAGCGTCTTTGGAAGCTGGCTGGGGTTTGCAGCGTCAGCTCTTCTTGCTCTTCAATAACCCCGCCGATATAGTAGGGCAGGCCGCAGTTGGCATAGGAAATATAGCCGGAGCGTTCAAAAATAGTAATTTCGGCTTGCTCGTCCAAGCGGCGCAGGCGGGCCGCAGCTGAGGCGCCGCCGGCCACGCCGCCTACAATAACAACTTTCATCTGATGTACCCTGCCTTTCCAATTAAAATGTTGCTTTAATTATAGCAAATATTGCTAAGCAAAGCAAGTAAAAAAATAAAACCTGACAGGCTGTTGTCAGATTAAATGCGGTATAATAGGTTTATCTTAAAAGAAAAGAGGAATTTGTGATGAGTAGACCGACCACTAAAGAGGATTTAATGCAGCAGGCGGCTGCCAACTGGCAGAAGCTGAATGATTTTGCCGCGGGCCTGACGGCGGCGGAGCTGGCAACGCCCTTTGATTTTTCCGCAGACGAAAAGAAAAAAGAGGCGCATTGGCGGCGGGATAAGAATTTGCGGGACGTTTGGGTGCACCTTTGGGAGTGGCACCAGCTGCTGCTTAAATGGGTGCAGGCCAACCAGGCCGGGGAGGAGCGGCCCTTTTTGCCCGCGCCTTACAACTGGAAAACCTACGGCCAGATGAATCAGGAATTTTGGCAGCGGCACCAAAACACCAGCCTGGCGGAGGCGCAGACGCTGTTGGCGCAGTCGCACGCGGCGGTGCTGGCTTTGGCGGCGGAGTTTTCCAATGAGCAGCTTTTCAGCAAGGGCGTGTTCAAGTGGGCCGGCAACAATGCGTTGGGCTCCTATTTTGTCAGCGTCACCTCCAGCCATTACGATTGGGCCCTGAAAAAGCTGAAAGCGCACCGTAAAAATTGCGCGGCTCTAAATTCTTAACAATAAATAGGGGGGGATAGGGGCAAATCTGCTGATTGTTAGTAGATAGGATTTAATTATAGCATAGAAACCTTGATCGTGGCGGTATTTCATTTGGGGAATACCGCCTTGACTTATTATAAAGAAAAACAGCTTATTGCACACATAATTTTTCCAATTTCTTCACACAAAATTCACGTAAGACACATAAAAACTTGAAAAAGGCATTGTATAATTAAGCTGAAACATATTACAGCAATATTTTTAGGAGGTAGCAGATGTCTAAACTCTCACAAGCCGTGAAAAACGGCAAAACAAAGTGGAGCGGGCTCAGCGGCAAGAAGAAGCTGATGGTGGCAGCCGGTGTGGTAGTCTTGCTGTTGGTGGCGTCCCGTGTGCCCGGAATGTTGGCGGAAAAGGAGCCGCCGGCGCCGGAATTTTTCTTTGAGGAGGTGGCGCGGCGCACGATTTCCTCCACCCTGGAGGGCACAGGCACCGTGCAGCCGGTCAATTCCTACACGGTTAAGGCCCTGGTTACGGGCGATGTTTTAAGCGCGCCTTTTGAGGAGGGCGATGTTATTGAAGCCGGCAAGGTTCTTTTTCAGATTGACCCGGACCGGGCCAAAAACAGCTACACCCAAAGCCAGCTGAACCTGCAAACCGCGCAGGAGGAGGCCGGCAAGTTGAATGTGACGGCCCCGGCGGACGGCCAGATTGTGAAAATCCATTACGAGCAGGGCGAGAGCGTGAACGCCGGCAGCCTGCTGATTGAATTGCAGGACCGGCAGAATATGCTGCTGAAAGTGCCATTTTTGACCACGGAGGCCGCTCAGCTGCAACCCGGCCAAACGGCGGAGGTGATTATGCAGAGCACCGGCGAGCGATTTTCCGGCACGATTACGGAGATTTCCTCGGTGCAGCAGGTGGGCACCGGCGGCACCCTGACCCACGAGGTGAGCATTTTGGTGCAGAACCCCGGCGGCCTGACGGAGGGCGTTTTTGCCACGGCGGAGGCCGGCGGCTTTGTCTGCGCGGGCAGCGGCACCTTTGAATATCGCCACAGCGAGCAGATTATGGCGGAAGTGAGCGGCGATTTGGCGGAGCTTTACGTTAAAGAGGGCGACGTTGTGAGCAAGGGGCAAAGCCTGCTGCGCCTTTCCTCCACTCAGGTGGAAACGGGGCTGCGCAACGCCCAGCTGAATCTGGACAACGCCCAGGCCCAGCTGGACGAGTACACCATTACTTCGCCGATTGCTGGCACGGTGATTGAAAAGAAATTTGAGCAGGGCGACACCATTGATTCCAACAACAACGCCAGCGAGATGGCGGTTATCTACGATATGAGCCAGTTGGAATTTACGATGAATATTGACGAGCTGGACATCGGCAAGCTGCAAGTGGGCCAAAAGGTGCAAATCACCTGCGACGCCCTGGAGGGTGAGCAGTTTGAGGGCTACGTCAGCAAAATCAGTATCAATGGCAAAAGCAACAACGGCGTAACCACTTACCCGGTGACGGTGAAGCTGGACGAATACGGCAACCTGCTGCCGGGCATGAACATCAACGCCACCATTATGCTGCAACAGGCGGAGAATGTGCTGGCGGTGCCGGCAGGCGCGGTGCAGCGCGGCAATTTGGTGCTGGTGCAAGGTGCTGAGGCAGAAAGCGATGTGGAGCCGCCGGCCGGCCAAACCACCCCGGAGGGCTACGTTTGGCGCGAGGTGGAAATTGGCGTTAACGATGATTCCTACATAGAAATCATTTCCGGCCTGGAGGAGGGCGAGATGATTGCCGTGCCGGCTAACGGTATGGATATGTCCGGCGGCTTTGGCGGGCCCGGCGGGCCGGGCGGCCCAGGCGGTACAGTTGTAGTAACTGCTGGCTAAGGCGGTGAGCGGATAATGGCAGAAGCTTTAATTGAATTACAGGATATTTATAAAATCTACCAGATGGGCGATTCCGAGGTGCGGGCTTTAGACGGCGTTTCCCTAACCATTGAACGGGGCGAGTTTGTGGCCATTGTGGGCCAGAGCGGCAGCGGCAAATCCACCTGCATGAACATTATCGGCTGCCTGGACGTGCCAACCTCCGGCAGCTATCACCTGAACGGGGTGGACGTTTCCACGATGAAGGACGACGAGCAGGCGGAAATCCGCAACAAAATGCTGGGCTTCATCTTCCAGCAGTACAACTTAATTCCTAAGCTGAACCTGTGCGAGAATGTGGAGCTGCCCCTGCTTTACGCCGGCCTGCCGCCGGCGGAGCGGCAGCGGCGGGCTTTGGCCTCCTTGGAGCGGGTGGGCCTGCGCGAAAAGGCCCAGAACCTGCCCAGCCAGCTTTCCGGCGGCCAGCAGCAGCGCGTTTCCATTGCGCGGGCCCTGGCGGGCGACCCGCAGGTGATTTTGGCTGACGAGCCCACCGGCGCGCTGGATAGCCACACCGGCCGCGAGGTGCTGAGCTTTTTGCAAAAGCTGCACCGGGGCGGCAGCACCATTGTGCTGATTACGCACGACAATTCCATCGCCCGGCAGGCGGAGCGCATTGTGCGGCTGGCGGACGGGCGGATAATTTACGACGGGCCGGCGGATAGGCCGGAGGCCGTGGTGCAGCCGGACGAAATGCCGTTGCCGGAGGAGGTGCAGGCGGTTTAATGGATATACAGCAAGCGTTTAAGATGTCTTTCAAAAGCTTGATGGCCAGCAAGCTGCGCTCTATTCTGACTATGCTGGGCATTATTATCGGCGTGGCGGCGGTGATTGCGATTATGAGCATTGGCCAAGGCCTGATGAACCAAGTGAACGAGATGTTCAGCAGCCTGGGCGCAAATATTATCCAGGTGGGCGTTTACGGCCGGGGAGAATCCTCCCGCCAGGTTACGGTTGACGATATGTATGATTTGGTGAACAGCAACCCGGACTTGCTTTGCGACCTGAGCCCGCTGGTGAATGTGGAGGGCCAGGCCAAAAGCGGCACGGAAGCGTTTGGGCAAACCTCTCTGAACGGCGTAAGCGAGGCCTATGACAGCCTGCAGCTGCTGAAGATGAGCCAGGGGCGCTTTTTGCAGTATGTGGACGTTGCCCGCAAGGAGCACGTTTGCGTGGTTGGCAGCTATGTGGCCGAGAATTATCTGGGCGGCGACGCGCTGGGCAAGGTTATCAAAATTAACGGCGAGGCGCTGACGGTAATCGGGGTTATTGAGCAACAGGGCGACAACACGGAGCGCAGCGAGGACAATAATATTTTCCTGCCTTACACCGTGGCTTTGCAGCTTAACGGCACCAGCCGGGTGAACAACTACGGCCTGAACGCCACCAGCAAGGAGAACATTGCGGCGGCGCGGGAAACGATTGAGGCCATGCTGGCGGCCAAGCTTTCCAGCGACGATGACGACGGCGGCTTTTACTATGTGGAAAGCCTGAGCGAAATGCTGGAGGAATACAACAAAATGCAAAGCACCATTGTGACGGTGCTGGCGGCCATTGCCGGCATTTCCCTGTTGGTGGGCGGCATTGGGATTATGAATATTATGCTGGTTTCCGTCACGGAGCGCACGCGGGAAATCGGTATCCGCAAATCGCTGGGGGCCAAGCGGCGGGATATACGGCTGCAATTTATCATCGAGGCCGCCAGCACCAGCGCCATTGGCGGCGTGATTGGCATTGTGCTGGGCTCTCTGGTGGGCGCGGCGGCCGGCGTGCTGATGAACACCACCATCACGCCAACCTTGAGCCCGATTTTGCTTTCTTTCGGCATTTCCGTGGGCATTGGCATTATATTCGGTTACTTACCGGCTAATAAGGCGGCGAAGCTTAATCCGATTGACGCTTTGAGATACGATTAATATAGGAGGAATAATTTAATGAAGCAAGCAAGATATATAATTTTCAGCCTGCTGTTTATGGTCTTCTGCGGGCTGCACCCGGCCGTCGCCTGGGCGGCGGAGGGCGGCGCGGCCCTCAACGAGGCCAGCATGCTGAACGTGCTGGCGGCGCTGGAGATTATGAACGGCGACGAAAGCGGCAGCCTGAACCTGAGCTCCGGCGTGACGCGGGCGGAGTTCACCAAAATGGTGCTGGCGGCCAGCTCCGGCAAAGACGCGGTGGAAATGCAGGGCTCCTTTTCGCCCTACAACGACGTGACGCGCAGCCACTGGGCGGCCGGTTATATTAAAACTGCGCGGGATATGGGCCTGATCAGCGGTTATCTGGACGGCACCTTCCGCCCGGACGCCGGCGTGAAGCTGGCTGAGGCCGTGACGGTGGTTCTGAAAAACCTGGGCTACACCGAGGCCGATTTTGCCGGCAGCTATCCCACCGGCCAGATGTCGCTTTATCATTCGCTGAAGCTGGACGACGGCCTCAGTTTGAGCGACCCGGAGGTCGAGCTGACCCGGCGCGACTGCGCTTATCTGATTTACAATATGCTGAATGCGAAAACCAAATCCGGACAGGTTTTGGCCCAAACCCTGGGCTATAATCTGGACGCGGGCGGCCGCATTGATTACCTCTCCCTGCTGAACGACAAGATTTCCGGGCCCTTTGTGGTTTCCGACAGCAGCTGGCAGAGCAGCCTGGGCTTTGAGCCGACCACTGTTTACCGCAACGACGCGGCCAGCTCCACAGCTGGCGTGCAGGTGAACGACGTGATTTACTATTCCAGCGGTATGCGCACCGTTTGGGCCTACAACAAGCAGCGCACCGGCACTTATGAAAACGCCTTGCCGGACCGCACCAGCCCGGAAAGCGTGGTTATCTCCGGCGTTACCTACAAGGTGGGCAGCAGCGAGGCGGCCTACGCCCTTTCCGTTTTGGGCGGCCATAGCCTGGGCGAAAGCCTGACGGTGCTGCTGGGCCGGGACGACAGCGTGGTGGCGGTGCTGGGCGCGGGCAGCGGCAACGCTACCATGGCCACCACCAGCGAGCTGGTTGGCGTGGTGAGCGCGGTGGGCACCAAAAATTACAGCGATAGTTCCGCCAACGATTACCGCACCGACTATGTGCAAGTTTTGGCAACCGACGGCCAAAGCTACGAGATTTCCACCAACAAGGGCTACAATGTGGGCGCTTTGGTGCGGGTGCGTACCAGCGGCGGCACCAGCACGATAAGCGGCTTGGGCAGCTCCGCCCGCGGCAATCTGAGCGGCACGGTGGATGCGGAAGCCAACCGAATTGGCAACCGGCAGATGGCGGCCAATGTGGAAATTTTGGACGTTTACCAAACCAAAGCCAATCCGATTAAGGTTGCGGCGGTTAAGCTGCACCGCAGCCGGCTGGCCGGCATGCGCCTGGAGGCCTCCGACGTGCTGTATTGGGAGCAGGACGAGGACGGTTACATCAGCAAGCTGATTTTGAACAACGTCAGTGGCGACTTGTTCACCTACGGCATTTTGCAAAAGGCCGACGAGGAGGGCAGCAGCGGCAGCTACGAGTGCGTAATCAACGGACAGGTGCAGAAAATTGGCGGTGGCAATGTGTCTTACAATGTCAACCGGGGCGCGGCAGCCATTTTGCAGATTGGCGAAAGCGTGGTTTCAATGAGCAATTTGAGCAGCGTTAATTTGCAGTCTATCGACGGGGCCAACAGCGTCACCGATTCGGCTGGGGTTAAATGGCTGCTGGCCGACGGCGTGCAGGTTTACGAAAGCCGCGACGGCTCCTACTACCAAACCAGCCTGAATTTACTGAACAGCAGTAACTACACATTGCGCGCTTATTACGATAAGAGCATGAGCAAGGGCGGGCGGATACGCATTATTGTTGCCACTGCGAAATAATTTAACCTATATTATAGCCTTGCTTTTGATCTAAAAATATTGTACAATTAAGATAGAAATAGTAAATTGAGGTACAATATAAAATGGTTAAAATGCGCTTAGATGTTTTATTGGTTGAAAATGGCTTGTTCCCCAGCCGCGAGCAAGCCCGGACGGCCATAATGTCGCGCCGGGTGAGCGTGGACGGGCAGATTGTGGATAAGGCCGGCGCCCAGGTGAAGCCGGAGGCCGACTTGCAGGTGACGGGGCAAGAGCTGCCCTTTGTCAGCCGCGGCGGCTTAAAGCTGGCCAAGGCGGTGCAAAGCTTTGGGCTGAATTTTGCCGGCCTGGTGGTGGCGGATATTGGGGCAAGCACGGGAGGCTTTACCGACTGCGCCCTGCAAAACGGAGCGGCCAAGGTGTACGCCGTGGACGTGGGCTACGGCCAGCTGGCCTGGAAGCTGCGCCAGGACGAAAGGGTGGTGGTGTTGGAGGAAACCAACGCCCGCTATTTAACGACGGAGCAAATCCCGGAGCCGCTGGACGCGGCCACCATTGACGCCGCTTTTATCTCCCTAGGCAAGCTGCTGCCGGCGCTTTATCCGCTGCTGAAGCCGCAGGGCTTTGTGATGGCGCTGATTAAGCCGCAGTTTGAGGCCGGCCGGGAAAAGGTGGGCAAAAACGGCGTGGTGCGGGAGCCGGCCGTGCATTTGGAAGTTATCCGCCAGGTGCTGGCCGCGGCAGAGGCCTTGGGCTTTTACGCTTGGGGTTTGGATTTTTCCCCAATCAAGGGCCCCAAGGGCAACATTGAATATCTGCTTTGGCTGGGCAAGCAGCCGCAGGCCGGCGGGGCTGATATGCCAAAGCCGGAGAACGTGGTGCAGCAGGCGGCGGCAACCTTGCATACAAAAAGTGAATAAAATTTGCGGGCTAAGCCGAAAAGATTTAACGGTTTAGCCCCCTTTTTGCCTGAAAGGAATATTAAAGCGGCTTTAAGTTAAAAAACGCTGCTTTAATTTGCAGAAAAGACTTGACAAATTGCTTAAAAAAACATATTGTATATATAGTGAATATTCTGCATAAAAACGAGAACAAGGGGGGACTTGCCAATGGCTAAACGGATAAACCGGGTGGTTTTTTTACTGAACGAACACAAGGCCTGGGGGGTTAAGGCGGCTTGTTCGGCGGCGGCCCTGCTGGAGGCGCAGGGGGTGGAGCTGCTGCTGCCCAAAGACGGCGAGCTGCCGGGCTACTCCGGGCACCGGCCGGACTTGCTGCTGGCCGACCTGCAACAGCTGGACCGGGCCTGCTGGCCGGAATTGGCCGTGGTTTTTGGCGGCGACGGCACCCTGATTGCCGTGGCGCGGGCCATCTCCCGGCTGGATATTCCGCTGGTGGGGGTGAATATGGGCAACCTGGGCTTTTTGATGTCCCTGGAGCCGGAGGGTATGCCGCACAATTTGCTGCGGCTGGTGCAGGGCGAATATTTCCCGGAGCCGCGCATGCAAATCTTCGGCCGGGTTTGGCGCAACGGCCAGCCGATTGCCGAGGGAGTGGCCCAGAATGATATTGTCATCAACAACGGCAACATCAGCCGTATGATTGATATAAACGTGTGGATTGACGGCACCCTGGCCGTGGAAATGAAAGGCGACGGCCTGATTGTGGCCACGCCCACCGGCTCCACCGCCTACTCGCTTTCCGCCGGCGGCTCCATTGTGCTGCCGGAAACGGAGGTTATGCTGATAACCCCGGTGGCGGCGCACAGCTTGTATTCCCGGCCGATGGTGGTTTCGGCGGAAAGCGACATCAAGCTGCGGGTGAGCAGCGCGGCGGATTCGGCCAAAATCGCTTTCGACGGCCAGCAGTTTCATGACATTGCCAATGGTGATGTGGTGGAGGTGCGCCGCTTTGAGCACCCGGCGATTTTCGTCTGGCCGGAGCGCGGTATGTTCCTGAAAAAATTGAAAAGCAAGCTGCTGACGGAGTAGTCGGTTGGCGGAATAATATTACAACGAGCAGAAAGGGGCCTGGCCTTGATGAAAAATAAACGGCATCGAATGATTAGGGAGATTGTGGAGAACCAGAATATCGAAACGCAGTTGCAGCTGACCCAGGAGCTGCGCAAGTTTGGCTTTGATGTGACGCAGGCCACCATTTCCCGCGATATTAAGGAACTGGGGCTGATTAAGGTGGTGTCCTCCGAGAACACCTTTCGCTACAGCCTGCCGGCCGCGGTGGTGGTGAACAATGGCGATCGCTCTCGCCGAATGTTTCGGGATAATGTGCTGAAGGTGCTGGGGGCGGAGAATATGGTGCTGCTGAAAACCCTGCCGGGAATGGCTAACGCGGTGGCCGCCTGCCTGGACACGATGAATTGGGAGGCTGTGCTGGGCTCCGTGGCCGGCGACGATACTATCTTTGTGCTGACCCCAAGCAGCCAGTGCGCCAAGGAACTGGTGAAACGCCTGCACGAATATGTGGAATAGGCGCGGCCGGCAGCTGGGTCGAAGATTAAAGGGCGGGGAAATTGAGGTAAGATAAAATTGAGGTAAAATAAAATGTTTGCGGAGCTTTATATTGAAAATTTGGCTTTGATTGAAAAGGCTGTGCTGCTGTGGCAGCCGGGGCTTAATGTGCTTTCTGGCGAAACTGGTGCGGGCAAATCAATGCTGTTAGACGCGGTTTCTCTGCTGCTGGGCAGCCGGGCCGGGCGCGAGCAGGTGCGTTGGGGCGCGGACAAGCTGCGGGTGCAGGGCGTGTTTGCGCCGCCCTTTTCTGCCGGCTTGCAGCAAACGTTGGCCGAGCTGGGCCTGGAGATTGACCCGGAGGAGGATCTGATTCTCAGCCGGGAGGTGCAGGCGGCCGGGCGTTCTTCCTGCCGGATTAATATGCAGCCGGTGCCGCTGACGGCGCTGAAATCCGTGGGGCGGCTGTTGATTAATATTCACGGCCAGAGCGAGCACGTGAGCCTGCTGGAGCCGGATAAACAGCTGCATTTGCTGGATAGCTTTGGCGGCGAGGCGGTGGCCGAGCAGCGGCGGCAGGTGGCGGCAGCTTATCAGGCTTGGCAGCAGACGGCGCGGGAGCTGGCCCAGGCCCAGCAGGAGGACGCTGATGACGCGGAGCGGCGGCGTTTTTTGCAGTTTCAGATTGAGGAGCTGACGGCGGCCAAGCTGCGCCCCGGCGAGGCGGAGGAGCTGGCCAAGGAGGCGGCCGGGCTGGAAAGCGTGCAGCGGCGCAGTGAGCGTGCTAACCGGGCCTACAGTGCGCTTTACGCCGGCAATGGCGCGGTGCTGGCGGCTTTGGACGGCGTGGTGCGGGAGCTGGAGGAGCTGCAACGCTTTGACGAGGCGGTGGCTCCTTTGCAGGAGCGTATGCAAAGCCTGTACTACGAGTTGGAGGACGCCGCGCTGGAGCTGCGCGATTATCGGGAGAATATTGTGGACGACCCGGCGCGTCTGGAGGAGATTAACGCCAGGCAGTTTGCTCTGAAAGCGCTTTGTAAAAAATATAATGCCGACGAAGCCCGTTTGCTGCAAATTTTGGCGGCTAATCAGCAGGAGCTGGAGCGGCGGGAGAATCGGGAGGAGTATCTGGCGGATTTAGCCAGCCGCGAGGCCAAGCTGGCGGCTGACTATCAGCAGGCGGCCGGTCAGATGCACAGTCTGCGCGAGGCGGCCGGCCAGGAGTTGGCGGCCCGGATTGGCGCTGAGCTGAAATATTTGCAGATGACCAAAGCCAAATTTGCGGTGGCCTTGCCGACCAAGGCCCCGGCGGCGGACGGTTGCGACGAGGTGCAGTTTATGATTAGCCCCAACCCTGGCGAGGAGTTGAAGCCGGTGGCCCGGATTGCCTCCGGCGGCGAAATGTCGCGTATTATGTTGGCAATTAAGGTGATTTTGGCTAGTCTTGACGAGGTGCCCACCCTGATTTTTGATGAGATTGACACCGGTTTGGGCGGCCGGGCCCTGGGCAGCGTGGCGGAAAAGCTGGTGCAGGTGGCGCAGGAAACGCAGGCCATTTGCGTGACGCACGCGCCGGTGCTGGCGGCCTACGCGGACAATAATCTGCTGGTGGAGAAGCGCGAGCAGGACGGCCGCACGGTGACGGGCGTGCAGGAGCTGGCCGGCGAGGCCAAGGTGCAGGAGATCAGCCGAATGTTGGCCGGCGACAAGGTGACGGCCACCACCAAACGCCAGGCGGAGGAGCTGATTGAGGCGGGGCGGAAGCTGCGGTGAATATGATAAATGAAAATGAAAGGGTGATAGTTATGAATTTAGCCAGAGTTTCCGAAAACGGCCAGGTTACTCTGCCGTTGGAAATCCGCCGTTTGCTGGGTGTGAAATCGGGCGATAAGCTGCTTTTTGTGCAAAATCAAAATGGCGAAATTGTTTTAAGCAATGTTTCCGCCCAGGCTATCTGCAAGGCGCACACTGCTTTTAGGGGTGCGGCGGAGGCTGTGGGAGTTCATAATGAGGACGAGGTTCTAAAGCTGGTGGAGGAAGTGCGCTAATGATAATTTTAAAGGTATGGTTTTTCTGGGTTATTAAATAACTCTTAGATTGTGATAAGATTGTTAAGAGGTGGTTTAAGCTATGCCCAAAGAGAGAGCTTCTATTTTACGAATGCTGTTAGGTGATGAGCCTGGGCTGTTGGCTCGATTTAAACATGACTTGTCTGGTGGCACAGAGGGTGAATGGGGAGAAAAATGTATTGCTGTTCTTTTACAAAACTGGACAGAGAACGGTGACATATTTCAAAATGTTTATGTACCAACTTCAAATGGAACAACTGAATTAGATGTTGTTTTGCTTGGCAAGAAAGGAATTTATATTTTTGAAAGCAAGGCTTATGGCGGTAAAATATACGGCAGGCCTGAAAATATGAAGTGGACGCAATATCTTGGCGGTAAAAAAAGCGTCTTTTATAATCCAATTAAGCAGAATGCAAATCATTGTCAAAAACTTGCAGATGCGTTAAACATTCCATTGGAATACATTTTTTCAATAATCGTTTTTGAGAATAGGGCTGATTTATCTGGACTTTCGACTGTAAAAGGTGATGATTTTGCTATTTGCAATCGAAATGATTTGTATAATATGTTGCAGAAGCAGTTTGCTGATCGGTCAGAAGTTTTTTCACCGGAACAAATTTTAGAAATAAAAAACAAATTGATTGAATGGTCTAATCTTGATATGGAACAGAAAGAAAAACATATTGAACAGGTTAATGAAAGAATGTTTGGTGATGTTTGTCCTGTTTGTGGTAAAGAATTGCTTGAAAGACAGGGGAAATATGGTAGTTTTATGGTTTGTTCTGGTTATCCTAAATGTCGATATACTAGGCAGATAGATAAAAAATGAAAATGTGATTGGAGGAATTTTTGATGAAACAGGAAGTTAAAGATTTTGCGGTTGAAAAGGCTAAGGAGATGATGAACGCTTTTTCCTGCTCAGCGGAGGCCAAAGCGGCGGCGGAAAGTTGGCTGGCGGCTTTGGGCACAGCGGCGGAGCAGGCGGAAACGGAAAAATTTTTGGCGGAGCTGGAGGCGGACGTTCTGCCGGTGGAAGCCTGCGTGGCTTTTACGGCCTCTGAGGCTGGGATTAAGCTTTTTGGTGCGGAAAAGGCCAAACAAATGCATGAGCACTCTGTGGAGCTGCAAAAGTCCGGCGCGGTTTATTGCGATTGCCCGGCCTGCACGGCCGGCGCGGCCATTTTGGCCCGCAAAGCGGAAATGCTTCAGTAAGTTAGTTGAATTTATTAACCCCCAACGCCTAAGCATAGCTTGGGCGTTGGGGGTTTACTGTATCTATTTGTTTGAGGCCTGCAAAAAGGCGTTGGTTATGGCTTCCATTATGCGAAGCTGTTCAGGTGTCATATAATTTAGGAGCTGATTTATCTGTTCAATTTGATTAACAGGTTTATTTAATTGGTCAAAAATTATGCTATCACTGGAAATATACAGTGTTTCACAAATTGTTTTTAGAGTTTCTATGGAAATGCCATAAACGCCACGTTCTAAATCAGAAATAAATTGGGGAGTTTTATCAATAGCTTCAGCAAATTCCTCTTGAGTTAAACCCAGTTTTTCTCTAGCAATTCTGATTTGTTTTCCTATTTGAATATTGAGTTCTTTTTTTTGCCGCATCGCAAGTTCCTCCGTTAATATCGGCTATACACTTAGTTTACTCAAAATAATGCTTGACAAACACACAGTATTACACCTATAATAATAAGTGTAATGCTATTTATTTTGATGGATTTAGGGAGGTATAATCTGAAAATGAAACCCAAACTATTTACTTTGGCCTTAATTTTTTGCTTTGTCTTTTGCGATAAAGCCGTGGCGTTTAATTTTACGGACGTTTGGCCAGGTTCATATTGTTTTGAGGCGGTGGTTTGGGCTACGGAAAATGGCATTACTAACGGAACTGGCGACGGTATCTTTGAGCCTAATAAGCCTTGTACGCAAGGACAATTTTTGTTGTTTTTGTGGCGAATGAACGGCGCGCCGGAGCCAGGCATTGCTAATCCTTTCAACAATACTATAAACAGTGTTTATTACAAGTGTGCGCTTTGGGGCTATCAGCAAGGAATGGTATCTGGTTACACATTTAACCCAAACGCTGAGTGTAACTTGGGTATGGTTTTAACCTCTCTTTGGTTGACTGCTGGTCGTCCATCGCCGGACGCTTTAACTTGGGCGGTGGAAAATGGTTTGAACAAGAGTACGGGTATTAGCACTTTTTCAGCCAATCATATTTGTAGCCGTGGTCAGGTGATGGTGCTTTTGTATAATTTACATAATATGTCAGGAAATGACCGTAGGGCTGACGAGTCGTATTATAACGATGATGATTATGCTGATAATTACGATGATGATTTGAATGTGAAAACATCATTATCAAAAAGCGCTTCCATTAGCGGAAGAGTTTACAATATTCGGTTCAGTTTGTCAGCTTTTGCGGCTGGCGGCAGTGGCGATTATCAATACCGCTTTGAATTGTTGAAGAACAACAAGGTTGTGGAGGACACTGGCTGGACTAACAAAAATAGTATTAGCAGCAGTTTGTCTGGCAGTGGGAATTGTGAAGTTAGGGTGACGGTGCGGGATGATAATGGCGATAAAGTGCGCACTGTTGTGGATTTGCTGGAAAAGGGTTCCGCTTCATCTAGGCCGGTTTATGATTATGATGACGAAGACGACCGGGAAGATAATAACGATAATAATAGCTCTGCTAATCGTGATTTACGTGTAGATGTTGCAGGTTTATCAAAGGCTGCTTCTATTGTAGGAAATAGTTATTCTTTGGAATTTAGCCTTTCAGTTGCTGCATCTGGTGGCAGTGGTGGTTATGAATATTTGTTTTAATTAATGCAAAATGGTGAAGTTACCAGCAGCAGCGACGGTTGGGGATCCGAAAATGCTATTAGAACCAGGGTTTCCGGCGTTGGTAGTTGTGAAATGAAAATTACGGTTCGGGATTCAGCCGGAACGACCGCCAGCACGATTGTCGATTTGTTGGAGCGTTCTAGCTCCGGTTTTGCTGGAAGTTCCATATCTTCTGGCATTTTGGGCGCTGGTCGCAGATAAAATAACCCCCAACGTCTAAGCATAGCTTGGGCGTTGGGGGTTACTGTAATTGTGTTGATAATTTAAGCCTCGTTATCTGCTTGTATAAAATTGTCAAGCATATATTGTGAATATAAGTTTGGATTATCAATAATTTCATTTAAGGCAACGCCTGCCTGAATGCCATATAAAATGGCGCAATCAGCGGTGGCGGAAATATAGTCACCAATGTAATCCGTAATCTCTTCCAGCACTTCGTTAGATAATTGACCTCTAAATTTCTCCAGAAAATCATATAACTGTTTACAGGTGTATTTGATTGCTGGGTTTTGCGCTTCCATATTAGTCAAAACCTCAGTTTGCAAAAGACGTTCCGCTACATCAATATAAATTTGGGGATTAACTATCATTTAAAAAACCTCCTAAAGTCTTGAAATAACCTTTAGAAGTTGGTATAATAGATTTACCAACCTCTAAAGGTTTGGGTAATAACAGTATTGTGTTGCTTTGATACGGTGGTGCAATACTGTTATTTTTGTTTGTCCGCCTCAATACCAATAAGCAATAATTCAAGACAAGTTTTTTTACTTTCTTGGCTGTATTGCATAATTTTTTCTTTTTCCTCCTGAGTAGCCCTTATGTGGATACTGGCATTTCGGGGATTTGCTTTTGGCGGACGTCCGGTTTTTGGGGACATTGTTCACCTCACTTTCTGCGTCCGCTAATATTATAATATTGCGTCCGCAAAAAGTCAATAGATTTTGGAAAATTTGTTTGCTGATGAATAAAAAAATAAACCCCCTCTGTGTTTGGCGCACAGGGTGGTTTCCGTGTTGACAAGAGATGCCAAATGTATTAAAATATTAGTAGTTGCCCACAGAGTGGACGTGGGCGGCAGGAAAAGCCTATGATGGCTGGCGGTTTGCTAATCCTCCTGAAAGGAGGTGATGCTATGCCTATACGGATAACATTCCATATCGGAGTTTTTACAATTACGATAGTCGTTAAACGCACGCATAAAAAGAACCGCCACTCTGCCAAGTAGCGGTTCAAAAAGTTAAATTTTTTGAAAAGTAAAAGGCGAACCGCCGTCATTACGGCTTTACCTAACTACATTTTACAACGTCAGCGCTGCTTTGTCAAGTGGCGCTGACAATCTTTTTAATCTGTTTTGAAGTACAGCCACTTGATTGGTTCAACTACAGCTCTTGCTGCGCAAGTCGCTGAGTTTCACGTTATCAAGTGGCGCTGACAATCTTTTTATTTCACTGCGGAAAAACCAAAGTGCAATTCTCCAAATCGTCGCTATCATTTTCGGAAATATAAATTTGCGCGGAGGCGGACAAATCGTTCTCCTTAAACTGTTCGTTTTGAAACAGCTCGGCAATAAGCGGCCAATTTTGCGCCGCGTTTTCTGTTTCCAGCCAAATGCCCATCAGCGGCCCAGGCTGGCCCTCCTCGGCGTCTATATAATCGTAACCGTTATCCTGAATTAATGAACCGGAGGCTTTTTCAATACGCTCCGGCACTAAATAACGCAAATCCAAATCAGGGTTTTGCAGTTTGCCCGGATTTAAAAGCACGATAATTGTTTGCATAGCATTGACCTCCAAAAAATTACAATCTTTCCTTAAAATCTGCATAGCCAAAGCTTTTGTGCAGGCGATACTCTCCGGCGGCGTTGCGCAGCACAATGGCCGGCAGTGGCAGTCCGTTGAAAGTGTTGTTCTTAACCATTGTGTAAATCGCCATATCCTCAAATGTTAGCTTATCGCCGGGGCGCAAAGGCTGAGCAAAGGAGTAGTCGCCAATTACATCGCCGGCCAGACAGGTGGGGCCGCCCAGGCGATAGGTGTGGGGCAGCACGCCCGGCTCAGCCGCATTTTGCAGCGGTGGCCGATAGGGCATTTCCAACACGTCCGGCATGTGGCAGGCGGCGGAGGTATCCAAAATAGCAATTTGCAGGCCGTCGGCGGGAGCCAGCACGTCCAACACAGTGGTTTGCAAAAAGCCGCAGTTTAAGGCCACCGCCTCGCCGGGCTCCAGATAGAGCTGCACATCATATTGCTGGTTTAAGCGCAGCAGGCAGAGCTCCAGCGCGGCAATGTCATAATCCGGCCGGGTGATGTGGTGGCCGCCGCCCAGGTTTAGCCAGTGCATTTGGGGCAAAAACTCGCCAAATTTGGCTTCCAGCGCGGCCACCGTCTGCACCAGCGCGTCGCTGTTCTGCTCGCAGAGGGTGTGGATATGCAGGCCGTCCAGCAGGGGCAGCCAGGCTGGGTCAAAATCAGCCCGGCGCACGCCCAGCCGGGAGTTGGGAGCGCAGGGGTCGTAAATAGCGTGGGCTTGGGTGGAAAATTCCGGGTTGACGCGCAGGCCGCAGCTTTTACCGGCCGCTTTGGCCTGCGGCCCAAATTGCAGCAGCTGATTGCCGGAATTGAAAATGATATGGTCGGCATATTGCAGCAGCTCCGCAAACTCATCTTCACGGTAGGCGGCGGCGAAAACGTGCACCTCGCCGCCCATTTCCTCAT
Organism: Bacillota bacterium; assembly: GCA_021769035.1. Taxonomy (GTDB): domain Bacteria; phylum Bacillota; class Dehalobacteriia; order UBA4068; family UBA4997; genus Avidehalobacter. Next base: position 8,290 of record JAETTP010000002.1, on the reverse strand, counting down.
TGCCCAGGCGGGCTTCAAACAGGCCGCTGGCCGCGGTTCCTTGCAAATAGTGGCCAATCAGGGGATAAGTGGCCGGGCAGGCGTAGGCCTTTTGGGCCAGCAAAATGCGGCAGCCGGTGCGCCGGCCCACGCCGGCCAGCAGGCGCAGGTTGGCCTCCAGCTTGGCCTCGTCAATGATATAGCAGGGGGAGGGCAGCGAGCCCGCCACAAGCAGGCGGGTTGGGTTAAGCAATGCGCCCGTCATTTAATCCACCAGCTCCGGGTTGAAGCTTTCCTGCCAGGGCAGGCCCCAACGGTTCAGCGCGTCCATAAAGGGGTCCGGGTCAAACTCCTCAATGTTATGCACGCCGGGTTTGCTCCAAACGCCCTGCATAACCAACATTGCGCCAATCATCGCCGGCACGCCGGTGGTGTAGGCCACTGCCTGGGAGCCTACCTCTTTGTAACACTCCTGGTGGTCGCAGACGTTGTAGAGGTAATAGTGCTTGGTTTGGCCGTCCTTTTGGCCGGTGAAAATGCAGCCGATGTTGGTTTTGCCTTTGGTGCGCGGGCCGAGGGAGGCCGGGTCCGGCAGCACGGCTTTCAGAAATTGCAAAGGCACAATCTGCTTGCCCTCAAATTCAATCGGCTTGATGGAGGTCATACCAACGTTTTCCAGGCATTTCAGGTGGGTTAAATAGCTTTGGCCGAATGTCATAAAAAAGCGAATCCGTTTAATGCCGGGCATATTCAAAGCCAGCGACTCCAGCTCCTCGTGGTGCAGCAGGTACATATCGCGCTCGCCCACCTCCGGGAAGTTGTAAACCCGCTTTATTTCCATCGGCGCAGTTTCTACCCAGCGGCCGGCCTCCCAGTAGCTGCCGTTGGCGGAAACCTCGCGGATATTAATTTCCGGGTTGAAGTTGGTGGCAAAGGGGTAGCCGTGGTCGCCGGCGTTGCAGTCCAGAATATCGATATAGTTGATTTCGTCAAAATGGTGCTTCAAAGCGTAGGCGGAAAAAACACCGGTCACGCCGGGGTCGAAGCCGCTGCCCAAAAGGGCGGTGACGCCGGCCTGCTCAAAACGTTCGCGGTAGGCCCACTGCCATTTGTATTCAAATTTGGCGGTGTCCTCCGGCTCGTAGTTGGCGGTGTCCACATAGGGCACGCGGGCGGCCAGGCAGGCCTCCATAATCGACAAATCCTGATAGGGCAGGGCCAGGTTCAGTACCACGTCCGGCCGCTCCTGCTCCAGCAGGCGGGTCAGCTCTGCCACGTTGTTAGCGTCCACCTGGGCGGTGCTGATTTTGGTGGCCGTGGTGGGGGCCAGCTTGTCCCGCAGCGCGTCGCATTTGGCCTTGGTACGGCTGGCCAGGCACAGCTCCGTAAAAACCTCGCTGTTCTGGCAGCATTTGTGGATAGCCACCGAGGCCACGCCGCCGCAGCCGATAATCATTGCTTTTCCCATTTTGTTACCTCCGTATTATTATTTAATATTTGTTATATAGGTTTGCTTATAGAGCCAGCAGCATTTCGCGGACTACTTTGCAGGCCACGGCGGTGGATACGCCGCTGGGGTCATAATGCGGGGCCAGCTCGTTCACGTCGCAGGCGACGACCTGCGCCTCCCGGCAGACCTGCACCGCCGCCTGATGCAGCTCGTTAAAGCTGAGGCCGCCGGGCTCCGGCGTGCCGGTGCCTGGGAAGACGCTGGGGTCCAGCACGTCTAAATCCAGGGTGAAGTAGACCGGCCGGCCCTTGCAGGAGGCCAGCGCTTCCGGCAGACCCTGCAAATCGAACTTGCGCAGGCTGGTGTGGCCGGCCGCGGCCCATTCAAACTCATAGCGTTCGCCGGAGCGGATTCCGAACTGCCAAATGCGCCCGTCGCCCAGCAGCTCCCAGCAGCGGCGGATAACTGCCGCGTGGGAAAGCCGCACGCCCAGATATTCCTCGCGCAGGTCGGTGTGCGCGTCAAAATGCAGCAGGCAGAGGTCCGGGTGGCGTTGGAGGGCGGCCCGCACCGCGCCCAGCGTCACCAGGTGCTCGCCGCCCAGCATAAAGGGCAGCTTGCCGGCGGTCAAAATCTGGCCGGCGCAGTCCTCAATAGCGGCCAGCGCTTGCTCGCTGTCGCCAAAGGGCAGCTCCAAATCGCCGGCGTCGCAAATCTGACATTCCGTCAAATCCCGCTCCTGATAGGGGCTGTAGGTTTCCAGCCCGTAGGATTCCGCCCGAATGGCAGCGCTGCCAAAGCGGGCCCCCGGCCGGTTGGAGGTGCTGGAATCGTAGGGCGCGCCAAACAGCACAATATCCGCCGGGTCAAAATCGGCCTCGCAGGCCATAAAGGTGTTATATTGCTTGTGGATTAAATTATTAATCGACATTTTCCACGTCCTCCAGTAGCTGTTCCACGTAGGCCGGCAGGGCAAAAGCGCCGCGGTGCAGGTTGGTGGTGTAGTAGCGGCAGGCGAGGCCGCGCTGTCGCCATTCCTCCGCCCGCAGGTTTTTCACCGGGTGATACTTTTTGGAGGAAAAGCCAAAAAGCCAATGCCCGGAGGGATAGGTGGGAATGTGGGCCTGATAAATGCGGCTCAGCGGGAAGCTTTGGCAAATGCGCTTGTGGGCCCGCTGCATCGCCAGCGCGTCGGCCTCGTAGAAAGGGCTTTCGTGCTGGTTAATCATAATCCCGTTCTCGCGCAGGGCCTTGTAGCAGTTGCCGTAAAATTCCTTGGTGAAAAGGCCCTCGCCGGGGCCGAAAGGGTCGGTGGAATCGACGATAATCAGGTCGTAGCAGGCGGCTTTGGCCCGCACAAACTTCAGCCCGTCGGCGTAATGAATTTGCAGTCGCGGGTCGTCCAGCTTGCCGGCAGTTTGTGGCAGATACTGCCGGCAGGCCTCCACCACCAGCGGGTCAATCTCCACCAGGTCAAAATGCTCAATTTCCGGATAACGGCTGAGCTCTCGCACCACGCCGCCGTCGCCGGCCCCGATGATCAGCACGTCGCGCACGGCAGGGTGCACGGCCATTGCCGGGTGGGTAATCATCTCGTGGTAGATAAACTCGTCTCGCTCGGTCAACATCATATAGCCGTCCAGGGTGAGGAAACGGCCGAACTCGGCGGATTCAAAAATATCAATGCGCTGAAACTCGCTCTGGGCGCTGTATAGCTGCTTGTCTACCCGAATGGAAAATTTGACGTTGGGCGTGTGCCGTTCTGTAAACCACAGTTCCATTCCTGTTGCCTCCTATATAATAACGTTTAATCTTTCAATTTTAGCGTCCTCCGGCCCGGTCAGGGAGCTGCCCTTTTCCTTGGCGTAGCTGATGTAGGCCAGAATTTCCGGGGTGATTTGTTCGCCGGGGGCCACGATGGGAATGCCGGGTGGATAGCACATCACGAACTCGCTGCTGATTCGGCCTAGCGTTTCGGCCAGCGGCAGCGATTCCTTGGGCGCGTAAAAAGCCTGCTGCGGGGTCAGCAGCACCTGCGGCTCAATATATTCCTGGGTGAGCAGGCCGCCTTTATCGCGCTTGAAGCGGCGGCGGATTTCTGCCAGGGCGCTCACCAGCCGTTCAATATCCCGCTGACGGTCGCCAATAGAGATGTAGGCCAGAATGTTGCCTAAATCGCCGAACTCAATTTGAATGTCATATTCGTCCCGCAGCAGGTCGTAGACCTCAATGCCGGCCAGGCCCACGTTCAGCGTGTTGACGGAAAGCTTGGTGCCGTCAAAGGCGGCCACGCTGCCGCCCTCGGCCAGCAGCTCCGGCCCGAATGCCCAGTAATCGCCAATGGCGTTGATTTCCGCTCGGGCGTATTCGGCCAGCTGCGACACCTTGGCAAAAATCTGCCTGCCCTCCAGGGCCAGCTTGCGCCGGGAGATGTCCAGGCTGGACAGCAGCAGGTAAGAGGCGCTGGTGGTTTGGGTCAGGTTGATAATCTGGCGGCAGTAGCCGGGGTTGATGCCCGGCCCCAGCAACAGAAAGGAGCTTTGGGTTAGGCTGCCGCCGGATTTGTGCATGCTGACGGCGGCCATATCCGCGCCCACGTGCATGGCAGCCGGCGGCAGGTTATCGCCGAAGTAAAAGTGGGTGCCGTGGGCCTCGTCGGCCAGCACCAGCAGGCCGTAGCGGTGGGCCAGTTGCACGATAGCCGGCAGGTCGGAGCAAACGCCGTAGTAGGTTGGGTTGTTCACCAGCACGGCCTTGGCGTTGGGGTGGGTGAGGATGGCGGCCTCCACCTGGGCCGGCCGCACGCCTAGGGGAATGCCCAGCTCCGGGTTGACCTCCGGATTGACATAAACCGGCTTAGCCCCGCACAGCACCAGCGCGTTCAGCACGCTGCGGTGCACGTTGCGCGGCAGAATAATTTCATCACCGTGCTTGCAGACGGTGAGCAGCATGCTTTGCACGGCGGAGGTGGTGCCGCCAATCATCAAAAAGGCGGCCGCAGCGCCAAAGGCGTCGGCCGCCAGCTCCTCGGCGCGTTTGATGACGGAAACCGGGTGGCAGAGGTTGTCCAGCGGCTTCATAGAGTTTACGTCCACACTGACGCATTGCTCGCCTAAAAAGTCGGCCAGTTCCGGGTTGCCGCGCCCGCGTTTGTGGCCGGGCACGTCAAAAGGCACCACCCGCATTTTGCGAAAATCCTGCAAAGCCTGGTAAATCGGCGCTTCCTGTTGGTTGAGTTTGCTCGTTTTTATTACACCTCGTTTCAGTAGATATTTCAGCCGGAAAAAATTTCAATCAAAAAAATTTTTGCTAAAATTTATTTATATTTAATAGATTTTAATAAATATTTCTGCCGCTGAAGATTTCGATCATTTCCTGCCTTAGGCTGTCGGTGATTTCCAGCCGGGTTTTGGGCGGCAGTTCGTACACATCGGCGTTAAAGAGATAATTCTGCAAATCAATATCCTTAATCAGCATTTTGGTGTGGAAGATGTTGGCCTCGTAAATATTGATGTCCACCGCGTCGTAGCGGCGCAGGGTTTGCTCGTTGATATAGTTTTGGATTGAGTTGATATAATGGTCGATAAACAGCTTACGGCCCTGCAAATCGCGGGTGAAGCCGCGCACCCGGTAGTCCATCGTGATGATGTCGGAATCAAAGCTGCCAATCAGATAATCCAGCGTGGAAAGCGGGGTAATTTCACCGCAGGTGGCCACGTCGATGTCCACCCGGAAAGTGGCCAGGCAGGTTTCCGGGTGATATTCGGGATAGGTGTGCACCGTGACGTGGCTTTTGTCCAGATGGGCCACGGTGGCGTCGCCCACGGGCAGCATAGAGCTTTCTGCAATCAGCAGGGTGACGCTGGCGCCCTGCGGGTCGTAATCCTGGCTGGAGATGTGCAGCACCTTGGCGCCAATCATCTCGGCCACGTGGGTGAGGATACCCGTTAAACGCTCGGAGTTGTATTGCTTGTCAATATAGGCAATATAATCCTTTTGCTCGCGCTGAGTTTTGGCGTAGCAAACGTCGTAGATGTTGAAACTCAGGGATTTGGTGAGGTTGTTGAAGCCGTAAAGCTTAATTTTTTCCTGCTGCATAAGGATTCCCGCCTTTACTGATAGAATGAAAAAGTGCGCATAAAAAAACGCAAACGGCACAGCAAAAGCCACGTCACTTGCGTTTTCGGTTTTTTGGCAGGTTCAGAGTCTATATAGCAAATATTTTACTTTTACTACTCTTATTGACCAATTCACAAGTTTGGTGCGCTGATGTAATTTGGTTCGCAAAAATATTTGCCGTATCCTATCTTGCATTGTATCACAGGAGCAAAAGCAAGTCAAGAGTTTTGGCGGAAAACTTTGAATTTAAGCGGCATTTAGTTTGCCAAATGCCGCTTTGAGGCAGCTTAATTAACCAGCCCGCGGAAAACCTCCATCACATCTGGGCCTGGCAAGTCCTGCTCCAGCACCCAAAGCAGCACCTCCAGCTTATCCACCAGGGCCAGGATTTCCAGCTCTCGCGTGGGATCCAGCATGGGGCTGTGGCTTTTTTCGGCGTTTAAAAGGGCCAGGCGCAGGCGCAAATCCTCGGTTTTCTGCAAGATTTCCTGCTGTGTGCGCACGGGGCATTCCTCCTTTACAACTATTTTATTGAGGAGGGCAGGCCGCGGCTACAAATTAAGCTTAATCATTGCGTTTGTTCATAAATTGAAAAAACCGCCCTATCCGGCGGTTTTTTTCGTAAATTAGTAAATTATCTGGTCGGAGCGACACGACTTGAACGTGCGGCCTCTACCACCCCAAGGTAGCGCTCTAGCCAAACTGAGCTACGCCCCGAAGCACTTTTCTTATTATATTACGGTGGGCAGGATTTGTCAAGCCTTTTTGGCAGTTTTTTGCAAAAAGTCGAACAATAAAAATAAAGCTGAGCTACAAAAAGCCAAAAAATTTCCAAAAAACTCTTGCAACCGGCGCGGATTTCTGCTAAAATAGTATAGGTTATTCTTTGGCCGGAAGATTAATTAATATTGAGGGTTACTTGTTGCCTGGAAAAAGGAGGTGGAACTATGGCAAAATGCGAAGTCTGCGGCAAAACCATCCAGACCGGTATGAAGGTCAGCCACTCGCATATCCGCACCAAACGTAAATGGAAGCCAAACCTGCAAAGGGTTAAGGTTGTGGTGGGCGGCACCCCGCAGAGATTAACCGTCTGCACCCGCTGCCTGCGTTCCGGCAAGGTCCAGAGAGCAATTTAACATTTACGCAAACTAACAGCAGCTGTTTTTAAGCTGCTGTTTTTGTGTGTTCATATCCATTTGACTTTAGGCAAGTGGAATCCTTAATTAAAGCGGCGTTCTGTTTGGGGGAACGCCGCTTTATTTTTAAATATATTTTCTTATAGGCGCTAATTTAGGCCTTGACAAAATAATAAATATATGCTATTCTTTAATAGTAAATAAATTGACCGTATAAAAATTGACTTTAGGGGTGGGGGTGAGCAAAATAGCCAACAAAATAACCAAGGAAGATAAGAAAAACGCTTATTTATATTGTAAATTCCGAGACGAGCAGTTTGCGCTATACAGTGAATATGCCAAAAGCCACGGTATGCTGATGAACACGCTGCTGGTGGTTAATGTGCTTTTTTATGCCAAGGACGGGCTGACCCAGCGCGATATTTGCGAGCGGACGCTGCAATCTAAGCAGACGGTTAATCTCATCATTCGCAACCTGCTGAAAGATGCTTATGTGACCATTGCAGAGCGCAAGGAGAATAAGCGGGAAAAGCTGGTGCAGATGACCACGGCGGGCCGGGCCTACTGTGAAGAGGTTGTCCGCCACATCACCTGGGCGGAGGATACGGCAATGGCCATGTTTTCACCGCAGGAGCAAGCGCAGCTGATTGCGCTCTCCCGAAGATTTACGGAGAATTTGACAAAATTAGTTCAGCAGGAAACGGAGGAATTATAACATGGAATTTTACGAAGTGGTGAACAAAAGAAGAAGTATTCGGCAATTTGAAAATCGGGAAATTCCCCATGAGGCTTTGGAGCGGATTTTAGACGCCGGGCTGAAAGCGCCCTCCTCCAACCATCAGCGGCGGTGGGAGCTGCTGACCCTGACGGATAAAAGCATCATTTATAATCTGGCTCAGCTGGTTCGGCCTTATCCCTGCCGGGTGGTGGAGCCCAAAACGCCGCAACAGGAGATGTTTAAGATTGCTTATCCCCGTCAGCGCAGCATGATTGAGGAATCCGCCTGCGTAATCCTGCCGTTTTTCAAGCAGAAATATCCAATGAGCGAGGATAAAAACGGTTATGGTTTAATGGATTACGGCGCAACCTGGGCTTTGGTTGAAAATATGCTTCTGGCTGCAACAGCGGAGGGGCTGGGCTCGGTGGTGCATATTCCGGTCAAAAAGGAGCCGGAGAAAATCAAGGAGTTTTTAAAAATCCCGGACGGCTGGTATCTGCCCACTTTGGTAATGCTCGGCTACGCCAGCCCGGACGCGGAAGTGCCCGCGCAGGTGAAAGCAACGGTGGCGAACAAAGTCCGTTGGAATAAATGGTAAAAAATCTGCCGCAAAAAGTGGCGCGCGTAATGCCTGAAAGAATATAGCAAACACCCCTGGTTGAAAGCTCTCAACCGGGGGTGTAATTATTTTTCCACTAAAATTTCTAAAAAACCCTTGCCAAATGCGTTTATTAGAGTTATAATAGAGATGTCGAGGCGACAAAAAAAGTAGCGGCAGGGCTTGTGGTACTCGGAATACCACAAAATCCCCTATGCAGGTTGAAACAGCCAACCATACACAACTGCTTTTTTGAGTTGCAGCGCCGCCACAATTATTATATTACATTT
>JAETTP010000049.1 GCA_021769035.1 Bacillota bacterium | reverse complement strand
AAAATTATGAAAAGCCAAATAAAAGCCCCATAATGATATTGCAAATGGTATACCATCTCCGCGTCCATTTCCGGCGTTATTTTGAACGAATTTATGTAAATCAGATAATCGCCCCACAGCTGGCCAATAATCACGCCAGCAACATTGCCAATGGTTATTATCCAAGCTGCTATCAAATCTTTCATTACAAAAATAAAAAATGGCAGGCTCAACCAAATATAAAGGTAAAAACGCCGGCCCGTCCATTCAAACAGATAGACGTCCGCCAAAAAACGCATAGAAATCACTTTCATAGCCACAAAAATGCTTAAAGTGATTAACAAAGTAACAATTTGTTTTGCTTTCATAACTCACCACAACTTTTTCATTTTCATTAACAGGCTAAGCGCCGCCGGCTCTTGGCCCTTCCTTAACCTCGGTTATCCACCAACGGCCGTTTTGCCGCTCCAATAAAAATATCATCGGAATATCATCGTATGAAGCCATCGTTTTGCCCTCACCATAAGAAAAATTGAACTTAATCCAAACCTTGGCACCAAACAACCAATGAACAACAAAAGGCCGTTTTTTGGTAATATATAACGGCGTTTGTGGATTGTCAAACCGTCCACTAATAACCATATAGTTATAGTTCTCGTCAGAAATCATATCCGAGTATTTATTATTCTCAACATAGCCTCGTTCGGCAAACGCTGAAAGCATAACTTCCTCAGTGATTTGGCCCAGATAATGCCCGTAAGCCAAATAGGTCAGCAAAAAGAACAGTAAAGCAACCAGCAAGCCGCCAAACAGCAGCCTTTTGCGGCAAAAATTCAACATCTCACACCTCGCACTATTTTTTATCAATTATATAACTTTGGCGAAATTAATGCAACAGTTTTTGCGTAAACAAAAGGAATAACCCAGCTGCTAATTAAGGCGGAACAGATGGGTTAGATGGTTCACGCTAACCTCTTGCTTCGCCTTTCGCTTTGCTCAGTCTTGCAAATCGCTAAGCGTTCACAGAAAAGAGCGGCCCCGACCGCTGAGGCCGCTCCTTTTCTTATTACCACAAGCAAGATTATGGAGCCTCATATATATCTATTATTTTCCATTTCCCATTTTGCAGTTCTAAATAAAAATATATGTCACATCCAGATGAAGCACTTTTCATATCATCACCTTGATAATATGCATAATCATATTTTATCCAAACCTTAGCTCCTGTAAACCAATGAAGCACAAAAGGAGATGATAAACGATAGCTGTCATGCGCATCTGGTCTGACGAAATCATTATATTTTCTCTGTACTATATGATTATAATTTTCATCAGAAATTATATCTGCATACGGATTATTCTCCAATGCTGTATAACTTTCAAAAGCAGAAACAACAATTTCTTTTGTCATTTTGCCAATATTATGGCCATAAGCAAAATAGGTCAGCAAAAAGAACAGTAAAGCAACCAGCAAGCCGCCAAACAGCGGCCTTTTGCGGCAAAAATTCAACATCTCACACCCCGCACTATTTTTTATCAATTATACAACTTTGGCAAAATTAATGCAACAGTTTTTGCGCAAACAAAGGGAATAACCCAGCTGCTAATTAAGGCGGAACAGCTGGGTTATATGGTTCACGCTAAGCTCTTGCTTCGCCTTTCGCTTTGCTCAGTCTTGCAAATCGCTAAGCGTTCACACAAAAGAGCGGCCCCAACCGCTGAGGCCGCTTCTTTTTACTCCTTAACTACGCCCCCAGCTCCCTTAGTTTGTTTGGCAATCTTTCTGCGATGGTATAGTTCATATACTATTGATACCAATATTGACAGCAAAATAAGACCAAACCAGATAAACGCGCCCTTATGCGGAGGCGGCGCAGAATATTCCAAATCGTAGGTTATATTACGCATTTCGCGTTCAAACAAAAAATCACCGTAAAATTGCCCGATTATCACACCAAACAAATTAACCAATGTTATAAATATGGCTATAACATAGCGTTTTAATATGATAAGAAACGGCAAACACGTCCAAATAAAAAGATAGTGATTTCGAGCGGCCCAATAAAACAGGTAAATTCTGTTCCATTTATATATTGAAAACATATATAATATGAAAAAGATACCCCAGCAAACCGACAAACAGATAAACTGCTTTTTTGTGTCACTAATTTTGGCGAAATAATCTTTCATATTTACATCACCACAATTTGAATTTTATAATATCGAATATTTTGCAGACAAAACATATTTAACACTATCTTTTTACCAATTATATAACTTTGGCGAAAGTAATGCAAGCGATTTTACGCAAACAAAGCGGAAAGGAGCGGCCCCAAGCGCTGAGGCCGCTTCTTTTCCTTTTTCAGGTAAAGTACATATTTTTAGTGCTGAAACAAACAACGATATAAATCATACAGTACTGCACAAATAGTTTGCACAATAACAAATAGGTGCAATTCCAAAACATTCAAAAAATAGCCCATTTTGACATAGTTAAAAAAGATAAAGCTTGCTGATATTGCTAAAATCATTATTACAACTGTGGCGTTGCAAAAAGAATACAAAAAAATTGCAAATAAAATCCATATTCATTAGCAAAAATCTTTTGTATTTCATTTGCAACTTCAGCAAAAAAAGAATAGCAAAAAAGCGTTTAAGAAACCTTTTTGAAAGTTTCCTAAACGCTTTTTTTAATCAGTTTTTTTCGCTCTTGCCAGCCTTTTGCCTCTCTGCATAATCCTGCAAAGTCAGGCGTTTGTCAGGCGTGTATTCCAGCAAATCTGATAAATCACAGCCCAGAGCATTACAGATTTTATCCAAATCGCCAAGTTTAACCTGAACAACACTTTCATTATATATGTAACAGATTGTAGCAGGCCGAATGCCTGTTATTTTGGCCAATTTGGCTTGGCTCCAGCGCCGCTCGCCTAGAATACGCGATAAGCGTATTCTTATCATCTGACCACCCCTGCTAATTATTATAACAAAGATTGTCAGGAAAATATTGCCAAATCACAAAATAATATTACGAAATTCAAAATAATTTTTCAAAATTCGTTAAAACTGCTAAAAGTTTTTAATAATTACCTCCGGGAATGTTTTGTTGCTTGGCGTACCGGCCAGATTGTTAAGCCTGTTTGTATCATAAATATTGCACCAGCCGTAAAGCTCCCTGACTAACGGAACATCACCATAGGACAAAATAAAGCGCCCCTTTATGCCTTTAAGCACTGAGGCCAAACGCCGGTGATCGGCCTCGCCAAACTGCACAGAATAATAATGCTCTGCACCCACATAGGGTGGGTCAAGATAAAATAAGGCGTCCGAACGGTCATAGGTTTTAATAAGCGGCTCAAAATCCTGCTTTTCAACCACCACTTTTTTAAGTCTATCCTGAATTTTAGGCATATATTGACGCAAATGCTCGCCGCTTTTAGCGTCGGTTGCAAAGGTTTTGGCGCTGCTGCCAAAACTATGTTTAACCAGATACAAAAAGCGCGCTGCTCTTTGCAAATCTGTCAGCCCCGGAGCCTCCAGCTGACCAACATAATCGAAAAACAGCTCTCTGGAATGCAGCAGCCAATCAAGCTCCGCCTGCAAAGCCTCGCAGTGATATTTAACGCACCTAAACAAATTGGCCAAATCGCTGTTAAGATCATTAAAAACTTCCATTTGTCCGGCCACCTGCTCCTTGGCAAACAGCACCCAACCGGCGCCGCCAAACACCTCAATATACCGGCCAACACCATCAGCCGGAAAGTGGCTTAAAATCTCTTTGCGCAGCTGGCGTTTACCGCCAACCCACCCAATAAAACTTTCCATAAAAATCACCTCATATAATATATTAGGGAATAGCCAGATGAGGCAATCTTTATCAGTCATATCTGAGGGCTGGCGGCAGAACTATCTGCTGCTGGCGGCGGTATAAACCCCTGCGCCTTGGCGCTCTCAAAGGTAATGCCGCCCTCCTTATGATCGCTTTTAGCCATATTAAGATAAAAGCTGCAAACCACGCCGTGCGCCGTCCAGGGCAGGCCAACCATAGCGGAAAGCCAGGGCAAAGAACCCAAATAGCCCCGGTGAATACAGTAGGCGGCTAATAAAATGCCGCCTACTGTTACCAACCAAAGCAAGGCGCGAATATCGGCAATAAGCCGTTTGGAAAAGTCCATAGCTTACGCCTTGCCCATCAGCTGAGCGAACCTGAAAAGCACCGTAACCAGCTGCTCCCTGGTCAGCAAATCCTCCCACATATAGTTGGGCTGACCGTCTGACAGCTTCTCGCCGCCGGCCAACAGGCCGCTTTCCACCGCCCATTGCCGCGCCTGAGCGCTGTATGCGCTGCTGTCATTATCACGCAGCTTTTGGCGGTATTCATTCATAAATTTTTCAAAACCTGCCGCGTCCATTTCTTCTTCATCTCCAATCAATTCATAATCCGGGCGGCCAAAGCCGGCAATTTTGGCATAACTCAAAGAATAAGATTTAGCCCTGACCATACCGCCGTTGGCCACCACGCCGGGGCTGCTTGAGGTATTGCCCTCAATCGTATATACCCGGCCTCCGGCAATCTTTTCCACCAAGCCGGTATGGCACATAGTTTTGCCGCCGTTTTCGCTGAAAAAAATCTGGTCGCCGGGTTTGGGGTTTGACTTAAAAAAGCGGTTATGCTGCTTATAATAGCTGGCAGAATTGGTGCAGCCTGCGCCATAGCCGCCCATCGGCTGAAAGGTCATAGCCATACCTTTAGCCAGACCAAAAGCCTGAATAAAGCACCAATCCACAAACATATCGCACCAGGCATAACCGTTTTTTCTGCCGCTATACACGCCCAGGGCGTCTAAATCGTGAGCATATTTGGTATAGTTGTTATTGCCGGGGTTAGCGGTTTTATCATCCAGCTGGCTGTTGGTAGCCTTTTCAATATAGCCAATTTCCGCCCTGGCCGTGGCTAAAAGTCGTTCAACAGCCGCTGGCGTCATCATCATCACCGTCCTTATTATCTTTATCGGCCTCGCCTTTAAGCTCTTTATTCAGCTTGCCCACAATAGCCTCCAGCATAGCGTCCAGCCTTTTCTGGTTGACTGCTATGTTATTCTCTTTCAGCCAAGCCACCACATAGGCTTTCTTTTCTTCGCCGCGCCTGGAGCCTTTATAAATTTGCTCGGCGGCGTCAACGGCAATGCCAATCCAAAAAGCGTCAACCCTGGACTTGATAAAAGGCACTACAATAACGCCAAGGATAGCCGCTAACAAAGTAAAAACAGCCTCCATAATCGGTGTAATATCCACCATAAAATCCACCTCCAAATATATTTTAATCATCGTTTAAGGCACACAAAAAGGGCGGCAAACGCGCCAACCCCGGAAAGTATAATATTTTCATTTTATTTTACTCCTAAGATTTAGACAATGAGGGAGCTTTATCCTCATCAATTTTATCACTATTGCGCTGCAGCTTAAACCAGCCGTCCTCGCCAAATATGCTTTGGGTTAGATGCCAGCTGTCGCAGTGGCTTAGCAGGCCGGTATAAGAGGTTACGGCCTTTTGCGCCCGCTCCAGGCTCATTTGCCCCTCGGCGTAAAGCCGCTGGATACGCTTTAGGTTGTGTTTCATCCTGAGCGCCGTGGCCTTTTTTAGCTTAATATGCGTGGGAAAAATGCGGTACTGGCAAAAGTCCACGCCATGGCTTATCGGCTGAATAAAGCATTTTTTAGGGTTAAGCTCCAGCTTGAGCCTGTCTGTCATAAAAGCGGCAATCTGCCGCCGCCACTCCAGCAGCTGGGCTTTGCTGTCTGCCAACATTACAATATCGTCCATATAACGCACATAGTAATGGATGTGCAGCTGTCTTTTGGCAAAATGGTCAACCTCATTTTGGTTGATATTGGCCAGCATTTGATTTAGCAGACTGCCCACGGCTAGCCCTTTGTCCGTCAGCATTTCCTCCGGCGCCAAATCATTAACTCCCAGGCCGGGAGGAAAACCAAAACGCTCATTTGGCGCGTTGATAAATAAATCCATTAACCACATCAGCCAGGGATCATAGCCGCATTTGCGGCCTATTAAATCCATAGATACCCGGTGATCGATACGGTAAAAGAATTTGCTGGTATCCAGCTTTTGCACCCAATAGCGCAGCTTAGGTTTACCGGCGGCGTCTAATCCGGCCTGCTTTTGTTTGCGCCCGGCCTGCTGCATAAACTGATACAGTCTTTGTGCTGCCGCATTGGTACCGCGCCCCGGAATGCAGGCAAAGCTATCCTCAATATAGGCGCTGACAAAAGCCGGATTAAGCACCTGATATACCGCCCATTGCACCACCCTATGCACAAAATTCTGCCACATAATCAACCGCTCCGCCGGCTCGTGGATTACTCGCTTGTGATAGCGCCCCGGCACATAGGTCTGATTTATAAGCGCCGTCTGTATCCTGTGCAGGTTATCCTCCAAATGGGCTGAAAAGGCCAGCACCTCCCGGCGGAAACGTTTATTTTTCCGGGCGTGGATATAGGCCAAATAAAGGTTTTCAAAGTCCGTTACTCGCTCTTTAATGTGCTTAATTGTTTTCATTTTTTGCTCCTAAAGCAGTGCGCCCGGCGGTTTTCCTCTGGCTGCTGCCAGGTACTAACGGTCAGGCGCACGATTCTGTTTTTGCTAAATAGCCGGAGATAAGCCCTTTTTTCTCATTGTGCTGACGCCCGGCCCATAGGCTGGGTATATCTGACTAAAGAGAGAAGCGGCGCGGACGCCGAGGCCAATGTCGAAGTGTCGGCGCGAGCGCCATAGTCTAAACGCAAACACGCCAGTGGTGGAGCCATCAATCCAGCAGCCACCGCGCAACGGCAATCGCTGTAATTACTTATCCCCTCAAGTTAGCCATGAAAAAGAAGCGGCGCGGACGCCAACGGTAGGCGCTGAAAAAAAGCGTGTGCGCCATATATCTAACGCAAACACACCGGCGGTCATCAGCAAGTCCCAACAGCCACCGCGAAACGGCAAAGTCCGCCTATCCCCAAATTTAATCAGTCAAAAGAAAAGAGCGGCGCGGACGCCGATGTCCGGATAGCTCAAAGAACGGGCAAAAGCAACATCAAAAGCAAACACTCCAGCACGCTCACCAAGATCCCAATCGCCACCGCGCAACGGCAAAGGCCGCTTATCCCCTCAAAAAATTAAAAAGATATAAATGACAGCCTTTATCTAAAAATCAGATTACCAGCAGTCATTTAGTATTTTGTCTTTTTGCCCAAACAGGCCGGAAACAAGCCCCTTTTATCTCAACGCGCTGAAGTCGGCCCATAGGCCGGGCATATCCGGCAGGAGAGAAAAGCGGCGCGGACGCCGAGGTTCGGATAGCTGTTAGAACGCCGGTTGTTCAGATTGAACGCAAACACGCCGGAACCAGAAATGTTGTTCCAATCGCCACCGCGCAACGGCACACACACGGCTTGCCCCCTTAAAATAATTCTATTCCTTTTGTTCTTTGGCTTTTTTCTGGCAGCTGTAACACAAAGCCCGGCCAAAGTTTTTGGTTGAGTAAACCTCAGCTTTTTCCGGGATAGCAGCGCCGCAATCCGCACAGATATATTCCGGCTGGCCGTCGGCGTCCTTTTTGCTTTGCAATCCCTCGGAGCGCCGCCAACCGCCCACCATTTTGCCAATTTCTACCAGCAAACCAGACCAATACTCATATTTTTTAGCCGGCAGATAGCGCAAATCATAGGCAATACGGATATATACCTTGAGCGCTGCCACTTCCACGTCCAGCTCCTGCAAGGTTGTCTTTTTGATATATTTTTTGTTAGCCGTTATAACCAGCCGCATTACTCTGTCCATACAACGCTTAATATCCTGCGCAAGACTAAATTTTTGCGACTTAGGCATTTGCTCCAGAGCAGGGTAAGCATATAAAATCATATCATAGACCTTTTGCTGCAATAAAAAATCCGTTTCCGCCATTTGCTTTTTATCCCCCTCTGGAATATATTTTAACATATTTAACCCCTAAAAACCACCTTATTTTTGCAAAATTTTTTCGACCTCCGGGCTGCATAGCAGCCCGGAGGAAAACGCCCCTATCGGGGCTTTGAACAGATTACCAATTTTTCAGATTACAGATTACAAATCGACAAAAGCGGCGCGGACGCCAACGGTAGGCGCTGAAAAAAAGCGTGTGCGCCATATATCTAACGCAAACACACCGGCGGTCATCAGCAAGTCCCAACAGCCACCGCGAAACGGCAATCGCTGTCCATAATTCCGACAGTAAAAATAATCGCCCTGATGGCCGCCTGCCTCCGGCTTACTTGGATACAAGCCTAACACCTTGGCTATTTCCGGCACCACCAGGCCGCTTTTTACACCCAAACTCTCAAACGTCTGCTGACCGTATGCGTAATACTCGTCTGTACTGCCGCCGGTGTACTGCGGATGCGTCCGCTCCGTGCTTAATTGCATAGCTCCCAGATTGCTTTGGGTTGTAGTGGCAATACCAGCCGCTACACTGTCATATTTAAGCGTCCCTGCCGTTCCCGGCGCTACCAGTCTGCCGTCCGGCATTATCGCTTTCCAAAGCGTGCTTTCCCGGTTCTCGTCAACTCCCATGGCCGCATTGTTATCCGGGATTACCTGGATTTCACCGTCCATTACGCGCATACCGCTTACCCATTCCCAAACATTGCCGCATAAATCGTATATGCCTGCCGGGCTGTTATCGTGCGCCCAGCTTACCGGCCCGCTGCCCGTGGCCACCCGACCGCCGCTATTTTTAATAATCGTTCCATGCTCCTGCGGCTGCTCGTGGCTCTTGCCATAGCTGGTATTACCTCTGGGCAAAAAACCGTTTTTCTGGCACCACAAAGCAATAGCGGCATATTCCGCGTTGGTCATCATATGCCAGCCCCGGCCTTTGTTCTCGCAGCATTTCTTGGCCTGGTCAAACGTGATATATGTTCTTGGATCGCGCATCGGCTGGCTGTATGCCCGCTCTCCCTCCACTATATTAGCGTATTTGGAGATAAATATTTCGTCCACCTCAACCCCGTTTACGATAAACGCCGGGTGGGGGCTGTTAGAGCCGCCCTCCAATACGTCGCTTATATTAAATTTCGGTATCCTCACCATTACCGAGGGTTTGCCCATATCGTCCAGCAGCACCGTATTGCCGGGGCAGGTGCTCTCCACCGCCAGTCTGTATGCGTCAAAATTGCTGTTGTTTACCATTTTTTGCCCTCCTTAAATATCCCACAAAACCAGTTTAACCTTGGCCATATCAAACGCCAAAGCCTGCTTGCGCATGGCTATTTCCGCCGGCTGTTCCTCGTTTTCGGCTGCCGGAGTCGGAACGTCAGCTCCGGCAGCTGCCACATACTCATATTCTCTGGCCGGAATTTCTATCTGCGCCGCATAATTTTCGCCCAGCCCCATTGTCAGGCCGCCGAACTTATCCCGGCATATATCCAGCGTCCGCGCAAAATCCCTCTGGTGTCTGGCCAGATCCAGCGTTAGCTCGCCGCCGTTAAAAGAGATAACGCTGCCCTGCACCTCATAGGCAATTTTTTTGCCCCGTCCCCAATTTGCAATTTCCATTAGCCTTTGCCTCCCGTTACCCAATATTTAATTTTTACGCTTTTTGCGCTGCCGCTAAAGGCTATTTTAAAGCCGTTTTTTTGCTTGTCGTAAGCCCTTACTGTTTCCGCCATACCGTCCTCAACCTCGCTTACTTCCAGCTCCACCCGGTAATCCAGGCTGGCGCGCTGCACCTTTAGCGGTACGGTAATTACCCCCTCGTTAAACGGATATTTGCCTTTGCCGCCTATAACAACCTCGCCGGCCTCCCCGGTCAGCCCCTCAATATCCCTTAACATTTGCAGTGTCCGGCTTTCCAGCAGCTGAGCCATTAAAGTAGCCTCCAAAATCCCCATTTCCACATGATTAAAATAGCTGGCGCGCTGCGGCGTTCCCTGCTGGATTGTCCGCCCCTCGGCTCTTTTGGCCTGCACCAGATTTTCGCCAACCTGCTCAAATTCCCAGCGGTTAGGGTATTCCACCGTATGGTCAAGCCAGTGCGTCGGCTCATAGCCATAACCCATTTATACCACCTCGCTCTCCAAACTCTCCTTAAATTCAAAGCTTATCCGATACAAAACGCCCTCCTGCCGGGCGTCCATTAAAATTGCTTCCTCCGTTTCCAAAAATACCGCCCCTGCCGTATCTATCAGCTGCACACCCTCAATACTCACGGCGTCCACGCCTTGAGATACCGGCGGCTCCAACACCAGCCAGACGTTAAGCTTGCCCGGCTCTCCCTCCGGGTACTCGCAGCGGTCAATTTCCGCCCTGCGCCATACCCCTGCCGCCTTATATCTGGCATAGGCCAGCCGCCGCTTAGTATGCCGGGCATAACTTTCCAGCGCCGCATTTGTCAACATCTTTACCATTCCTCCCCTGTATATCCCTCGCCGCAAAAGGCGCCGGCGAACACATAAGCCTCCGCTTTGACCATTGGTACCAGGCTGCCGTCTTTAACAGCGCCCCTGCCTTTAGGCGTTTCCGGCTGAAACTTAAAAGCAGAGGGCAGGGCGCAAACCGCTATTTGCTCATCCGCTATGCCGCCGGCTCTGCCTTTAGGCATTGGCGGCTGAAACAGCCAGCCCAACGCCTCAGCCTTAATATTAATATCTTCATCGTTAAGCCGGCCTCGCCAGGCTATATTTGGCCGCTCGCCGCACAGGTATTGGCCGCATAAATCATAGCGTATTCTGCGCTTTAATTGGCCGGCCTTAACGCTTATATTGACCATATGCTCCATTACAATATCATATTTGAGGTGCGCCGGAATAAGCGCCTTAATGCCGTCTATTAAAGCCCGGATACTGACCGGCCTTTTGCTGTTGCGCTTAACGCAGATATGGATTGTAAGCTTTTCCGCAAACTCATCCACCCGGCACCGGCAGCCGGTCAACAATGTGCAAATCCGCTCCAGCTCCGGCTTTGTCAGCGTGGTATTATTATTTATGCTGCCCTGCGCCAGCAGTTCCTGCAACACTGCATAAAGCCGGTCTAACATCAGCTGCTCGGCTTGCAGCAAATCCGCCATTTGCGCCATTTCTCGCACTCGCTTAGGCAGCATATTTTTATCCGTCAAAGACACTTAATATCACATCCTACAGCGTAAAATTCTGGTCAAAGCTGCCGGCCAGTGATTGCATTGCGCCGTTTAGCGTATATTCCGGCACGTCCGCCACCCCGGCCACCTCAAACAACATACTTCCCACCAGGTGATAGCTTAAATTGGGATTGCTTTTGCTAAAAGCAATTTGTAAAAAATGCTCTTGCAGCCGCCGCCTGAACGCCGCGCTCACTTCCTCAATGCCATATCCCGGCTTGAGGGTTATTTTGCCCCGGACAACCACCGGCACCCCAACGGCTCCCACAATAATCGGCTTGGCGCCTACCGGTCGCTGCTCCTCAATATAGGCCGCCACTTTGGCCAGCAGTTCCGCGTCCGGCTCCCCGGCCTTATCCGTAACCACCGCCACCAATACTTCGCCGCTGCCGTCCCGAACTCCCACCGCTCTGGCATTGCCAACCCCCGGCACTTTTTTAGCCCAGTAAATATAATGGTTCTCATTGCCGCTGGTGATTAATTCCTCTTTGGCCTCGGCAATTTTGGCTTTAAGCGGTACCAGTTCCATATAATTCAGCCGCGCCAGCTCTTCGCTGACCGCCTGCAAATTATCCATACAAAAGCCGCCCTCCAGCCGGTTCGCCGGGTTCTGCAAATCCGCTCTCATCCGCGCGCAGATACTAACAGCGTCCAAATCCATTATACCGCCACCTCTCCATATTGCCAGCGAAAAGGCTCCACGCCGTAAATTGTTGCCACGTCAAAATCCACTTTAAGACCGCTCAGGCTCCGCTCAAACTTAAAATTATCCAGCTTGACTATATAGGGATTGACCATTAGCGCCTCCGTGATAAAACGCTTTATTTCCGCCTGCAGGATTGCCTGATTTAATACCAGCCCAGGCAAAGTGTCAATCTCACTGCCAAAAGCCGCGTCATAAGCCACATATCTAAAGCGTTCCGTAAACAGCGCCTTGAATATCCAGATGCGCAAAGCCTCGTTGCCCTCCGCCAGATAAGTCTGACCGTCTTTAAGCAGCAGGCAGTTGTTGGCAAAGTCATAGGCGTATTCCTTAAACAGCGGCAAACTATTAGCTGCTGCCGGGCTATCCGCCGGCGGCGTGATAAACGGGAATATGCTCATACAATCTTCACCGCCTTAGTTAAAATATAGAAGCTGCTGCCCATAAGCCATACCACCAGCAAATCGCCGCGCTTGTATTTTTTGTCCAGCTCTTCGTTGGTCCAGGCATATATATTTTTCTTCACAGTTTCACCGGCGGCCTTTAGCTTAAACGGCTCCACGCTCTCCACCTCGGCCAGCATTAAGCCGCTTGCCCTGCCGCCGTTGGCTTTTATTGCCTCGGCAAAATCCGCCGCCCAGCTGCTCATTTTTTATTCAACCTCCTTTTCGTCCATAACATTCGCAAAGGCCAGCGTCAGCTGCATTTCGCTTTTGCCGTCCTCCCAGGTGTGGCTGTCGCTCTCAATGTAAAATTTACCGGCAAGGCCGCTGGCCTTATCCTTAATCACAAGCGCCCAGCCGCTTTGCGCTCTTATATCCGCCGGTGTGGCTCTCACTGAGCCGCTTTGCTCCAGCCCCTTTAACAGGGCTTTGGCGGCGGCTCCGGCGTCCTCGCCGCCGCTTTTTTTGTATATCCGCTGCATTGTGCCAAATTTGGCCTGTTCGCCTGCGCTCTCCAGCCTTTGCAGCTCATTGCCGCTCTCGTCAACCACAATCACCCGGTTTACCATATTTTGTGCGGATACTTTATATTTAGCCTCCGTCAGGTTATTATCCCCGGATAATTCCACGCCGCACAGCTCGCCCTTTTCAATCACCTGCACGCCGTTTATGTTTTCCATCCGGCAGCAGTAAATTTTGCCGGTTTTGGCGGCGGCCTTAGTGTAGGCGGCCATTATAATGTCATAGCCGCTTTTGCCAATCGCCGGCATATATACCTTAACCCCGGTGGCCGAGGCGCTGTCCAGCGTTACGCCAAGCTTATCGCAAACCTTAGCCGCGCATTCCTCGGCGGTGCAGTCCACAATCAGGCTTATCTGGTTTTGCAGCAGATAATACATAAAATCCAGCGCCGTGTAGGTGATTGTATTGCCGGAGCTGGATTTTTCTACCTCCAGAATTTTGCCGCCGAACAGATTAACCCCGTCCAGCTGCATAACCGCCATATCACCCTCGGCAATAGTGGCTTTGGGCAAAAAACGGTCAAAATCACGGCTTGCTATGCTGAACTGCAATTTGCGCGCCGCCTGTTTGCTGTCCCCCGACCAGGTGATTTTTTCCACCAGCTGGCTCCAGTCCTTGTTTTCCACCAGTAATTTAATATCGCTCATGGCAGCACCAGCTTCTGGCCGGGATAAATCAAATCGGCCTTTTTGATTTTATCCTTATTGGCCTCGTATATTTTGCTAAAATCTTGCCCCTTGCCATAATACTTTTTGGCAATCTGCCACAGGCTCTCGCCCTTAACCACCGTATGATACTTCTGGCTGTTGTTATTATTGGCGCTGCCGGCCTGGCTGCCGCCGCCCTTATCGCTGTTGTTTGGCCGCTCCTTTAAGCCGTTGTTTTGACTGGCCGCCACATTGGTCTGCACCGTTGATACATTTAAAAAGCGGTATTCCGTCAGCTCCAGCGTGAAATATACGTCCGCGTCCCCCTCCCGGTATTGCCGGGTCAGGCTGTCGATTGACATGGCCATATTAAAATCGCTGTCGCTGATTATAACCCTGATTGGCTGACCGCTGTTCTGCCATTTTTGCAGCAGCGCCAGATATTCCTCTGGTTCCCGATCAGCAAAACGCCGGAAAGGGGATTTCGCCGCCGGAAAAAAGCTGCTTAAACTGCCGCTGATTAACCCTCTATGCCCCAGCAAATTAGCCTCGCCAATATTCAGCAGATTAATCCGCTGGTTGTTTTGACCGCCGGTAAACTCAAATTCTGCCGGGTTTATCGGCAGCACAAAAGCCTCCTCGTGGTTGTTATAGCTTAATTCGATTATCCTGTCTTTTTTCGGCATTTAACACCTCCTGGCCTAGGCTATGCCTGGCGCGTTTTTCAGCGCCAGCAGCACCTTTTTAACCACCGCCTCGCCGACTGCGTCTATATCCTCATCGCTTCTGACCTCAATTTTATCCGCCAGTTTGGCAATATTCAGCTCAATTTTCCAGTTGTTGTTATTTCTGCCGCCACCCTGATTGCTTTGGCTGGCATTGGGAGCAGGGGCAAAAGCAGGCTCAGCTTTTGCGTCGCCTTTTGGCAGTGGTAATGGCTGCTGCTCCTGGCCTGGCTCAATTACCGGCTGCAAACTGATTGCTGGCCGTTCCTGCTTAATTACCGGCTGTAAATTGATTTTAGGCCGCTCCGGCCTTATAACCGGCTCCAGACTGATTTTAGGCTGCTCCGATTGAACGCTCTGGCTAACAGCGGCAGGGGCTGACGAGGGCGGCATTGCCGTTTCCGTCCGCTGCGCCCGGCTCTCCATATTGGCCAGCCGTCTGTCCATAACGCCCAACAGCCCGGCATACGCGCCCTCTGTGGGCTTGTTCGCCGCAGTTGGTATAACAGGCGCATA
>JAETTP010000048.1 GCA_021769035.1 Bacillota bacterium | reverse complement strand
GCTGGCCCGCCGTCACACCGAGCCGCCCGCCGCTGGGCTGGCTACGCCTACTCCATGGGAGCTGCGCCCCGCGGACGATATGATTGAGGTGCGCTTGGGCGGTGTGGCCGAACGTTGCTGGGAGGACGGCAAGCTGACCTTTAAGCACCACGGCTACAAAGCGGTGGCGGCTATTCCTTACGACGTGCCGATTGTGGGCTGGGACGGCAAAACCGTGAACAAGTTGCGCCTGTGGCACGCCGCGCCCCTGGAGGAAACCTTTGATTTGCAGGCCTTTAACCGCGGCGATTACAGCGGCGCCATGCGCGACCGTAATGAAATCAGCGCGCTGACGGCGGTGCTTTATCCCGACGACACCAGCGATTCCGGTAAGGCCCTGCGCCTGAACCAGGAATATTTCCTGTCCGCTGCCGGCATTGGTTCCATTATCCGGCGTTATCGGGAACGCTACGGTGAAAATGCCTGGGCTGATTTGCCCAAACGGGTGGCCATTCATATCAACGACACGCACCCGGCCCTGTGCGTGCCGGAGCTGATGCGGGTGCTGATGGACGATTTGGGCCTGGGCTGGGACGAAGCTTGGAAAATCACCACCAACACCATATCCTACACCAACCATACCATTTTGCCGGAGGCGTTGGAAACCTGGTCAATCGACCTGGTACGCCGGCTGCTGCCCCGGATTTATATGATTATCGAGGAGATTGACCGCCGCTTCCGCGAAAGCCTGAAATGGCCCGGCTGGCATGACCATTTGCGTTCTACTGCCGTGCTTTGGGACGACCGGGTGCGCATGGCCAACCTTTCCGTGATTGGCAGCCATTCCGTGAACGGCGTGGCCGCCTTGCACACCGAGATTTTGAAAAACGACGTAATGAAAGATTTTTACACGCTGAACCCGGAGAAGTTTAACAACAAAACCAACGGCGTTACCCCGCGGCGCTTCCTGATGGAGGCCAACCCGCTTTTGACTAAGCTGATTGACGAGGCCATTGGCGACGGCTGGCGCACCAACACCAATCTGTTGCAAAACCTGCTGCGCTATGAGCAGGACGAGGCCTTTTTGCAGCGCTTTGCCGAGGTTAAGCTGGCCAACAAGCAACGGCTGGCTGATTTTATCAAGCAGGAACAGGGCATTGAGGTGGACCCGAACTCCGTGTTTGACGTGCAGGTGAAGCGTATCCACGCTTACAAGCGGCAACTGCTGAATGTTTTCAAGATTATGGACCTGTACAATCAGCTGCACGACGACCCGAAGCGGGATATTTTGCCGCACACCTTTATCTTTGCCGGCAAGGCGGCGGCGGGCTATGTGTTTGCCAAGGAGGTTATCCGCCTGATTTGCAGCGTGGCTCAGCTGGTGAACAACGACCCTGTTTGCAAGGGCAAAATTAAAGTGGTGTTTATTGAGAACTTTAACGTTTCCAAGGCCCAGATTATCTATCCGGCCGCCGACATCAGCGAGCAGATTTCCACCGCCGGCAAGGAAGCCAGCGGCACCGGGAATATGAAGTTTATGTTTAACGGCGCGGTGACTTTGGGCACCCTGGACGGTGCGAATATTGAGATTTTGGAGCAGGTGGGCCGGGAGAACGTTTGCATTTTTGGCCTGACCTCCGAGCAGGTGATGAACTACTATCTGGACGGCAGTTATCTGGCCTTTACCCAGTGCAAGAACGACCTGCGCTTGCAGCGGATTACCGAGCAGCTGACCAACGGCCATTTTGCCGGTGTGGGCGGCGACTTCTGGGGCATTTACGACCCGCTGCTGCGTAACAACGACGAATATTTTGTGTTGAAGGATTTTGATTCCTACGTTAAGGCCTGGAACAGCCTTTCCGATTTGTATCGGGACGAAAACGCCTGGCGCAAGGTGGCCTTGCGGAACACCGCCAAAGCGGGCTACTTCAGCAGCGACCGCACCATCAACGAATATGTGAAGGATATTTGGGGGCTGTAGGGCGAACACAAATTTGTACAAAAATTGTAAAAAGGTTTTATAAATAGGGAGGAGGGTTTTTTATGCGCAAGAAAGAATGTATTGCTATGCTGTTGGCCGGTGGCCAGGGCAGCCGGCTGGGGGCCTTAACCAGCCGGATTGCCAAACCGGCCGTGGCTTTTGGCGGCAAATATCGCATTATTGATTTCAGCCTGAGCAACTGCGTAAATTCCAACATTGACACCGTGGGGGTGCTTATCCAGTATCGGCCGCTGGCCTTAAACGCCTATCTGGGCACCGGCGCGCCCTGGGATTTGGACGAACAGGACGGCGGTGTGTTTGTTCTGCCGCCTTACGCCACCCAGGCAGGCGGCGAGTGGTATGCTGGCACGGCGGATTCCGTGTTGAAAAATCTGGATTTTATTGACAATTACAATCCGGAATATGTGTTGATTATCTCCGGCGACCACCTTTACACGATGGATTACAACAAAATGCTGGAGTTTCACAAGCAACGCCAGGCCGAATTGACGGTTTCCGTGATTGAGGTGCCGCTGGAGGAGGCCAGCCGGTTTGGCATCATCACCGCAGGCGAGGACGGGGAAATTCAGAAGTTTACGGAAAAGCCGAAAAACCCGGACAGCACCTTGGCCTCAATGGGTATTTACATATTCGATTGGCCGGTGCTGCGCAGCGCGTTGCAGGAGGACTCTGCCAATGAGGAATCCGAGCATGACTTTGGCAAAAATGTGATCCCGATGCTGCTGGCCCAGCGCCGCCGCTTGTTTGCTTATGCCTTTTCCGGCTACTGGCGCGACGTGGGCACGATTGACAGCTACTACGAAGCGAACATGGATCTGCTGGCGGAAAAGCCGCAGTTTGACATTTTTGCCAACGGCGCCAACATTTACAGCAACGCTAACATCTTCCCGCCGCATTACGTGGGCGAAAAAGGCGTGGTGCGGAACTCCCTGGTGTGCAACGGTTGCACGGTGTTGGGCGAGGTGAGCAATTCCATTTTGAGCACGGAGGCCTACGTGGGGCCGGGCGCCAAGGTGGAGGACGCTATTTTGCTGCCGGGAGCCCGTGTGGAAAGCGGCGCCCGCGTGGTGCGCGCCATTGTGGGCGAGCGGGCCGTGATTGAAACCAACGCTTACTTTGGCAGTCAGGACAAGGAAAAACCGATCGCTGTGGTGGGCGATAATGAACATGTTGTAGACGATTTGTGGTCGGGGAGGTATTGAGATGGCTGGCAGAATTATTGGTTTGATTTCCTGTAATTACAATGATGATAGCTTTGGCCAGCTGACGGCGGCGCGTTCAGTGGCCTCGCTGCCTTTTGGCGGCCGTTATCGGTTGCTGGATTTTGCCTTATCCAATATGGTGAATGCCGGCATCCGCACCATCGGTTTGGTGACGCCCTACTTTTATCGCTCCATTATGGATCACGTGGGTGCAGGCAAGGAATGGTCCTTAGATCGCAAGCATGGCGGCCTGTTTTTGCTGCCGGGCAGCATTTTTGGCCCCAAGGCGGAGCAGAGCAACTTTGTGCTGCGGGATATTACCAAAAACCGCTCCTATCTGGAACGTACCCAGGCGGAAACTGTTTTGATTTGCGGCAGCTCCAAAATCTTTAATATGGATTTTCGGCCGATGTTTGCCGCCCATGAGGCGGCAGGGGGCGGCATCACGATGCTTTACAAAACCGTCAGCGACGCCCAGGGCCAATCCGGCACCTATCTGGAAGTTTCCGGCGAGATGGTGCAATCGGTGACCAGAGAAGCCGCCGGCCAGGCCAACTGCTTTATGGACTGCTTTTTGATTGACCGCAAGCTGCTGCTGAACTTTTGCGAGTGGTATCGCAACTTTAGCCATATTGACCTGACGGATATTATTATTGACAATTTGGATACTTTGCAGGTGCAGGCCTTTCCTTTTGAGGGCTATCTGGGCCAGGTGCGCAATATCAGCGATTATATGCGCTGCTCGCAGGATTTGTTGAAGCTGGAGGTGCGGCAGGAGCTTTTTGGCAGCGCCAGGCAAATACTCACCAAAATTGAGGACAACACCCCGGCCAAATACAGCGGGGAAACTGTGGTGCGCAACTCTCTGGTGCCGACGGGCTGCTTTATTGAGGGCACGGTGGAAAACAGCATTTTGTTCCGCGGCGTGCGCGTTGGCAAAGGCGCGGTGGTGCGCAACAGCGTGATTATGTCCAAGGGGATTGTGCAGCCGGGCGCTCTGTTGGAAAATGTTATCTGCGATAAGTTTGTTACCATCAGCAGCGGCAACAAGCTTTCCGGCACGCCTGGCAAGCCGTTGGTTATCCCTAAAAACAGCGAAATATAAGCGAATTTGCTTAAATTTTTGATACAAAAGAGGTTGATTGTTGCATGAAGAAGAAATATCAGGTTTTGTTTGCAGCCTTTGAAGCCGCGCCCTTTTTCAAGACCGGCGGCCTGGGCGAGGTGGCCGGCAGCCTGCCCGCAGCTTTGAAGCGGGAGGGGGCGGACGTGCGGCTGATTTTGCCTAAGGTGGCGGCCTTGCCGGAACGTTTTGCCGCCAAACTGCGCCACGTGGCTGATTTTCAGGTGCCGGTGGGCTGGCGTTGGCAATATTGCGGCGTGGAGGAGCTGAAATATAAATATATTACCTATTATTTTTTGGATAATGAATATTATTTTAAGCGCGACGGTCTTTACGGCTTTGGCGATGAGGCAGAGCGAATGGCCTTTTTTGCCAAGGCGGTGCTGGAGGCAATTCAATATCTGCCGGATTTTGAGCCGGATATTCTCCATTGCAATGATTGGCACACAGCCCTGGCCCCCGTTTTTCTGCGCGAGCAATATATGGCCTCGCCCAAATACGCCAAGATTAAGACGGTGTTCAGCGTGCACAATTTAAAGTTTCAGGGTCAGTTTGGCAGTTATCTGTTGGGCGATTTGCTGGGCTTGGCCTCCGGGGCGGCGATGTCGCAGTTGATTTTTGACAATGATTTGAATTATATGTGCGGCGCGCTGTGCTACAGCGACCGTTTGCTGACGGTGAGCCCCACCTATGCGGAGGAAATTTGCACCCCGGCCTACGGCGAGGGGTTGGACAGCGTGTTCCGCCGCCGGCGGGCGCAGCTGCGCGGCATTTTGAACGGCATTGATTATCAGGCCTACAATCCGGAAAAGGATAAATATTTGCCGGCTCACTTCAGCGCGGCGGATTTGGCCGGCAAGGCGGAGTGCAAGGCGGCCTTGCAGGAACGATTGGGTTTGCCGGAAAACCCGCAGGCTCCGCTTTTGGTGCTGGTCAGCCGGCTGACTGAGCAGAAAGGGCTGGATTTGCTGCTGCATATTTTGCAGGAGCTGTTGCAGAGCGAGCCGGATTTGCAGATGGCCGTGTTGGGCCAGGGCGACGACCGCTACGAGCACGATTTTGGTTGGTTTGGCCATTACTTCTCCCAGCAGGTGGCTTATCGTTGCGAGTTCAGCGACGACCTGGCGCATAATTTCTACGCGGCCGGGGATTTGCTGCTGATGCCCTCCCGCTTTGAGCCCTGCGGCCTGGCCCAGCTGATTGCGATGCGCTACGGCACGCTGCCGGTGGTGCGGGAATGCGGCGGCCTGAAAGACAGCGTGCAGCCCTACAACCGCTTCACCGGCGAGGGCACCGGCTTTGGCTTTGCCAACTACAATGCGCATGAGTTGCTGTTCACCCTGCAAAACGCCCTGACAGTTTACCGCGAGGAGCCGGAGGTTTGGCAGCAGCTGATGGTGCAGGCGATGAGCCAGGATTTCAGCTGGCAGCGCAGTGCACGTGAATATGCCGAGGTTTACAAGGAGCTGCTTAATATATGAAAGTTTTGCATAACTCACAGCTGGCTGTTTATCGGGAGCCGTTTGGGGCGGCTCCCTGCGGCTCCTCGGTGCGCTTGGCCTTTGATGTTTGGGAGGAGCCCGGAGGGGGCGAGTGCCTGACCAAAGCCCAGTTGCGCCTTTGGCGCGACGGCCTGGGTGAGGAGCTGCTGGAGATGGAGCCCCTGCCTTTGCCTCAGGCTGACGGCCGCCGTTTTGCCGTCAAAATTAATCTGCCGGAGGAGGGCGGTTTGGTGTGGTATTACTTTTTGCTGCACCTGGCGGACGGCCGCCTGCTTTTTTACGGCAACAATGCCGAGGGTTTGGGCGGCGAGGGCTGCCTGCAAACGGAGCAGCCGCCCAGCTTTCAGATAACCGTTTATCGGCCGCAGCCCGCAGAGAGGCAGCCGCGTTGGTTTGCCAATCATATTTGTTATCAAATCTTCCCGGACCGTTTTTGCCGGGGCGAGGACTGGCAGCAATGCCAAATCCGGGCCAAGCAGCCGGACGGCTGGCACGGCCCCACCCGTTTTGTGCAGCAGAATTGGCACGACAAGCCCTTTTACAGCTACAATTCCAAGGGGGAAGTGACCCGCTGGGGCTTTTTTGGCGGCAATTTGGCCGGCATTGCTAGCCGGCTGCTTTATCTGAAAAGTTTGGGCGTTTCCGCTATTTATCTGAACCCGATTTTTCAAGCCACCAGCAATCATAAATATGACACGGCGGATTATCTGCATATCGACCCCAGCTTTGGCGAGGAGGCCGACTTTGTGCGCCTGGCCAAGGCCGCGGAGCGTTTGGGGATCCGCCTGATTTTGGACGGCGTTTTCAGCCATACCGGCGATGATAGCCGCTACTTCAATAAGCACGGCAATTATGCCGATATTGGCGCTTATCAAAGCGAGGCTTCGCCCTATCACGACTGGTATAAGTTTCAGAAATTCCCGGACGAATATACCAGCTGGTGGGGTGTGGGCGCGTTGCCGGAGGTGCACGAGAGCAACCCGGAATATCAGAAATTTATTTTTGGCGACGAGAACAGTGTGGTGCGCAAGTGGCTGCGCCTGGGGGCCAGCGGTTGGCGGCTGGATGTGGCCGACGAGCTGCCGGACTTTTTCATTGCCGGACTGGCCGCGGCCGCCAAGGCGGAAAAGCCGGACGCCTTGGTGCTGGGCGAGGTTTGGGAGGACGCCAGCAACAAGCAGAGCTACGGCGAGCACCGCCGCTATCTTTTTGGCGACGAGCTGGACGGCGTGATGAACTATCCTTTTAAGGACGGAGCGCAGGCCTGGCTACTGGGGAAGATTGGCGCGGAGGATTTGGCGCGCCGTTTTGTCAGCCAGCTGGAGAATTATCCGCCGGAGGCCCTGGCTTGCAATTTGAATTTGATTGGCACCCACGACACCGCCCGTGTTTTGACGGTGCTGGGCTGCGGCGCGGCCGGTCTGCCGCATTTTGACCGCACCGCCGCGGAGGAATTTGCCCTGACTCCGGAGCAGCGGGCCCAGGGCTTGCAAAGGTTGAAGCTGCTCTCCCTGCTGCAATTCACAATGCTGGGCGTGCCCTGCGTTTACTATGGCGACGAGGCCGGCGCGGAGGGCTTGGCCGACCCCTTTAATCGGGGAACTTACCCCTGGGGCCGGGAAAATGAAGAGCTACTGGTTTGGTATCGGCGGCTGGCTAATTTGCGCCAGGAATATGCCCTTTTGGAGGAGGGTGATTTTTGGCCGCTGGCTTTGGCCCCTGAAGTTTACGCCTGCCGCCGTTTTTGGTCTAAGAAGCAGCAAAAGGAGGCGGAGCAGCCGGCCTGGCGTGATTTGACCGAGGAAATTTTGGTGGTCTGCAACCGGGCGGAGCAGCCGGTTAGCCTGGAGCTGCCGGTGCCGGCGGGCGCTGGCTGGGCGCTGGAGCTGCTCTCCGGGCGGGAGGTTGTGGTGGCCGGGGAGGCCGGGCTGCTGCAAACCCTGCCGGGCCTGGGCTGCCAGGTGTGGCTGTTCTGCCGCCGTGCGCCGCAGCAGCTGCTGCCGGAGCGGGCGGCCGGCGTGCTTTGCCCGCTGAGCTCTCTGCCGGCAACGGAGGGCGGTTGGCCGGCGGCGGCCCGCCGTTTTGTGGATTATCTGGCGATGGCCGGGCAGAAGCTTTGGCAGCTTCTGCCGCTGCACCCGGTAGGGGAGAGCAACTCCCCCTACACGCCGTATTCCGTGTTCGCCGGGCAGGAGCAGCTGGCGGCCGAGGCTTTGGCGTTGGCCGGCGGCCGAGTAGCGCCGCAGCATTTGCCGGCTTACGAGCTATTTTGCCGCGAGCAGGCCGCTTGGCTGGAGGACTGGGCTTTGTTTGCCGCTATCAGTGGAACGGACGAATTGGCCGGCAAGCCCTGGCAGGAATGGCCGGAGCCGGAGCGCGATCGCAAGCCGGCGGATTTGCCCCAGCTGAAGAAGCAATATGCCGCGGGCATAGAGGCGGCCAAGCAGCGGCAATTCTGTTTTTGGCAGGAGTGGCGCAAGCTGCGCCAATACGCCAACGAGCACGGGGTGAGCCTGATTGGCGACGTGCCGATTTACGCCGGCGCGTGCAGCGCCGATGTTTGGGCCAACCGGGAGCTTTTCCTGTTGCAGGCGGACGGCTGGCCGTTGGCCGGCGCGGGCGTGCCGCCAGATTACTTTGCTGCGGACGGCCAAAATTGGGGACACCCCCTTTACGATTGGCCGCGGCACCGGGCCGACGGGTTTGCCTGGTGGAAACGCCGGCTGGCCTTGGCTTTGCAAATGTATGATTATATTCGTTTGGACCACTTCCGCAGCTTTTCCGCCTTTTTTGCGGTGCCGGCGGGGCAAACGCCTAAGCAGGGTTGTTGGCTGAAAGGGCCGGGGCGGGCGTTCTTTGCGGAGCTGGAGCATGAGCTGGGCCGTTTGCCGATTATTGCCGAGGATTTGGGTCTGCTTGACCAGGAGGTTTACAACCTGCTGCGGCTTTGCGGTTATCCGGGTATGGCGGTTTATCAGTTTGAGCCGGAGCGTCTGACAGCTTTGGCGGAGGCGGACGCTGCGAAGGAGCATTTTAACCGGGCGGTCTATTCCGGCACTCACGATAACCAGACGCTTTGCGGTTGGCTGAAAGAGCAGGCGGTCAAAGCGGTCGAAAAGGATATGGCGGAGCCTGGCGGAGAGAATCGGGCGGAAACTGCGCCGCTTGAGGAAAAACCGCTGGCGGAGCAGGCCAAGGATATTTTGCGGCTGCTTTATCAAACGCCGGCCCCGCTGGTGATTGTGCCTTTGCAGGATATTTTCGGTTTGGGCGACGAGGCCCGGCTGAATATCCCCGGCCAGGCGCAGGGCAACTGGCGTTGGCGGGCGGAATGGCAGCAGTTCAAAATCACCCTGGCGGCAGAGTTGGCCGGCTGGGTTAAACAGACGAAGAGATAATATTAATATAAGTTATTAATAATAGAGAAAATATTACAAAGGATAGATGAGAGGAAAGAGGTGCTGGATATGGCCAATTTTTACTTTGATGAGGCGACAGGCCTGAGCCTGGATTTTAACGGCTTGCAGAAGCCGCTGGATTTGGCGGCCAACGCGGAACTGCTGCAAAAGGCGCAGGCTAATATGCAGGCTTTGGAGGGCGGCGCGATTGCTAACCCGGACGAGCAGCGAATGGTGGGGCACTACTGGCTGCGCGCGCCCCAGCTGGCCCCTACGCCGGAGATTTGCCAGGAGATTGAGCAGGTGCAGGCTGCTATTTGGCAGTTTGCCGAGCAGGTGCATAGCGGCCGGATTTTGGGCTGCACCGGCCAGCCTTTCCGTAATGTGCTGGTGGTGGGTATTGGCGGCAGCAGCCTGGGGCCGGTTTTTGTATCGGAGGCGTTGCAAAGCCCGACCGACCGGCTGCGTTTGTTCTTTATTGACAACACCGACCCGGACGGAATGGATATGGTGCTGGGGCGGCTGGAAGCGGAGCTGGCCCAGACGCTGGTGATTGTTATCAGCAAGAGCGGCGGCACGGTGGAAACCCAGAACGGCCTGGTGGAGGTGCGCAGCTTTTTTGCCAAGCACGACCTGAACTTTTTTGCCAACGCGGTGCGTGTGACCCAAAAGGGCAGCCCCTTTGACACTGCGCCGGACGCGGACAAATGGCTGGCCAGCTTCCCGATGTGGGATTGGGTGGGCGGCCGAACCTCCGTGCTTTCTGCGGTGGGCCTGCTGCCGCTGGCTTTGCAGGGCGTGGACTGCCGGCAGCTTTTGGCGGGCGCGGCCAAATGCGATGAGCTGAGCCGGCAGCCGGCGGCGCAAAACCCGGCGCTGCTGCTGGCCCTGGCGTGGCACAGCCTGAGCGGCGGCCAGGGCGGCACCTCTATGGCGGTGCTGCCTTACAAAGACCGTTTGCAGCTGTTTGCTAAGTACTTGCAGCAGCTGATTATGGAATCTATCGGCAAGGAATTTGATTTGGCTGGCCGCAAGGTGCGGCAGGGCCTGGCGGTGTTCGGCAACAAGGGCTCCTCCGACCAACATTCCTATGTGCAGCAGCTGGTGGCCGGGCCGGAAAATGTGTTTGTCACATTTATCGAGGTGTTGCGCGACCGGGCCAACACGATACATCAGCCGATTGTGCGCGACGAAAGCACCTCCGGCGATTATTTGCAGGCCTTTATGCTGGGCACCTCCAAAGCCCTGCGCGACCACGGCAAAAACAGCTTTATCATCACGGTGCGCGATGTCAACCCGTTTAACGTCGGCATGTTGATTGCCTTGTTTGAGCGGGCCGTGGGCTTTTACGCCTCCTTTGTGGGGATTAACGCTTATCATCAGCCGGCGGTGGAGTTTGGCAAAAAGGCGGCGGGCGAGATTATTGCCCTGAAAAACCGCCTGCTGGCGGAGATGTCTAAACAGCCCGGCGTTTTCCAACCGGCGGATTTTTGGGCAGAGCAAACGGCGGCCGACCCGGCTTTGGTGTGGCATTTGCTACGGCATTTGGCGGCCAACGGCGACGCGGCGGTGAAAACCCAGGCGGTGCTGGAATTTGCTGGTGTGGAGCGTTAATATGGGTAATTTGAGTTTTGCGCAGGCGGATTTTCCCCAGAAAATGGCCTGGCTGAATGAGGCGGACAACTTTGCCCGGCTTTACGGAATCCGATTGGTGGAATATGCCGCGGATTATGCCTGCCTGGAAATGCAGCTGACGCCGATGTATTTGAACTCTCAGGGGCGGTTGCACGGCAGCTGGCAGGCGGCTTTGATAATGATTGCAGCCGGCAAGGCGGCGCGCAGCCGCGGCCAGCAGGTACGCCCCTGCAAGCTGAATATGAATTATCACCACGGGGTGCAGGAGGGGCTGCTACGGGTTTTGGCGCGCGTTAAGCAATATGGCCCCAATTTGATAACCTGCGACGTGGAGGTGCACTGTCAGGGCGACCACAGCCTGAACGGCGACCACGCCAACACCCAGGAAGTGCGGGAGGATATTTTGGTGGCCAGCGGCCGGGTGGATTTTTTGCCACTGCCCAATTTGACGATCGCTTTGCCTTTGCCTGCGCGGCCGGACTTTTTTCCGACGGAGCGTATCCAAGCGCGGCCTTTGCCGGTTTATCCGCCGGAGCGGGCCGACCTGCACGCAGAAGTGCCGGGCCTGCGCCCCTGTTTTATGGATAGCGACTGGCCCGGCAAGCGAGATTATATGAATGAAAATGAGAATTTCTATTATAATGAGGATATGCGTGTGACGGAATATGGCCCGGGGCACGCCAAGGCGGAAATGCCGGTTTTGCCGCAGCACGTGGGCGCGGACGGCTGGCTGGACCCAGCCTGGCTGGCTATCTTTCTGGACCCATTGATTGGCAAACCCTGTCTGCACACCGGCCATTTTTGTGTGACGGCCCAAAGCTCCATCACCTTTTTTGAGCCAAAGGCCCCTATGCGCAGCCGGCTTTTTGGCGAGGCCGGCGAGTTGAGCCGCAAGCCGCCCTTTGCCGTTTACGCCGGCAGTGTTTGGAACGAGCAGGGGGAGGAGCTGGCCTACGGCGTTTGCACGATGTATCTGCGCAGTACGGAGATTAATTTTCGCAGAGAACGCCCCTTGTAGGGCCGTTCTTGCGACTGTATTGCCGCAGAGAAAGACCCTTAAACTTTGTTTAAGCGGCCGGTTTATCTGGAAACAGCTGTTGCATAATTTGCCGCTGTTTGCGTCGGATTTGGCGGCTGCTGTAATCCAGCCGCTCCGCCACTTGCTCCCAGTTTAGCCCTTCGATATAATAGAGGCGTAGCAGCCGCCGTTCCTCTGGCTGCAAGGTCTCTATTGTTTTTTCAATTTCTTTGCGCAGGGCAATCAGCTGGTTCAGGCGTTGTGCCAAAAGCTCCGTCAGTTGCCAAAGCCGCGCCGCGGCCTCGCCCACCTTGTCGGCTGGCCAGCTCCGGCCGCCAAGCCCGCCAACCGGCCAGCTGGCGGGCAGATTGCCGGCTGCCAACGCCTCCTTTTCCGCCTCTAATTCACGTATTTCCTGGCAAAGCTGCCGATATTGTTGAAATGTTTGCTTGTCCAATGCCTGTAACCTCCCTTGATATATCAATATATAATATAGTAGGGATAACCTGGCGCGTACCAACCACACCGTTTGCTGAAATGCGCGTTACTTATCCTGTAACAAATATACCACTTAATTTGTTACCTGTCAAGTACCTTTTTTAAAAATATTTTGCTAAAAGTGTTGCATTTTACGTGCCTATCTGTTATACTAGCAGGCAAGAGGTGATTTTTTATGGATACCGGTAATTTTTTGCGCGAGCGGCGGAAAAAGCTGGGCCTGACTCTGGAGGAGTTGGCCGGCCTTGTGGGTGTGACGAGGCAAACGCTGAGCCGCTACGAGAACGGGCTGATTAACGTGCCCACGGAAAAGCTGGCCCGCCTGGCGGAGGCCCTGCACAGCACGCCAAACGAGCTTTTGGGTTGGCAGGAGGACGAATTTGTGGAGTATCTGCCTAATTTGCGCGTGCCGATTTTGGGCCGGATTTCTGCCGGGCTGCCTCTCTATGCGGAGGAGCAGGTGGAGGGCAGTGTTCTGGTGGAGGTGAACAGCCCGGGGGAATACTTTGCCTTGCGGGTGCAGGGCGACAGCATGAACGCCGCCCATATTTTTGAAAACAATCTGCTGATTGTGCGTAAGCAGGATTTTGTGGAGAACGGCGAGATTGCCGTGGTGATGATTGATGACAACGACGCCACCGTTAAGCGTTTTTATCGCCAGGGCTCCACCGTGACTTTGATGCCGCAATCCACAAACCCGCAGCATTTGCCTCAGATTTACGACGCCAGCAAAACCGCGGTGCGGGTGATTGGCAAGGTGGTTAAGAATGAGATTGTGTTTGAGTGAAAGGAGGCTGATTTATAATGGGAATGACAGATAAAC
This sequence comes from Bacillota bacterium, assembly GCA_021769035.1. Taxonomy (GTDB): domain Bacteria; phylum Bacillota; class Dehalobacteriia; order UBA4068; family UBA4997; genus Avidehalobacter. The sequence goes on along the minus strand of JAETTP010000048.1, from coordinate 1,747 downwards.
AATTTAACGGTTTTGTAAGGTTTGTGCTTGATGATATTATGGAGGTTTTGGAAAAAATGCCTGAAAGCCCTGAAAAGCAAAAGCTGCAAAGGGTTGCTGACAATTTGCAGAAGACCTTAGAAGATTAATATCGTTTCCTGAAAAACTGAACCCCCTCGCGCTAAATGGTGCGAGGGGGTTTGTGTTTTGGTTTATTTCTTGGCTACAGCAATTTTATCCAGCATTTCCAAAATTTCATCGCGGGTGTAATCCTGCCTTTCACCCTCTGAGAAAATTAAGCGTAATTCATATAATGTAGCCAATTCAATTTTAGCGATTTCCTTTTCGATTGGCATAAATGTCACGCTCCTTTATTTGGCGTTTCCTGTTATATAAGCTTTAATCAGGGTTTTGATTTCCTCCGGTGAGTAGCTGGTTTTTTCGGAGTCGGATTCGATTATATCAATCAAATCGTAAGCCATAGATTTCTTTATTTCATTTGATTCTCTGTCGGTTGGCATAAATTAACCCCTCCTTTGATTTTATTTATATTATATCACACAAGAAAACAAATTGCAATTAATTTTATAGATAGCAGTGTGATATTGGTTCACAAGCAAATCAGCCTGCGTCCAGCTTTGCAGGACTTGGCTTCTTTGATGTTCACGTCATATCATATAAATAAAGAAAGAAAGCGCAACAAGTAACCAAAAGCTTACGCAAAATCATTCATTTGCTTTTATTATATTTTCCATAAAATAGTTTGCGTATATATTGGGGTTGGTGATAATTTTATTCATTGAAGCGGCCACCTGGATACCGTACAAAATTCCTGCGTCTATACTGGCCGTAACATAATCGAATATATCGAGCGTAAGATTTTCTACAACTTCATCGGATAATTCAGCTTTAAACTCGTCCAGTTTGTCGCAAATACACCTTGATTTGGAATCCATAATCGGGTTGTTTACAGCAAGATCATTCCAAGCGTCAATTTGGGTAAGGCAGTTCATCACGGCAGCGTAAATTTCCGGATTAACAATAGTCATAATAAATACCTCCTAAAATTACATCAAAAGTCTTGAAATAACCCTCGGAAGCTGGTATAATAGATTTACCAGCCTCCTAAGGTTGGGTGTAATAACAGTATTGCGTGGCTTTGCTAGGGCGTTGCGATACTGTTATTTTTTTATTTCGTCCTTTAATTTTATAATCCCATGCCTTATGGCTTCGGTTTTGGTAACATTTTCTTGCTTGGTATACTGTTCCAGTATTTCTTCACAAGCGTTATCCAATCGAACATGGATAGATTTGCCTTTAGGATTATCAGTAGGACGTCCTGTTCTTGGCAACACGATTTCACCTCTCTTTCGTAGCCCAAAATAATTATATATTATTGAACCACAAAAGTCAATAACATTTTATAAAAAAATCAGATTGACAAAAGCAATCTGAAATGCTATAATAATAAAAAAGGCACCGCAAGTAAGCGGCTAGCCAGTTTACAGATTTATTTTATATCATAAACCGCTACTATTGGCCTTAGTGGCGGTTTACTCTATGTTTTTTGAGCTTTATGTTGATTACGACATGAAAGTGCCATAAATCAAAGCTAATACGCACAGGCCTCACCCCCTTTCGAGGGATATTGGCTAACCGTTAAGTGAGCACTTAGCGATTGACAAGGCCGTAGGCCGCAGACAGAGCTTAGTGCGAACAAATACCGCAGGTGCAAACAGAATTGTCCGAAAACAAGACCTTGTTCCTG
>JAETTP010000047.1 GCA_021769035.1 Bacillota bacterium | reverse complement strand
AAAAATATATGAATATGAAACATTTGGCGGCTTTAGTTGAAAACACATCTATTGCTGGATAACTTCATCAACTACAGAATTTGCAGACAATTTTGCGCAAAAATCTTGACAGTACCTTCTGGAGTATCCCTATTTATAGGCTCTTTAATAATAAACGTTATATATAAGGAATTATTTAAATTTCTAGTGACAAGACACACCGATAAAGACAATGCTGTTGCGTAGATGAACGCGTTGTTGCTTCAACCACAACACCAACTATCACTTGCTATACTCCACTAGATTCAACAATGACACAATCTTCCTCAATAATACATTCAATTAAGAATAATATTATATTTTATTAATAACCTTTTTCCCTTAAACGATTTACAATATTATTTAAAATTTTTCTTCCGAATCTTTTGAATAGTTTATTCTCACCAAAATGTTTTACAAATGTAGGACTAATTTTATAATAACAAGAAATAAACACTCTTCCAAATAAAGTTTTGCATAGTTTTTTATCACGATAATTACGTAACACCATTACTTGAGTACAATCATATGAACCATAAATTGCCGTTGCAATATAACAACCGCCATACTGCTCAAAACCGATGTCTTCTTCTGCAAACGTTTCGTGCATTCTATCTGTATATTCTACAACTATTTTATCTACTCTAACTCTTGTTATTGTCGCATTATACCATACATTATCATAAATACATTCACCTGTATATTGACCGTTAGCTAATGGCCCTATATATTGACAAACTTTTTGGCTTTCTCCAGTAATCAAACAAGCCACAGGGTCATTTACTCTATTATAAGGTGTTATATATGAATAAACATATTTAATTGTTTTCAGGCTATTATTAGTTAAACTAAATTTTAAGGATACGCCACCAGCATAATTGCAACCAGAGGTCCAAAATAAATCTTCTCTATGTCCAATCGATATATTTCCAATAGAAATTTTTTTATTAAATTCTGAAGAAGTTATTATTTTCATTTTTGCACTCCTTAAACTATATATATCATAAAAATCGTCCGTATATATTATATAACAATATTGTAATATATTCAATATATATTTAATAATTATTTCAAAATCAATATATAATATAAAACAGTATCTTTGTTATAATATTTAAGGGTGCTTAAAAATGAAAAACAGTGTAATAAAAATCACTAAAATAGGTGATGATGGATATAAAGTTATTTCTATCAGAATTAAAGAAAACACCTTAAATCTTATTGATGATATATCTTCTCAAACAAACCGTTCAAGAAATAGTATTATTAATATTTTATTGGAAAACGCAGTGCAAAATATTGAAGTAGAAGATATGTAATTTTTATAAAATTTAATATAGTAAAAAAGCATATGTAATTATTTCAATACATACGCTTTTTTAATTTATGTGCATAGAAATGATGGAGCCAACAGCGTCAGAAATGTTAATCTGACAGCTTCACAAATTAGCAGAATAACCAGTGGCATGACGAACGAGAAAAAGAAAAAACAACCCAACCCACATCAACACCTAACCCAACTCCCCGTAGCTGTAAATTTCCTTAGCCAGCTCAATAAAATTCTGGGCCGCCTTGCTCACATAGCCGCCGCGCACCGTGGCCGCCACAAATTCAAGGCCGTACTGATCCGGCGTTTCCCCAAAGGAAAGTATCGCCGGCAGCAAAGGCTGCGCCAAATTATAGATAAAAAAGTTGGGCGCGATATAAACGCCATAACCGTAAGCCGCCAGGCTAACCGAAGTAATCTGGTTGCGCACCCGCATCGCCACCTCCGGCGCCATCGCGTAATCCTTAAACACCTGCCGCACAATGCGCTCCGTGTTCTGCTCCGGAAAATTGCGGATAAAAGGCTGGCCGGCCAATTCCCGAATATCAATCCAGGGGTAAGGATATTCCGGCCGTTTTTTCACTGAACAGGCGGCCGCCAGCTCTTTGGCAAGGTAAATCACCGCCGTATCCAGAAAAATATGCTCATAGGTCAGCTTATCGTGCCTATCCACCAGGTCAAAAAAAGCCACGTCCAGCTCATTGTTCAGCAGCATTTTTTCCAGCGTTTGAATCCACTGCTCCTGATATTGCACCTCAATATCAGGATAACGCTGCTGGAAATTTTTCAGCATAATCGGCAAAAAGGAAACGCCGCGCATAGAGCTGAAGCCAATCCGCAACAGGCCCTGCTTCTGGTTTTTGACGTCCGCCAGCTGCCGCTGCAAATTGCCGCGCAAAAACAACAATTCCCGCCCCTGCTCCGCCAGGCACTTGCCGGCGTAGGTGGGACATATTTTTTTGCCCACCCTGCTGAACAGCGTCAGGCCCAGGCGCTGCTCCAGCCCCCGGATATAAATGCTCAGCGCCGGCTGCGTGTTATGCAGCGCCTCCGCCGCCTTGGAAACGCCGCCGCACTCAATAATCATATTAACATATTCAATATCCCGAAATTCCAACCCCATAGCCAATGCCGCATTGTCCATTTCGTGCCTCCATATATAAGTTTTGTTTATTATAATTATATTATATATATATTTTACAAATAGTCAATAGCGTGTTATAATTTTCTCAACAAAAAAAGAAAGGTTGAGATTACTATGACAACAATCCGTATAACCCAAAACACCAATTCCCTTTTACAGCCTAAAATCCAAATAAATCAAAAGACCCAAGCGATTTTAGCCATTTTGGGCTCGGCATTTTTCTTTGCCTTAATGAACGCAATGTCCCGCCAGGCCGGCGACTTACCGGTGGCGCAAAAATGCTTCTTCCGCAACATCGTGTCAATACCGCTGGCCGCAATGGTTCTCTGGCGCGAACGCCCGAACTTAAACAGCTCTGCGCACAACCTGCCCGGCCTGCTCCTGCGGGCGGTTCTGGGCACAATCGGCATAACCGCCAACTTTTACGCTGTCGACCACCTGCTGCTGGCCGACGCCACCATTCTCAGCCGGCTTTCCCCCTTTGCCACCCTGCTGCTTTCCTGGTGGCTGCTGGGCGAACGCCTGAATCGCTGGCAGGCAGGCTCAATAATTATCGCTTTTCTGGGAGCCCTGTGCATTATTCGGCCCGGCGCGGACGTTTTAACCTCCGGCCCGGCGTTGATTGGCCTGCTGGGCGGCATCGCCACCGGCGCGGCCTACACAACAGTGCGCTGGCTGACGCAAAGGAGCGTGCCCCAGGCCATCATCGTCTTTTCCTATTCGCTTATCTCCTGCCTGTTTATGCTGCCCCAGCTTTTTTTCGCCTACTGCCCGATGAGCGGCCAACAGCTGCTCTATCTGCTGGCCGCCGGCTTGGCCTCCACCGGCGCACAGTTCTGCCTGACTAACGGCTATGCCAAAGCGCCCTCCCGCGAAATCTCCGCCTACGAATACACCACGGTAATTTTTGCCGCAGCCCTGGGGTTCGTGATGTTCGGGCAGGTTCCGGATTTGTTCAGCTGGCTGGGTTACGCTATTATTATCGGCGTGGCGATTTTAATGCTTTTTATCTAAGCAAAATTAATCATAATAGAATAAAAATCAGCCGCTACTCAAAGCTGCAAGCCGCTCGAAAAAAATTTTTAGCTCCCAAGCAGCTAAAACAGCCAAAGGTTACCTCAAGGTGCCTAGCCAACAAAAAAGTGCGTACTTGTAAATAAAGAAAAAATCCATAAAATAGTAAACATAGAGAGCAGGGCTCCCTAAATACGAGTAAGGAGGAAACAAATATGGCCCTTTCCAATCTTGCCGGCTGGCAAAACGACACAGCGGCATCGGCCTGCGGTTCGGCTTGTGGCGCTGGCGATAAGCCGGCAGAAAAACCGGCCGCCTGCGGTTCGGCCTGCGGCGCCGGCGATAAGCCGGCAGAAAAACCGGCTGCCTGCGGTTCGGCCTGCGGCGCTGGCGATAAGTAAAGCCCACCCTTAACAAACTTTCCCAATGAGTTTCGACTCGTTGGGAAATTGACAAACACTCGGTTAAACCGATTTTAATAAATGCGAAGTTAAATAATATGAAGCAATATTTTTCTTTCCAATGGCACATAACGGACGCTTGCGACCAACGCTGCAAGCACTGCTACATCTTTTCCGGCAACGCCGGCAAAAAAATCGATTCGATGAGCTGGCAGCAAATGCAAGCGGTTTTCCGTAATTGCCAGGATTTTTGCCAGGTCTATAACCGCCGGCCTTATTTCTATATAACAGGCGGCGACCCAATCCTGCACCCAGATTTTTGGCGGCTTTTGGAACTGCTTCATAAGCACCACGCGCCCTTCACGATCCTCGGCAATCCCTTTCATCTCGACGATGAAGTCTGCCGGCGGCTGAAAGCCTACGGCTGCGAGAAATATCAGCTCTCGCTGGACGGCCTGCGCGAAACGCACGATTGGTTCAGAAAACCCGGCTCCTACGATTGCACGCTGGAAAAAATCGCCTGCCTTAACCGTGCCGGCATCCGCAGCGTTATTATGACCACCGTTTCCCAAACAAACCGCTTGGAAATCCCCGCCCTCATTGACGCCGTCGTCCAAGCGGGCGCAAACGTGTTCGCTTTCTCCCGCTATGTTCCCAGCGGCGGCGAGCTTGAGGCCAATATGAGCCCACAGGAATATCGTGAGCTGCTGACAAAATGCGCTGAAAAATTTAAGGCATACGAAGCAGCCGGTTGCCAAACCTATTTTAACAAAAAAGATCACCTCTGGACGCTATACGAATATGAAACGGGAGAATTCCAAATCCCGGCCGCCGCCGAGGAGGGCATGATTTACAGCGGCTGCAACTGCGGCAACTGCCACCTCACCATTCTGCCCACCGGCGAGGTTTATGCCTGCCGCCGCGTGGCCGAAAGCTGCGTGGGCAATATCTTCCGCGAACGTCTTGCCGACATTTGGCTAACTAAAATGGAAAATTACCGCGAATATACTAAATTCAGCAAGTGCGCAAAATGTAAGCTGCTGGCCTACTGCCGCGGCTGCCCTGCGGTGGCCAAAGGCACAAACGGCGATTTTTACGCTGCCGACCCACAATGCTGGGCGGACGAAAATAGCGATTTATTCAGAAAGTGAGGCTAATATGCAAACGACAATCAAGCAAACAACAATGCGAGCGGTTCGGCTTGCCCAACCAACGCCGGCCTCAATGGTGACGCTCTGCGACGCGCCTATTCCTGAAGTAAAGCCCGGCTGGGTTCTCGTCAAGGTAAAAGCCTTTGGCCTGAATCACTCCGAACAAATTTTGCGGCTGAACGAGATACAAGCGGATTACATCAGCAAACCAATCATTCCTGGCATTGAGTGCGTTGGCGAAATCGCCGACCCCTCAGACAGCGCTTTTCGCGTCGGGCAAAAGGTGGCGGCGTTGATGGGCGGTATGGGCCGCAGCTTTAACGGAAGCTATGCAGAGTATGCGCTTCTGCCCACGCACCATGTTTTCGCTGTAGAATCGGCCCTGGACTGGGCGGAGATGGCGGCAATCCCGGAAAGCTACTTTACCGCCTGGGGTTCGCTTTTTGAATGCCTTGCCCTGCAAGCAAACGACGTTTTGTTAATCCGCGGCGCCACCTGCGCCCTGGGCTACGCGGCCTTGCAAATAGCCAAAGCCATTGGCTGCACAGTCGTCGCCACCACCCACAAGGAAAGCAAGCTGCCGCTGCTGGCCGGCGCAGACAAAGCCCTGCTGGACAACGGCAGGCTGGCCGCCAGCTTGCCCGGCGTAACAAAGGCCTTGGAGCTGGTCGGCCCCAAAACCCTGCCGGACACGCTGTGCTGCCTGGAAAAAGGCGGGATTGTCTGCAACACCGGCATTTTAGGCGGCGTTTACACTCTAAACGGCTTTGACCCTATCAAGGACATTCCCAACGGCGTATACCTCACCGGTTTTTTCTCCAACTATCCAACGGCCGAAACAATGCGTACTATTTTCCGATTTTTAGATGAACGCCGGCTAAAGCCGGCCGTCGGCGCAAAGTTTGCTTTTGAAAATATCCGCGAGGCCTGTCAGGCCCTAGACAGCGGCAGCGTAAATGGCAAAATTGTTGTCACAATTTAAAGGAAGAGGAGATAATATGGACGCTAAAACTTGTCTTAACAAATTAAAGCTGGTCGGCGTTTTATCGTTTGCAACCGTCGACCGCAACGGCAATCCTCAGGTGCGCTGTATCAGCGCTATTCACTTTGACGAAACCAGCTTCTATTTTTTCACCGCCAGAGGCAAGGATTTTTGCCAAGAGCTTTTAGCCGACGGCAGGCTGCAAATCCTGGCCTACACCCGATTTAAGGAAATGATACGCCTTTCCGCCAAGGCGATTCCGGCTCCGGCAGCAGAACAGGCGGAAAAAATCTCTACCATATTTAAAGAGCAGCCCTATCTGAGCAATGTTTATCCAGCCGACACCCGCCAAATCGGGATTATTTTTGAGGTCAACGATGCAGAAATCGAATATTTCAATCTCGGCGTAAAGCCAATTTTCCGTGAAAGCTATACGCTGGGAGCAGGCAGGCTATCCACCAAAGGTTATCTGATCAGCGACCGCTGCATTGGCTGCGGCAAATGCCAAAACAACTGCCCGCAGCGTTGCATAAGCGCAGGCCGGCCTTATCAAATCCAGCAGGAGCATTGCCTGCACTGCGGTAGCTGCTACGAAAACTGCCCGGTAAAGGCGGTGCAAAAACGAGGTGAGCAGTGAAATGACGCAGGCCGAAAGACAACTATATTTAATCAAAACCCTGCTTGAGGAGCAGCCGCAATATGCCGCAAGTGAAATCCCAGCCGACGAGCCAAGCCAAAGGCTGCTGCTGCGCGGGCTTTTCAACATCAGGCCGCCGCGGCCGGCCGGCAGCGATTTTTTAGCGGTGCAAAACGCCTACCTGCAAGAGGAGCTGCAAAGCAAGGGACTGACGGACTTTGCCGACCTAACGCCAATTCAACCGGGGCTGTATCTTTGGCAGGGGGATATTACCACCCTCCGCTGCGGCGCGATTGTGAACGCGGCCAACAGCGCCCTGCTGGGCTGCTTCCAGCCCAACCACTGCTGCATTGACAACGCTATCCACACCTACGCGGGCGTGCAGCTGCGGCTGGCCTGTGCAGATTTAATGCGCCGGCAGGGGCGCGAGGAAAAAACCGGCCAGGCCAAAATTACGCCGGCCTTTAATCTGCCCTGCCGAAAGATAATCCACACCGTCGGCCCGATTATCCAAGGCCGGCCCAACGCAGAGGACTGCCGGCTGCTGGCCTCCTGCTATCGCTCCTGCCTGGAACTGGCCGAGCAAAACGGCTTAAACAGCATCACTTTTTGCTGCATTTCCACCGGCGAATTTCATTTTCCTAACGATCAAGCGGCCGCTATCGCTATCCAAACGGTAAACGATTACCGCAAGCAAACCAACAGCAAAATAGAGGTGATTTTCAATGTTTTTAAGCAAATTGATTACCAGATCTATCAACGATTACTCCGCCCAGCTGAGCCGTCTCAAGGAGCGGCTGACGAACGCTGACAGCGTGTTAATCGGGGCCGGCGCCGGGCTTTCCACCTCTGCCGGGTTTGTTTACACCGGCGAACGCTTTCAGCAGTATTTTGGCGATTTTGCTGCTAAATACGGCTTTCAGGATATGTACTCCGGCGGCTTTTACCCTTATGAAACGCCGGAGGAATACTGGGCCTACTGGAGCCGCTACATCTATATCAACCGCTATCTGGAGCCGCCCAAACCCGTTTACGCCGACCTTTTGCAGCTGCTACAAGACAAGGATTATTTTGTTATCACCACCAATGTGGACCATTGTTTTCAAAAGGCAGGTTTTGACAAAAACCGCCTGTTCTACACGCAGGGCGATTATGGCCTGTTTCAATGCTCCACCCCCTGCTGTGCCAAAACCTACGACAACGAGCAGACCATTCGCCAAATGTTTGCGGAACAAAAGGATCGCAAAATCCCCACGGAGTTAATCCCCCGCTGCCCCAACTGCGGCCAACCCCTGACCGTAAATTTGCGCGCGGACAACACCTTCGTTGAAGATACGGGCTGGCGGCAAGCGGCAAAACGCTATGCGGAGTTTTTGCACAGCCGGCAAAATCAAAAAATCCTGTTTTGGGAGCTGGGCGTGGGCTACAACACGCCAATTATTATCAAATATCCGTTCTGGCAGATGACGGCCCAAAACCAACAGGCCACCTATGCCTGCGTAAATTACGGCGAAGCGGCTTGCCCCAAGGCCATCGCCAAACAGTCCATCTGTCTTGACGACGATATTGGGACGGTGCTGCGCAATTTGACGGCTTAATTATCTCTTTAAGATTGAAATTTGCCTAAATAAGTAGTATAATGTGAACATCGGCGATTGGCGAGCCGTAGGCGACGACAGAGCCGCTTGTGAACAAATACCACAGTGCAATTTGTTGTGATAAGGTGAAATAGCTTTGTTCCTGTGGTATAATGTGAACATCGGCGATTGGCAAGCCATAGGCGACGACAGAGCCGCTTGTGAACAAATACCACAGTGCAATTTGTTGTGATAAGGTTGGATAACCTGGTTCCTGTGGTATAATGTGAACATCGGCGATTGGTGAGCCATAGGCGACGACAGAGCCGCTTGTGAACAAATACCACAGTGCAATTTGTTGTGATAAGGTGAAATAGCTTTGTTCCTGTGGTATAATATAACTAATCTCAAATTTTTTCAGAAGTTCAAACCTAAGGAGGCCCGCTATGCAAAAACCTGAATTTGGCAGATTAACGGAAATCAATGTGCGGGATTTGTGGCCACACGAGCAATATGATTTTTCCAACTGGTTGGCGAAAAGTGAAAACATTGAGCTGTTAAACGATATTTTAGGGCTAACCTTGGTGGATATTGACAAGGAGGTTTACGTCGGCGCATATCGCTGTGATTTGGTAGCCAAGGACGAAACCAGCGGTCTGCGGATTATTATTGAAAACCAGCTGGAAACCTCCGACCATAACCATTTGGGCCAGATAATCACCTACGCCTCCGGCCTGGACGCTAAAGTGATTGTTTGGATTGTTAAGGAGGCCAGAGAGGAGCACCGCAGCGCTATTGAATGGCTGAACAACAACACCGGCAAGGAGCTGAACTTTTTCCTGATTGAGCTGCACGCCTACAAAATCGGCGATTCCCTGCCTGCGCCCAAGTTTGAGGTGGTTGAGGGCCCCAACGATTTTATCAAAAACGCCAAAAGCAGCGGCAACGCCGCCGCCACTAACAAAACGCAGTCCGAACGCCTGATTTTCTGGACGCAGTTTAACGAGCTGCTGGCCGCCAAAGGCAAGCCGTTTAATATCCGCAAGGCTACCACCGACCATTGGTATGACGTGGCCCTGGGCACCAGCGAGGCCCACATCGGCATTAACCTGGTGAACAAAGAGGCCTGTGTAACGGTGGAAGTTTACATAACCAACAACAAGTCGCTGTTTGACCAGCTTTACGCCCAAAAGGAGCAAATCGAACAAGCCCTCGGCTTCAGCCTGGATTGGCGGCGGCTGACAGACACCAAAAAGGCCTCGCGGATCCTCTATTCCATACCTGGGCTTAATTTTGACGACCACAGCAATTACGAGCAACTGATGAATGAAATAATTGACAAGGTTGTGTTACTGAAAAAGGTTTTCAGTAAGTATATCTAAAGGCATTTTATATCTTAAACAAGTTAAAGCGGCGCTCCACAAGGGAACGCCGCTTTAATTTTGTTTTCATTAAGCGCCTAAACTGGCTTTATATTCCTCGCCCCAACCGGCCATAGCGTCCAGAATCGGCCGCAGGCTTTGGCCCAGTGCAGTCAGCGTGTACTCCACCCGCGGCGGCACCTCCGCGTAAACCTTGCGCTGAAGCAGACCCTTTTCCTCCATATCTCGCAGCTGGGCCGTCAGTACCTTTTGGGAAACACTGCCAAGGGAACGCTTTAATTCCCCAAAACGTTTAGTGCCAGGCAACAAATCGCGCAAAATCAGCACCTTCCATTTGTCGCCAATCAACATCAAGGTGGTTTCCACCGGGCAGGCCGGCAAATCTCTCCGGCTTGTTTGTTCTGTCATCACATAACCCCGCCAATAGTTTCTTTTAGATACTTACATTCAAATTATAACATACTCCCCTCTTGATTGTCAAGGGTTTCCTGTTGACAATCGATAAAATACGCTATCCCCAAAAAAACACCAATACCCAAGCTTAGAGCTTTATAAAATTCTGATACAAATTCTGCAACAGAACGCTTGACAAATGCAAGCTGTTCTGTTATAATAAATCCAACAACAAATCTGTTACAGAATAGACAACAGAAAAGGAGGTTTTTTATGAACACCTATGCAATCCCTATGAAGCTGCGCCGTGCTAAAGCAAATCTTGATTACGCCAGCCTAGCGTCGGAATTTGGCCAAGCCCAGCAGAACTTCAACCAAAACGCCCAAAAGCTAAAAAACGGCCGGGAAATAACCGCCATTGATTATGAAACGGGCGGCTTCATTATCATTTTGAATACTCAAAAAAAACTCAGCAGCCCCTCCAAGGCGTTGCGCGTCTTTTCCCAGGCTTTATCGGAGCTGCCTGCAATGAAGCGGTATTGCGATAGTGAAAATCGTCTGCTATGCGGCAACGGTCAACCGGCGCTGCTAGCGCAGGAAGCGCCGCCGGATTTTACCGCTTCCCCAGCCGAAATCCTCAAGCTCGTAGTTGATATTTTGCTGGGCGAAAACGTTGACAACAACATCCTCCGGCAAAAAGAGCGCAAAGAAGCGCAAAAGGAGATTGTTGAAATTTGCCGCCAGTTTGCCGCTCTGCAAGCAGCCAATTAAAAGAGCCTTGCAATTTGCCACTCAATAGTCTATACTATATAAATAGCAACTAACAAAAGACAGGGAGGCTATTTTTTATGGCAATTTTGGTGTTGGGCGGAGCCGGCTATATTGGTTCGCACACAGTTTTAGCGCTGTTGCAGGCCGGCCACAAGGTGGTGGTGGCAGACAATCTGACAACCGGCTATCGGGCCGCCCTGCCGCTGGAAGCGCCCTTTTACCATTTAGATGTGCGCAACCGCGCCGCTCTGGATAAGCTTTTTGCCACGGAGCAGATTGAGGGAGTTATCCATTTTGCCGCCCTCTCCCTGGTGGGTGAATCTATGCAGCAGCCGCTGCAATATTATGACAACAACCTGCACGGCGCGCTGGTGCTGCTGCAAGCTATGCAGGCGCACCATATTAACAACCTTGTTTTTTCCTCCTCCGCAGCAGTTTACGGCGAGCCGGAGCAGGTGCCGATTTTAGAAACCGACAGCGCCCAGCCCACCAACTGCTACGGCGAAACCAAGCTGGCAATAGAGCGACTGCTGTTCTGGGCCAGCCAGGCCAGCAATCTCCGCTATGTTTCCCTGCGCTACTTCAACGCCTGCGGAGCCCAGCCCGACGGCCAAATCGGCGAAGCGCACCAGCCGGAAACTCATCTAATCCCCTTAATCTTGCAAGTGCCGCTGGGACAACGCCAAAAGCTGGCCGTTTACGGCGACGATTACCCCACGCCGGACGGCACCTGTATTCGGGATTACGTCCACGTCTGCGATTTGGCGCAGGCGCACATTCTGGCCCTAAATCATTTGCTGCAAGGCGGCGACAATGCTGTGTTCAATTTGGGCAGCGGCCAGGGCTTCAGCGTGCAGCAGGTGCTAGATTGCGCCAGACAGGTAACCGGCCACCCCATTCCGACGGAAATCGCCCCGCGCCGCCCCGGCGACCCAGCCCGGCTGGTGGCATCCTGCACCAAGGCCCGGCAGCAGCTTGGCTGGCAACCCCAGTTTACCCAGCTGACCGACATCATCAAAACCGCCTGGCAGTGGCACCGCAGCCACCCAAACGGTTATACTGAATAGTTTTAAATAACAAAAGGAGCGCGAACAATGCCGGAGAATTTTCCGCTTGTCCAGCTGCAAAAAATGCTGGAACAAGCTCGCCAGGCCGACGCGGAATATAAACAGTTTGGCGCAAACGCACATAAATACCAGTTAAACCCACCGGCCAGTTTACAGGCGGTGGAAGCGTTTGAACAGCAGATTGGCTGCACCCTGCCGAAGGCTTACCGCAATTTTTTACTGCAAGCCGGAAACGGCGGGGCCGGCCCGTTTTACGGCCTGTTCAGCCTGGAGCAGACGCAGGGCTGGCTGGATTGGCCGCTGGAGCCGGCGGAAACTCCTTACCTCCGACCGGACGCTGAAGCTGTTGAATTGCGTGATTTACAAGATGAGGACTACAACTGGCGACGGGGCTGCCTGCCGATTGGCAGCCAGGGCGACACCTATTTTACCTATCTGCTGATTGCCGGACCGCACCGCGGCCGCGTGGTTTACGTGGAATATGAGCTGTCCTGGCTGTTCTTCCCGCGGGAGCCGGATTTTTTAACCTGGTACACCCGCTGGCTGCGGGAGGTGGCCGGCGGTTACAATATTCGCTGGTTTGGCCTTAATTTGGACGGCGACGAAGCCACCCTGCGCCGGCATTACGCCCAGGCGGCGAGCGTGGCGGAAAAGCTGCTGGCCCTCAACAGCTTAACCAAATTCCCCGCCCTTTCCGCCGCCAGCCAGGATTTTGTCCGTAGCATTGTGCCGGATTGGCTGCAAGAGGAGGAAACCGGCAGTCTGACCGCTTTGCTGTATCAAATTGATCCGGCGCTTTATGAACATTTTTTAGATAAACGCTGGCAAGCCGGCTTGTATCGGCAGGTTATCTATGAAATTTACCACTCGCCAGGCGACAAGCAAGCCTTGGCTGAACGCTGGCACGCACGTATTTTAGCCAAGCTGGCTGAGATACCGCCGGAGTCTTACTGCATTGCCCTGCCGATACTGCACAAGGGCGGTGGGCTAAAGCTGGAGCAGGTGGCCTTTTTGCTGGACAAAGCCCAAGGCCGGGAAAAGTACGATTTGCTACTGACCTTTGGCCGCCTGCCGGACGCCGCCGCCCATTTAGATTTTTGGCTGCCGCTTTTGGCGGAACGCGAGGATCTGGAGCTGTTGCACTACGCCCTGCTTTCCGTGCCGCGCCTAAACGACGCCCGCCTGCGGGAGGCTTTGCTGAAAGTGCAGGCGGCCTTTCCTTATGCCCAGGAGCAGCTTTATCATATCGACTACCAGGACAAGGAGGCTATGGCCCGCTATCAACGCCGCAGCCAGGAACAGAAAATCTATCGAACCGCCTGCACCGTTTGGCGCGATGTTTTTCACGAAGCGATTAACCCCAAGGTGGCCTGGCTGCCCAGACCGTTTCGATTGGAAATGCGCCGGCACGACGTTCACGACTTGAGAATGGATTTGCCCGCACCGCCTGATGGTATTCCACTGCACCCGCTGATCGTCCTGGCCATTCGGCAGGAAACGGGCGGCCGGCTGCCCGCCACCGCTTGGGATTGGCAAAAAAAGTTACAGCAGCTCAAACGGCTGAGGTTGGAGCTTTCCGATAACACCGTCCTCAGCTGGGACGACGAAAATCGGCGCGTGACACTGCGGCCGCCGGACGAACACCCTCTGCCCGCCCCGTACTACTACGATTTGCACGATTGGTCGGCCATCAGCCGAATGAGCAGCCTGCGGGATCTGCGCATCACCACTATGGCGGTGGAGGACTTCTCCTTTTTACAGCACTGCCAGGAGCTGCGCACCCTCTCCCTTTACAACACCAACTTCACGGATTGCCGCCTGCTGCTGGCTTTGCCCAAGCTAAAAAATGTGGATTTGAGACTTTGCCGTTTAACCCACACGGAAGCGTTGCAAAACCAACAATTAAACTGTGAACTATAAGGAGGCAGAAATGCAACTTGAAAAACTAAAAATTGCCGAAATCCCCGCCTTGCTCTGGAACAAACCCAGTGACAAATTAATCGTTGCCGTTCACGGCAGCCATTCCTCTAAAATTGACGACTGCATTTGGATTTTGGCGGAGGAAGCAGGCAAGCAGGGCTATCAGGTGCTTAGCTTCGATTTACCCTGCCACGGCGAGCGCGTCTATGAGCCGGAGCCCGGCCGGGTGGAGCCATATCTGGCTGATCTGGCGGAGGTTATGCAGTTTGCCCGCCGGCAAACGCCAAACATTTCCCTGTTCGCTTGCAGTATGGGAGCCTATTTCAGCCTGCTGGCCTACGCGCAGGAAAAATTAGACAAGTGCTTATTTTTATCCCCGGTCATCAATATGCTGCAAGTTATCCAGTTTATTATGCTGCAAATCGGCGCAACGCCAGAACAGCTACAGCAGGAAAAAGCTATTCCCAACCAGTTTGAAACTCTTTACTGGGATTACTACTGCTACGTTTTGGAGCACCCTATTCAAAATTGGCCAATGCCAACCGCAATTTTGCGCGGCGAGCACGATACGCTTTGCAGCCCCTTGAGCGTGGCCGTTTTTGCCCAGCGTTTCAACTGCCGTCTGCTGGAGCAACCCGGCGGCGAGCATTGGTTCCACACGCCGGAGCAGTTGGCCTTTTATCGCCAATGGCTGCAAAAAGAACTGGCCAACTAAAGCAAGAAGAGAGAGAAGCCCTCGGGAAACTTCTCTCTCTTCTTTTTTGTGCAAATCCTAATCAATTTTTTACTTCATAATCTTGCAGCCAAATCTTAGTCTTCGGCAAAACTATCAGCTGCAAAACTTTTTAACCTTTTAGCACACCCACTTCTTCCACCAAACTACAGAAGTTCAAGAGTGGTGCAGATACGCGGAGTTTATCTGTGAGCTGCCGCCCCCTTCGCTTCGCTCAGGGATTTGTTCACACTAAATTCAATCTGCGTCCAGCTTTGCTGGCCTTGATTTCATTAAGTGTTCACTAAAGCAGGTGTACTCAAGTACGCCGACGAAACGAATAAAATGACGACGAAGCAGATGAA
Organism: Bacillota bacterium; assembly: GCA_021769035.1. Taxonomy (GTDB): domain Bacteria; phylum Bacillota; class Dehalobacteriia; order UBA4068; family UBA4997; genus Avidehalobacter. The sequence continues at coordinate 166 of JAETTP010000047.1, read as the reverse complement.
GTGCTATTGAGCTGACACTCTATTCATTAATAGCGATTACAACGCCCGCACCTACAGTCCTACCACCCTCACGGATAGCAAAACGCAGGCCCTCCTCAATAGCGATAGGAGTGATCAATTCAATGTCCATATCAATGTTATCGCCAGGCATTACCATCTCCACGCC
>JAETTP010000046.1 GCA_021769035.1 Bacillota bacterium | reverse complement strand
CCTACAGTCCTACCACCCTCACGGATAGCAAAACGCAGGCCCTCCTCAATAGCGATAGGAGTGATCAATTCAATGTCCATATCAATGTTATCGCCAGGCATTACCATCTCCACGCCCTCCGGCAATTTGGATACGCCGGTTACGTCGGTGGTGCGGAAATAGAACTGCGGACGATAGCCATTAAAGAACGGGGTGTGACGGCCACCCTCCTCCTTAGTCAGTACATATACCTGACCGCGGAATTTGGTGTGCGGATGAATGCTGTCCGGCTTAGCCAAAACCTGGCCGCGCTCCACCTCTTTGCGGTCAATGCCGCGCAGCAGAGTACCAATGTTGTCGCCAGCCTCGGCAAAATCCAACAGCTTGCGGAACATCTCAACGCCGGTTACCACAGTGCCCTTAGGCTCATCCATCAAGCCTACGATAGATACTGCATCGCCAACCTTAACCTGACCGCGCTCCACACGGCCGGTTACCACGGTGCCGCGGCCGGTGATAGTGAACACGTCCTCAATCGGCATCAGGAACGGTTTGTCAACGTCACGCTCAGGAGTGGGAATATACTCGTCCACTGCGTCCATCAAGTCCCAAATCGGTTTGCAGTTGGGGCAATCACGGCCGCCGCAACCGCACTCCAAAGCTTTCAAAGCAGAGCCGGAGATAATCGGAATATCGTCGCCCGGGAATTCATACTCGCTCAGCAGCTCGCGAACTTCCATTTCCACCAATTCCATCAATTCGTCGTCGTCAACCTGGTCGGCTTTGTTCAGGAATACCACGATATAGGGTACGCCAACCTGACGGGACAGCAAAATGTGCTCGCGGGTCTGGGGCATCGGGCCGTCGGCCGCGGATACCACCAGAATAGCGCCGTCCATCTGCGCTGCGCCGGTAATCATGTTCTTAACATAGTCGGCGTGGCCAGGGCAGTCCACATGGGCATAGTGCCGGCCCTCAGTTTCATATTCCACGTGCGCGGTATTAATCGTGATACCACGGGCTCTCTCCTCCGGAGCGGAGTCAATCTGGTCGTAGGCCTTGGCCTCTGCGCCGCCGGCAGTTGCCAAGCATCTGGTGATGGCCGCTGTCAAAGTGGTCTTGCCGTGGTCAACGTGACCAATCGTGCCGATATTGACATGCGGCTTTGTGCGTTCAAACTTTTGTTTTGCCATGTCGTTTTTCCTCCAAAATAAATTTTTCTAATTAAACCGCCAAAAATATTTTCATATTATATATTTTAATGCAATTAAGCCTGATTGTCAATCCGGCAAGGCTAATTTTCCCAAAACTATTGCAAATCCTTGGGCTGAGCCGCGCCGACTATCTCGTTTATATCAGCCACGCCCTCTTTATCCAGCCAAGCCGTCAGTTCGTCGATAATTTGCAAGGGGGCCAGCGGATTCACCATAGTGGCCGCGGCCACGGCCACCGCGCTGGCTCCGGCCATCATAAACTGCAAAGCGTCCTCGCCGGTTTCAATGCCGCCCATTCCGACAATCGGAATTTTCACGCTTTGGCGCACCTGCCAAACCATTCGCACCGCAATCGGCCGAATGGCCGGGCCGGAAAGGCCGCCCATCACATTGCCCAAAAGCGGCCGGCGGCGCTTCACATCAATCACCATTGAAAGGAAAGTGTTCACCAGCGACACTGCGTCCGCCCCGGCGGCCTCCACCGCCTTGGCAATTTCGCCAATATCCGTCACGTTGGGGGTCAGCTTCACCACCAGCGGCAGCTTCGTCGCCTCCCGCACCGCGCTCACCACCGCCGCAGCCAGCTTGGGATCCGCCCCGTGGGCCATGCCACCGGCCCGTACGTTGGGGCAGGAAATGTTGACCTCCAGCCCGGCCAACCCCGGCACCTTGTCCAAAGCCGCCGCCAGCTCCGCATATTCCGCCGGCTCACTGCCGGCAATGTTCTGCAAAACCGCCAAATCGTGCTGCAAAACCCAGGGCAGCTGCTGCTCCAGCACATTTTGCAGGCCCGGATTTTGCAGGCCCACGCAGTTAATAACCCCGCTGGGAGCCTCTGCCACTCTGGGCGTGGGATTGCCCAGGCGCGGTTGCAGGGTGGTGCCTTTCAACATCATACCGCCCAGTTTTTCAATAGGAAAGATTTCGTTCAACTCCCGGCCGAAACCACAGGTGCCGGAAGCCGTGAAAATCGGGTTTTTAGCCTTAATTCCGGCAAATTCCACCGCCAGTTTAGCCATTACCAAACCACCTCCTGGCCGTCAAACACCGGGCCGTCGTAGCAGACCCGTTTTTTGGCAATATTCCCCTCGGCGTCCCGCACGTCCACCACGCAGCAGACGCAAATGCCAAAGCCGCAGCCCATTCGCTCCTCCAGCGAAACCTGGCAGGGCGTGCGATAATCGCCGCAGATCCGGGCCACGCCGCGCATTAAAGGCATCGGCCCGCAGCAGAAAACTTGGTCAAACCGGCCGTAGCGCAGCACCTCCGGCAGGTCGTCGGTGGGATAGCCCTGTTTGCCCATCGTGCCGTTATCGGTGTAAAGTCGGGTCACCATACCAAGCGGCACCAGGCGTTCCAGAGCCAGCATACGCTCGCCGCACTGCGCGCCCAGCATAATCTCCGTTTCCACGTCCTGCCGGCGCAACTGGCACAACAGCGGATAAAGCGGAGCCACGCCAATGCCGCCGCCGATTACCAAGGCCCGGCGGGTGTCCTCCGCTACGGCGAAACCGTTGCCCAACGGAGCCAGCAAATCCACCGTGTTCCCCGGTTGCAACTGAGCCATTGCCTGCGTGCCGGCCCCGTGCACCTCAAACAGGATACTAATGCTGCTGCGTTTGGGGTTTACGTCGTAAATGCCCATCGGGCGGGCCAGATAGGGCTTGCCGCCGCTACCGGTCCTGAGCATGGCAAACTGGCCGGGCCGGGCCTGCTCCACCACCGCCGGCGCTTGCAGCTCCAGCTCGTAAATGCCCTCCGTCACCTCAAAAATATCCAGCACCTGAGCCTTGATTGGCTCAACACCTTTGTTCAATTCACATTCACCACCATTTTTTTGATATTCCTATTATAAATTAAGCAAACCGCTTTGTCAATCTAATTGCGGCGTTTCCTGCACTCTAGCGCCATATTTTTCGCGCAAAGGTCAAGCACCGCCGCTAACTTCAATTTTATCTTTATCCGTAATACCCGGCTCTCAATAGCCAAGCTGCGGCAGCAAGGCCAGCATTTTGTCAATATTTAATTTTCAGCTTAATTATACTATAATTTGACAGACATTTCAACTTAAATATTCCTTTCAGTAAAAAAAACACCGAAACCGCCTATTGACAAAGCGGCTCCGGTGCTGTAAAATATAACTAGGTGATGTCGGTAAACGGCTGACCTAAGTTTTGGTTAAATATTTATAGTACTCAACCGTCACTACTGGTCCTAGTGGCGGTTTTTGCTATGCTTTTTCAGCTTTATGTTTATCACGACGTGAAAACGCCATATATCAAAGCTTATACGCATAAGACCTCACCTCCTTTACAAGAGGTTTCATCGGTCAACCGCCTACCGTTTTGCATCACCTGCTGTTTCCGGCCTCTCTGGAAACAGCCTTATATTTGCCGTATTTTGTCAAGCAGCCCTGAGTTCAATAAAAAATAACACCAAACGTGTTGACAAAATCGCGTTGGTGCTGTAAAATAATAGTAGGCACCACTGATAAGCGGTTGGCCTAAGTAAACAGATTTTTATACTACAAAATCGTCACTATGGCCTTAGTGGCGATTTTCTATGCGTAGGTTTTATTTCGATACTAATCGTAAACCGACCAATATGAAAAGTTATCCTAATTGGCATTGCCTCACCTCCTTTACAAGAGGGTCATCAGCCAACCGCCTACCAACTTACGTGGTGCCTGCTTGTATTATATACTATTTGGTATTTTTTGTCAACACAAAAACCGCCCCGTGCGCCAAACATAGGGCGGTTTATTTTATTCTGTTTTAATTAATTAGAATACAATTTTTTTCAAAAAACCTATTGACTTCGCCCGTACAACCTGTTATAATGTTCGTACGGGCAATGAAAGGAGCGTGAAAAAATGACGCCCTTAAAAAAAGGTTCCAAGCTAACTCAAAATCCTAGAAATGTAAGACTGGAAATTCGACTAACACAATCAGAAAATGAAATGTTAAAAGATTGTGCTGAAAGTTTAGAAACTACAAAAACCAACGTTATAATTATGGGTATAAAAAAGGTTAGTGAAGAATTAAAAAAATAAGAGTAGCCGCGCCCTAACTCGCAAAAGTAAACACGACTACTCAACCCCAAAACAAGAGGTATAAATATTATAGCATATACCTCCGGTTTTGGCAATGCTTTAACAAGCAAAATTTTAGGAGGTTTTTTTATGCTTATTAATCAGGAACTTTATATTGATGTGGTGGAGCGTCTTTTGCAAACTGAGGTTTTGACTACTATGGAAGCGCAAAACCCGGCAATCAAATACACCTGCAAACAGTTATATAGTTTTCTGGAAACGTTTAGAGGTCAATTATCTAACGAAGTGATAGAAGAGATTACGGATTACATTGGAGACTATGTTTCCTCCACCGCTGATTTCGCCGTTTTGTATGGTATCCAGATAGGCATTGTCCTAAATGAGATTATCGCTAATCCAAGCGCCTATTCACAATATATGCTTGAAAATTTTATGCAAGGTGATAATAAAGCTTAAATAAAAAAACACCAACGCCGCCTATTGACAAAATCGCGTTGGTGCTGTAAAATAATAGTAGGTGAAGCTGTAACGACGGCGGTTCACTTTTCACATTTCAAAAATATTTTTTTGAGCCGTTACTTGGCGGAGTGGCGGCTCTTTTTATGTGTCCGTTTAACCATAATCGTAATTGTGAAAATTCCGATATGAAATGTTATCCGCACAGGCATAAGCTTCACCTCCTTTCAGGAGGATTAGCAAACCGCCAGCCATCATAGGCTTCACCTGTTTGTATTATATATTATTTGGTGTTTCTTGTCAACACAAAAACCGCCCTGTATGCCAAACACAGAGCGGTTTTTTTATGCTGTTTTAGTCCGATTCATATTCGTCAAGCAACCTTCGCAGCGTATCAACAAAGCCGGCTTCACTCCAAGTGTTAATCTTAAAGAGCATACCGCGGCTGCCGCCAGAGCCCACGGCGTAAACCTCAATAGCGCCGCCTGCCCGGCCCTGAAACAGGGTGAGCGTCAAGCTCAGCCGGTTGCTGCTACTCCAGCCGTAGCGTTCAAAAACCCGCACCGCCAGGCGGCTGCCGTAGGCCTCAAAATCACGACTAGCCTCCAAAGAGGAGCTCATATAAGCTTGCATAATCCCCTCGGTCAGATAGTCAAGCAGCTGGTTGAAGTCACCGGAAACGGTTCGATAACACTCAGCCATTAATCTTTTTTACTCTTAGCGATAACCTTTTCCGCCACGTTGGCCGGGGCCTCCTCGTAGCCCGCCGGCTCCATAGTGAATTTGCCGCGCCCTTGGGTCATCGATTTCAAATCAATGGTGTAGCGGGAAAGCTCAGCCAGCGGAATCTGGGCGTTGATAACCTGCATTTTGCCGTCCTTTTCCATGCCCATAATCCGGCCGCGACGCGCGCCGTTGATGTCGCCCATAATATCGCCGGTGTAAGCGTCCGGCACGCGGATTTCCACATTCATAATCGGCTCCATCAGCACCGGCTTAGCCTGCTCACAGGCCTTGCGGAAAGCGATATTGGTAGCAATCTTGAAAGCCATTTCCGAGGAGTCCACATCGTGATAGGAGCCGTCGGTCAGGGTAACTTTAATATTGCTCACCGGATAGCCGGCCAAAACGCCCTCCGTGATAGCCTCACGCAGTCCTTTTTCCACCGCCGGAATATACTGCTTCGGCACGGAGCCGCCAAAAATCTTTTCCTCAAAGACAAAATCCTGGTCGTAACAGGGTTCAATATCAATAAACACGTGGCCATACTGCCCATGGCCGCCAGATTGCTTCTTATGCTTGCCCTCAACGTGGGTGGCCTTGCCACGAATCGTTTCCCGATAAGGCAGGGTGCGCTCCACCATATCCACCAGCACGTTAAACTTACGCACCAGACGGTCCAGCGTGATGTCGATGTGGGTGTCGCCCATACCGGTCAGCAGGGTTTGCTTGGTGACAGGGTCTTTCACGCAAAGCAGCGTGGGATCCTCCTCCAAAATCTTCTGCAAAGCCGCGCCCAGTTTGTCCTCGTCGGCCTTGCTCTTGGGCTGAATAGCCACGGTGTAATTGGGCTTGGAGAACTCAATCGGCTCCAGTTCCACCTGCTTATCTTTCAGGCACAGGGTGTCGTTGGTGCCGGTGTTAGCCAGCTTGCTGAACACGCCAATGTCGCCCCAGGCCAGCTCCGTCACCGGCACGGTGGCTTTGCCCAGCATAGTAGCCAGGCCGCCGATTTTCTCCTCCTTGCCCTTGGTGGAGTTGTAAAGGGAGGTTACGCCTTTCATATGGCCCTGGCAAACCTTAAACAGGTTCAGCTTGCCAACAAAGGGGTCGCTGATAGATTTGAAAACCAGCGCTGCCAGCGGCTTGCCCTCGTCCTCAGCCGGCAGACAATCCTGCGGCGAGGGCAGATAGGCCGCGCTGAAGCCCAGCAGAATATCAATACCCATATTGTTCAAAGCGGAGCCGCACAGCACCGGGGCCAGCAGGCCTTTAGCAATCGCGCCGCGCATACCGATTTTAATTTCATCATCGGTCAGCTCCTCGCCGTCCAGATACTTCATCAAAGTATCGTCGTCGCCCTCGGCGGCATATTCCATCAGCTGATGGTGGGCTTCCTCCACCTCGTCGGCCATCTCCGCCGGCATTTCAATCTCCGTCGAGGCTCCTTTTTCAAACAGATAGGCTTTTTTAGACAGCACATTTACCACGCCCTTAAAATTGGCCTCCTGGCCGATGGGCAGCTGCACCGGCACGGCGTGAATGCCCAGGGTATCCTCAAGGGCGGCCACACATTTGGCAAAATCGGCATTTTCGCGCTCCATTTTATTAATGAAGATGGCCATGGCCTTGCCCTGAGCGCGGGCCTTTTCCGCAATCAGCTCCGTGCCCACGCCCACGCCGGCCGCCGCATCAACCGTCATCAGCACGTTTTCGCAAACCGGCAGGGCCGCGTCAAGCTCGCCCGCAAAATCCAAAAAGCCTGGCACATCAAGAATATTCAGCTTGGTGTCATGCCATTCGCAAGCCAACAGAGAGGTGTTCACCGAAACCTGGCGCTTAACCTCCTCAGGGCTGTAATCGGAAACCGTGTTGCCCTCCATCACCTTGCCCAGGCGATTGGAAGCCCCGGTCTGGAAAACAATGGCCTCGGCCAAACTCGTCTTACCAGTACCCTGATGCGAAGCAATAGCGATGTTACGGATGTTCTCTGTTTTGTAAACCTTCATAAAACTTTCCTCCTTCTGTTATCTGATTTGAACTATATTTTAAGGCTCTCAAACGCCCCCGCAGGCGGCGTTGAATGTTTGGCCTTGAAATCACAGGAGTGGAGGGGCCCGCCCCAGAGGGTAGGCCGCCCTTAAAAGTCAATGGGCCTATATATCTATTTAATTAAATTATACTTTTTTCGCAAAAATCCTCTAAAAAATTGATATTTATTTTTTACAATTTATATTATAAAAACCGCCGCCGCCACATATTTTTTTATGCTAACGCTTAAAGCCGGAGGTTCCAATGCCAAATATCTTCTGGAGCGCCGCTATTTTGCTTATCTGCAACTTCATATCGCGCTGCCTGGGCTTCGTCTACAAAATTGTGCTGGTGCGGCTGATTGGCCCGGAGGGCATCGGCATAACCGAAATGGTCAGCCCGGTCTATTCCCTGGCCCTGGTGGCCGCCAGCCTGGGCGTACCCATGGCTATGAGCCGCCTGCTGGCGCTGGAGCTGGGCCGCCGCCGCTTTGGCAACCTGCGGCGGATTCAGCAATGCAGCATGGCCCTGCTGTTCGGGCTGGGCGCCCTGGTGACCCTACTGGCCGCCCTGGGCGCGCCGCTGCTGCTGGCCCGCTACTCCCAGGAGGCCCGCACCCTCGGCTACTTTCAGGCCCTCACCCCGGCCATTCTCATCGTCACCGTCTGCTCCGGCTTTCGGGCCTATTTTCAGGCCACCAAACAAATCGGGGTCATCGGCCTTTCCCAAAACATCGAGCAGCTGGTGCGGGTGCTGGCCGGGGCCGGTCTGGTGACGCTGCTGCTGCCGCTGGGCCTGGCCCAAGCCCTGCTGGGCGTGGCCGCTGCCACCGTCCTGGGCGAGCTCTGCGGCCTGCTCTATATCTGGGGCCAGTATCGCCGCCAAAAGCCCCATTCCACGGAGCCGCCCACCCTCAGCCGCCTAAGCATTTGCGGCAATCTGTTGGCTTTTGGCGCGCCGGTCACCCTGCAAAGGTTGATTAGCTCCGGCATTTTGCTGCTGCAAGCCTCCATGCTGCCCCTGGCCCTGGTGCAAAGCGGGCTTTCCACCGCCGAAGCCACCGCGGCCTACGGCAATTTTTCCGGCGTGGCCCTTTCCCTGATTCACCTGCCGGGCATCTTCACCGCCACCCTGGCCATGGCCCTGCTGCCCGCCATTGCCGAAATCGAGCAGGACACAATGCAGCTCTCGCGCCGGATCAACCAAAGCCTGCACATCACCGCCGTCATCGCCGCCCCCTTCACCCTGCTTTTTTACACCTACGCCGAGCAGCTTTGCCGTTGGTTGTTCCACGCGCCGCAAGCGGCGGAACCGCTGCGGATTTTGGCCTTAGGCGCTTTTTTCATCTACGCCCAAACGGCGCTCACCAGCATTTTGCAGGGTATGGGCCGGTTGCGGGCCCTGCTGGTCAGTCTGCTGGCCTCCGGCGGCGTGTTTTTGCTGGCTATTAACTATCTGGTGCCGCGCTGGGGTCTTGGCGGCGCGGCCGCGGCCTATCTGCTGTTTGCCCTGGCCGCCTGCCTCTGTGATTTCCTCTGTCTGAAGCTGCACACCGCCCTGCGGCTGGATATTGCCAACATCTTTTTGAAGCCGCTGCTGGCCGCCGCTCCCTGCCTGCTGTTGCTAAAAAAGGCGGAGCCGTTAAGCTCCGCTGCAAATTTCACTTCGTTTATATTGGCCGCCGGCCTTTCCGCCGGCATTTACCTCAGCCTGCTGACTCTGCTCAAGGGCTGGCCCAGCGTGCTGCTGCGCTATTTTAAAATCCCGAAACGCTCCACTGGCCAGTAAATGAAAAAGGCCTTGCCCTTAACATTTTCCAGCGGCACAAAAGGATTGCTCCACATGTGGGCGTCAAAGCTGGCGTTGCGGTTGTCGCCCAGCAGCAGCACACTATCCTCCGGCACCGTCACCGGGCCGAACTCGTATTCCATCGTCTGATCCAGATAGGGCTCCTCAATGGCCTGGTTGTTCACGTAAAGCTGGCCGCCCGTCACCTGCACCACATCGCCGGGCAAGCCGATTACCCGCTTCAGCATATCGTCGTTTCGCTGCACCGCCTCCTTGGTGGATTCCGTGGGCTCAAACACCACAATATCCTGAAATTTGGGCTCGGTGAAATCATAAATCAGCCGGTTGACCAAAATCCGCCCGCCCACCGGCACCGTGGGCACCATTGAGGAAGTGGGGATAACCCGATTGTCAATCAGAAAGGTCTTGATTGCCAGCGAAAGTAGCAGCGCCGCTAAAAATATCAGCACAAAATCCTTGCAGAATTTAAGCGTTTTAGACACGAAAAGTCCGCACCTCCCTCAGCAGCCCCGGATTAAAGACATCGCCTCTGCCCTGGCCTTAACGTCGGTTTCAAAGTAACCGCGCACCGCCGAGGTCAGCGTGAGCGAACCCGGTTTTTGCACCCCGCGCATCGTCATACACATATGCTCCGCCTCAATCACCACCAACACGCCGCGCGGCTGCAAAACTTCCATCACCGCATCGGCCATTTGGGTGGTCAGCCGCTCCTGCACCTGCAAACGCCGGGCGTAGCCGTCCGCCATGCGGGCCAGCTTGGAAAGGCCGGTAATGCGCCCGTCCTTGGGGATATAGGCAATGTGAGCCTTGCCGTAAAAAGGCAGCATGTGGTGCTCGCACAGGGAGTAAATAGCAATATCCTTCACCAGAACCAGCTCGCCGTGCTTATCCGCGTTAAACTGCTTATACAAATGCTCTTTGGGGTCCTCCCGCAGGCCGGCCAAAATTTCGTCGTACATTCGGGCCACCCGCGCCGGGGTTTCCAGCAATCCCTCGCGATCCGGGTCCTCGCCCACGGCCAGCAAAATTTCCCGCACAGCCGCCTCAATCCGGGCCTGGCGGCTCTCCGTATCCAAATCCAACAATTTACAAACCTCCGTCTGTTTTGTTCTGTTTAATTAATGACTATTCTATTATTGTATGCTATTTTGAGCAACAAGTCAATAAGTACTTGCAAAAAATCCGTAAATAGTATATAATACATAGCAAAGAAATATGCTTTGATAGGAGCTCTGTAAATGCCAAAAAAAGCCTTAATTGCTATGAGCGGTGGCGTGGATTCCAGCGTGGCGGCCTGGCTGACCCAACAGGCCGGCTTTGACTGCCTGGGCGCCACTATGCAGCTTTTTCCCAAAGCGGCCGACGCGCCGGACGAAGCTGCGGAGGCGCAGGCAGTGGCGGAACGCTTGGGCCTGCCCCACCTGGTTTTCGATTTGGCCGCGGAATTTCGCCGACAAGTTATGGACAAGTTTGCCGCAGCCTACGAGCAAGGGCAAACACCCAACCCCTGTATCAGCTGCAATCGCTGCCTAAAATTTGGCCGGCTGCTGGCAGAAGCCCAAAAACTGGGCTGCACACATATCGCCACCGGGCATTACGCCCGTATTGAATATGACGAGGGCCGTAACCGCTGGCTACTGAAAAAGGCCCTGGACGCCGGCAAAGACCAATCCTACGTGCTTTTCGGCCTCAGCCAGCAGCAACTGGCCCACACCCTGCTGCCTCTGGGCGGCCTCAGCAAGGCCCAGGTGCGGCAAATTGCCGAGCAGCAGGGCTTTGCCAACGCCCACAAGCGAGAAAGCCAGGACATCTGCTTTGTGCCGGACGGCGATTACGCCGCCTTTATCCAGCAGCACACCGGCCGCGCTTACCCGCCGGGTGATTTTGTCGATAAGCAGGGGCGGGTGCTGGGCCGACACCGCGGCCTTATTCACTACACTATGGGCCAGCGGCACGGTATGGGGCTGGCCCTGGGCCGACCGGCCTATGTCTGCGACCTGTGCCCGCAGCAAAACACCGTGCAGGTGGGCTTTGCCGAGGACTTATACATCAGCGGCCTGCGCCTGCGGGAAAGCAATCTGATTGCCGTGCCGGAGCTGGCGGAGCCGCAGTATTTTGCCGTTAAAATGGGCTATCGCCGGCGTGAGCAGCCCGCCTTGGTGCAGCAAACCGGGCCGGAGGAGCTGCTCATTCGGTTTGTTCGGCCGCAGCGCACCACCGGGCTGGGCCAAGCCGCCGTGGTCTACGCCGGCGACGTGGTAATCGGCGGTGGCTTGATTGCCCAAACTCTAACGGATTGACAAGCCGGTATAATTGACAAAACTCTGACAAATTGAAACACCGGCCGGCGGCTGCAAAAAAAATTACTGCTAAAATAGTTTTTTTTGGTATAATGCCCTTTTGCACCTTGCCAAATGTGCCCCAAATGTGCTATAATCGAACAAAATGGCATTAATGCCGCAGGGGAGGCTAAAGATGACTGCATTAAAGTATAAACGAATAATTCTTAAAATAAGCGGCGAGGCTCTGGCCGGTAAACAGGGCTTTGGCATCGACCCGGCAACCATTCACGAAATCGCCCTACAAATCAAGGCGGTTTGCGAGCTGGGCGTGCAGACGGCGCTGGTGGTGGGCGGCGGCAATATCTGGCGCGGCGCCACTGGCTCTGCTAAGGGAATGGACCGGGCCACCGCCGATTATATGGGTATGCTGGCCACGGTGATGAACGGCCTGGCCTTGCAGGACGCCTTGGAGAGCATTGGCGTGGTGACGCGCGTGCAAACCGCGGTGGAAATGCGCCAGATTGCGGAGCCCTACATTCGCCGGCGGGCCCTGCGCCACCTGGCCCTGGGCCGCGTGGTGATTTTTGCCGCCGGCACCGGCAACCCGTACTTCTCCACCGACACCACCGCAGCCTTGCGAGCGGCGGAAATGGAGGCCGACGCTATCCTGATGGCGAAAAAAGGCGTGGACGGCGTTTACGACAGCGACCCCAAACTGAACCCAGAAGCCAAAAAATTTGACGAACTGCACTTTATGGACGTTCTGAACAAAGGCTTGCAGGTGATGGACGGCACCGCCGCCACCATTTGCATGGACAACCACATTCCGCTACTGGTTTTCAGCATCGACGAGCCGGACAACATTGTGAAAGTGGTGCAAGGTGAAAAAATTGGAACAATCGTAGGAGGTACAAAATAATGTCAACTACTGAAATTTTGAAAACTGCGGAAGAAAAAATGCAAAGGGCTTTTGAGGCCATGTGCCAGGATTTTGCGGTGATGCGCGCCGGCCGAGCCGATCCGGCAATTTTGGACAAGCTGCAAATTGATTACTACGGCACCCCTACCCCTGTGGCCCAAATGGCCAATATTTCCGCGCCGGAGCCGCGCCTGCTGCTGATTCAGCCCTGGGACCGCAGCATGATTAAAGCCATTGAGAAGGCCATCAACACCTCCGATTTGGGCATTAACCCCAGCAACGACGGCGCCGCCATTCGGCTGGCGATTCCGCCGCTGACCGAGGAACGTCGCAAGGAGCTGGTGAAGAATTGCAGCAAACGGGCCGAGGAAGCCAAGGTTTCTATCCGCAACTGCCGCCGAGACCTAAACGATAAGCTGAAAGCCCTGGAAAAACAAGGCGAGGCCAGCGAGGACGAGGTTAAAAAAGCTTTGGATAAATCCCAAAAGCAAACCGACGAATTTGTTAAAAAGATTGACGAAACCTTCAAAAAGAAAGAAAAAGATATTCTTTCCGTTTAATCTCGGTAAGTAATTATTAGATGAAAAAACTTTTCCAAGATAAATATTTTGGCCTGCTTATCGGGCTGCTGCTGGCTTATTTGGCGTTGTTTTTCACACTGGATTTCGCCAGTGCAAGCAGCCTGTTTGCCGACCGACAACGGCATATTATCCACTGCGCTTTGGACGATTTAATCCCCTTTAACGAATGGTTTGCCATTCCCTACTTCATCTGGTTTTTGGCTTTCCCCGGCAGTCTGTTGTTCTTTATGCTACTGGACAAACGGGATTTTTTCGATCTCTGCCTGGTGGTGTTTGGCGGCGCGGTGTTCTGCTTCGCCGTCTATTTGTTGTGGCCAAACGGCCTGCAACTGCGCCCGGAGCCGGCCGAACTGAACGATAACCTGCTCAGCAGGCTGTTGCAGCTGGTTTGGCTGGTGGACGCCCCCAACAACGTCTGCCCCTCCCTGCACGTTTCCATCTCCTGCGCCATCGGTTTGGTAACCTGGCACAGCGCACGCCTGCAACCATACCTAGGCTTGCGTTTGGCGGTGGTTGGGCTAATGCTGCTCATCTGCGTTTCCACAGTTTTCGTCAAACAGCACTCGGTGCTTGACGTGGCGGCAGGGATTTTACTGAGTTCAATTTTATATTTGCTATTAAAGGAAGTGGTGAACCGTGGCCAGTCACGTTATTGACGAAATCAACCGCTGTTTACAATGCAAAAATCCGGCCTGCCGCCAGGGCTGCCCCATCAACACGCCTATCCCGGAGATGATTGGCCTGTTAAAAGAGCACCGCCTGATTGAGGCCGGCGAGCTGCTGTTCAACAACAATCCCCTCTCCTTGGTCTGCTCCGTTATCTGCAACCACGAGCAGCAATGCGAGGGCCACTGCATTTTGGGCCGCAAAAGTAACGCCGTGCAAATTAGTACCATCGAGCATTACATATCCGACACCTGTCTGGATAATATGCAAATCAGCTGCCGCCCGGATAACGGCATTGCCGTGGCGGTAATCGGTTCCGGCCCGGCCGGCCTGGCCGGCGCTATCCAGCTGGCCCGCCTGGGCTATCGCGTGACAATTTTCGATTCCAAAGACCGGATTGGCGGCGTTATGCAATACGGGATTCCGGAATTTCGCTTGCCGAAAAGCATTTTGGAGCGTTTTAAGGATAAATTGCAGGATTTGGGCGTGCGGATCCGCCTGAACACCACCATTGGCAACGCCCTGCGCATTGACAACCTGTTCCGCGACGATTACCGGGCCGTTTTTGTGGGCACCGGCGTTTGGCGGCCGCGCACTCTGGGCGTTAAGGGAGAAAGCCGCGGCAACGTGCTTTTTGGCATTGACTACCTGGCTAATCCCCGCCAGCACGATTTGGGCCAGCGCGTGGCGATTATCGGTATGGGCGACACCGCTATGGACGTGGCCCGCACCAGCCTGCGCCACGGCGCCCAGCAGGTGACGCTTTACGGCCGGGGCAACAAGGCCGGCGGCTCCCGCGAGCAGCAGCTTTACACCCAGCTGGACGGTGCAGAATTTGAATTTGGCAAGCAGATTGTGGAAATCAACGAGCAAGGCCCGCTTTTCCGCCAGCTGCTTTTTGATGAAAACGGCCAGCCCTGCGGCGAGGCGGCAGAGCTGCTGCAAGCCCAGGCGGATTCCGTAATTATTGCCGTCAGCCAAGGGCCGCGCCGTCGTCTGGTGGACACCACCAAAGGCCTGGAGGTGGACGAAAAGGGCTTTTTGGTGGTGGACGAGGACGGCCAAACCACCCTGCCGATGGTTTATGCCGCCGGCGACGTGGTGACGGGCCCGCGCAACGTGGTGCAGGCGGTGGCCGGAGCCAAAAAGGTGGTAGCAGCAATGCATAAAAAGTTGCAAGAGCAAAATCAATAATTGCAAAAAAATTAAGCAGAAAAAACCACAAAATTTTTTCAAAAAACTGCAAGAACAAAATCAACAATAATGTAATATTTAAATAGAAAAAACTGATTAGAAAAGAGCAATATCCAAATGGATTTTAGTACGATATTAGGGCAGATGTTAATGCTGCTTCTGATGATGGTGCTGGGCTA
>JAETTP010000045.1 GCA_021769035.1 Bacillota bacterium | reverse complement strand
ATCGCCAAGAACCTGATTATGGCGAACCGCCGGGAGCTGTTACACGGTAACGGTTTTGTGCTGGGGGTATCCGGCAGCGGCAAGTCTTTTACGGCCAAGCGGGAGATTGTGAATGTGGCTTTGTCCACCAATGACGATATAATCGTTATAGACCCAGAATCGGAGTATGGGCCCTTAATAGAGGGCTTGGGCGGCGAGGTCATCAATATATCCGCCGCCTCGCCTAACCATATTAACGCTTTGGATATGGAGCAAGGCTATGGAGATGGCGAGAATCCAGTGGTGTTGAAGTCGGAGTTTTTGCTCTCCCTGTGTGAGCAGCTGGTGGGAGCGGGCAAGCTTACCGCCAAGGAAAAATCTCTGATTGACCGCTGTACGGCGCAAGTGTATCGGGACTATATCCGGTGCGATTATTGTGGCAAGGTTCCTACGTTGCAGGACTTCCACTCTGGTTTGTTAAATCAGCCGGAGGCGGCGGCTAAGGACGTGGCGCTGGCCATTGAGCTGTTCACCGAGGGCAGCCTCAACACCTTTGCCAAGCCCACTAATGTGGATACCAACTCCCGGATTATTTGCTATGATATTCGGGATTTGGGCAAGCAGCTGCTGCCGGTTGGTATGCTGGTGGTATTAGACAGTGTGTTTAACCGGGTAATCCGCAACCGCAAGCTAGGGCGAAACACGTGGATATATATAGATGAGATTTATCTGTTGTTTCAGCACGAATATTCGGCCAACTTTTTGTTTACGCTTTGGAAGCGGGTGCGCAAGTATGGCGCCTGTGCGACAGGATTAACCCAGGATGTGGACGACCTGCTCCAGAGCCATACGGCAAGGACGATGCTGGCTAACAGTGAGTTTTTGGTAATGCTCAATCAGGCGGCGACGGACAGGGTGGAGCTGGCAAGGCTGC
This sequence comes from Bacillota bacterium, assembly GCA_021769035.1. Classification (GTDB taxonomy): domain Bacteria; phylum Bacillota; class Dehalobacteriia; order UBA4068; family UBA4997; genus Avidehalobacter. Next base: position 22,425 of record JAETTP010000045.1, on the reverse strand, counting down.
TTAATATTTCGGACAATCAGTTGTCGTATATAACCAATGTGGATTTCGGCCACGGGCTGCTTAAATGCGGCAGCGCCATCGTGCCTTTTGCGGATAGTTTTCCCCAGCATACCAGGCTGTTTAAGCTGATGACAACTCGGCCTAAAGACTTAGCAGAGAGCATATAAAATGAACGCCCTCTCGTTTTATCCTGTGAACCGGGTATAAACAAGAGGGCGCTTACCGAAAGGAGTTTTATTTGAAAAGGAGGACAAATTACCAAAAGTCAGCTCCGGGAAAGATTCAAAATAAGCAGATAGTAAATGAACTCTTTAAGCCGGCAGCTTGCCGCCTGCTTTTGGCATTTCAACAAGCAGCCGGACTTAAAGATTTACAGAAAGAAAATATAAGTAAAGCTCGGTTCATGGAAAAAGAACCAAAAACACAACAAGCAGGAAAGGGGTGATACGCTCCGGTAAGGGAAAGGGGAAATTTTCCCTTTTCGGGCGTACCAATTTATCTAAAAAGGATTGAAGATAACAAAATTAAATTCAGAAAATAAAAAAACCATCCGAGATGGATGGAAAAACGATTCACTGGCGGAATCGTTGTCAAGAATAAATAATAAAATCTGCCCGGCCCTCCACCCTCAAGACCCTGACAAACTCTTTTCAAACGGTAACCTGACTTATGCCAATTAATATCGGCAATTACAGTAGAGCTTGGACTGTGCCGGAATTTCACCGACTTCCCCTCTTGAAAAGACTTATTGAAATATTCAGCTATTAAATTTTCTGCGTATATTTTAATACAAGAAAGTTGGCTTGTCAATAGTTTTTTTGTAAAAAAAATTTAGAAAAAATCTGCCGAGAAAAAATTTGTAATAAAAAAAGGAGGAAAATATTGGAAATGAAACAGGATTTAGCGGTTTTTAGTGTAAAATAAAACATAGGATTGAAACGCTCAAACGGGGAAAATTTTTTGAGCGTTCACAACGTTCACAAGTTTTGAAGATAACACTTAAAAATTAAATAAGGACTTCATTTGCCTGACCGAACGGCAAATGGATGTGTTTACACAGAATAAAAAAGCCTTTCGTAAAGTTTCAACCTTTAGGAAAGATTGACTGCTGCGCCTTTCTCCGTAAGCCTTTGCCAAAATTGCTGACCAGATTTTTGACGGTTTAAGCCACCAGACCCTCCAGCAAACTGATGGCTTCAATGCCGGCCCTCTTTTGCTCCATTGTCGGGTGAACATAAAGCTGCATAGTTATATTCACTTTGGCGTGGCCCAAAATCTCGCTCAAACTCTTAACGTCAGCTCCGGCGGCAATATATTTTGTAGCGAATGTGTGCCGCAGAGTATGGAAATTACGTTTGGCAATGCCGCATTTTTTCAGGATTGCGGCAAAGCGGTATTGCAGGGTTCTGGGCTCCAAGGGCTTGCTTCCGCTGAAAACATATTCGCCTTTAGCTTCTCCTTGCAGATGTTTTAGCAGTAGAATAATTTCAGCCGTCAGGGGAATTGTCCGGCAAGAACTCTCGCTTTTCGGCGTTTGCAGCAGCAGTTGAGATTTGCCCTCTCTGGTTACACGCTGCACATTGCGGCGAACAGTGAGCGTTTGGCTGTTAAAGTCAATATCCGGCCAGCTTAGGGCGCAGACCTCGCCCAAACGCAAACCGCAGTTTAAGGAAAGAAGTATAGCCAGATTTTGTCTGTCAGGCTTGGCTAAAATATATTTGCTGATTTGGGTTATTTCATAATCGGAGAATGTGCCGACCGACTTTTGTCTGCAAGCCGGAGCCTTTAATTCCAATAAGGCGGCGGCTTGGGGCAGGTTATATTCCGCCGCTGCCATTTTAACGGCGGCCTTAATGACGGCCAGCATATCGGTGATGGTTTTGGCAGAAAGCCCACCCTTTTTATCCAGTCTGCCGGCGGATTGTTTTTGCCGGATAAAGGCCGACAGCCTTTTGGCCGTCAATTCTTTTAAGGACAGCTTGCCAAGGCTGGGGATAAGCTGATTACTGACTAAATTTTCATAGCGCAGATAGCTGGAAAGCTTCACGGAATTGCTTTTGGCGGCCAGCCAGTTTTGCAAAAGTTCCTGTACCGTCAGACTGCATTGCGGCAGAGTGGGAGCATTTTGTTTAACTTCTTCCCGGCTGGTTTGCAGCTTGGCCTTAACCTCGGCATAGGTTTTGGCATAAACCGATTTGTATTTGCTGGAGCCATCGGGCTGGAGTATGGCGAAACGTCCCTCCCAGCGGTTATCCTTGCGTTTGTAGATGTTTTCTCCTCTTTTGGGCATCTTTTTTCCTCCTTTTTTCAGTTGAAATTTGTTTAAATAATGACCAGAACAGCGACGGCTAAAGAATTAGCAGCAGTATTTTTTCGGTTGAAAATTATTGTCAATTTGTCGGATTTGGCGATATTTGCCTATGAATGACTGCTAATTTACAGAAAAAAAACAAAAACTCAGTCTGAAAGTCTTGACATTTGGTTTTATTTGGACTATAATATTGGGCATAAATGAAAAAAGCCTATTCGCAAAGGTTGAAACTTTACGAAAGAAAATTTGCCGATATACTAAATATTATCGGCCAAGGACTTTTAATCTATGTAGAATTTTTGAAAACTGAATATTGAAAGATAATAAAATTAAGCTAAACAGCACGGGTGTAGGGAAGTCTGGTTAGATTCCAGCACAGCTCCTCGCTACTGTGAAATCGGCTGTCTCCTTTGGGAGCGCTCAGTTATTGCAAAACCACTGGACTATCTTAATAGTGACGTCTGGGAAGGAGCAAGACTGCGTTTGAGTCAGCGGCACATTGTTGTCGTTGGTGTTGATTGGTCGATGAGTCAGGATCAGTTATACCAGTTGCTTTTTTTGGGAATGGCGAGGCATTTTCAAAGAGAGAGCAGTTTTATATTCGCAAACAGAGCGTAATAAAAATTGAAATCTTTGAGGAGCCTCTCAAAGGGATTTCGGTTTTTATTACGCTTTTTCTTTATGCCAATCAGCCTGCCGGTTGGCAATATAATTTCATAATTGAGGGTGGAATATATTATGGCTTTAGCCAGCGAATTAAGCTATATAAAGAAATTATTAAGAAAAAAACTGGAGGAGGCGGAAAACGCCTTTAGCCGTGAGCATTACGGCGATTCTGACGAGCAGCTGCTGGCGTATTTGCGGCAGTGTGCAGCGGAGCTGGGCGGAACCGTCTACAACGGTAACAGTATCTATAACTTTGATATTACCGGCACCAGATTGCTGAAAGAGCGATTTGGTAATAATTGGGACAACATTCTGGCTATGGCCGGGCTTCCCAAAATATCGCCGCAGGAGCGCCCGCTTACGGGCTGCCTTTATAGCCGGGAAATTAAGCGGCTGAGCTGGTGTGTTGAAAAGACCAGAGAGGCTCTGGCCGAACAGGAGCAGGCTTTTTTGGAAAAGTATCGGGAGGCCGGCGATGAAGCAATATTGGAGTATTTGCAGGAGGCCGCCGCAAGGCTGGGTTATACGCCGGCTAGTGCCGATGTGGCCGGCCGAAAATATATAAGCGACCGTTTTGGCAGTTGGGCCGAGGCCATAAGACAGGCTGGGCTGCCTAAAGTCAAAAGGAAATACAAAATAGCGGAAGACGGCGCACTGTTTATGACGGAATTTCGGCGGCAGGAGGCCATTTATGCGGAACACCTGCGGCGTTTAGCAAGGGGCGATATTAGCGACGCTTCGGTGATTGCCACAGATAAAATGGTCAAAAAGCAGAAAAAAGCCGCTGACTTGGAGGAGAGGGCGCTGGCCTTGGCCGGGCGTATGCTGATTTTTAAGGAAAAGCTGTTTGCGGTGGAATATGCCAAGGCCAACAACCGGCTGCTGCTGGACTATTTAAGCGAGTGCATACGGGAGTTAGGTCATCTGCCGCATAAGAGCGAGGTTATCGGCGGCGAATTTATTGCCAAGCGGTTTGGCGGCTGGGAAACGGCGGTGCGGCTGGCAATTTGCCGGAACAACATTGACTTTCCGGAGGAGCCGGAGCCGGAGGAGCGGTTGATTTATACCAGAGAGGTGCAAATTCAGAGGTATCTTCTGGAGGGCCGGGAGATTGTGGTGCGGACGCTGTATAAAAGCCCCCTGATTTGCCAAATGCAGGCCGGCAATGTTTTCCATATTTTGCGCTGGAATCCGGCGGCGGCAAACAGCGCCGACAGCCAGTGTTACGGTATGGTCAGGGAGCAATTTGAAAAAAGCGGCCGCAAAATCCCGATGAGTAAGCAAGAGATGGAAACCGAGGCGGCCAAGTTCAGAACTGTTTATAACAGGACGCTGGACGCTTTGGACTTGCAGACGAGGAGATTTGAGGCTGAACATAAGAACGACGGAAAAAAGGAGCTGTTGGATTATGTGCGGCAGCGGGGAGTGAGCTGCATACTACGCCGGAACTGCTGGACGTGGTGGGAGCCGAGTTCATTATGCGGCGGCTGCACTGCACTTGGGGTATGATTTTAACCAAGATCAGAATGAAAAAGAACGGAGCGGCGCACAAAATATATCAAAGCAAATTGTTCAAGGCGGAATTCAGGCGGCAAATGCGTCTATGGGAAGATGAGGCCGCCGCTGAGAGTACGGAAAATGTGGTTTGATTGCAATAAAGTTAATTTGAAATACAAGTAAAGTCAGAAAAGTTCTGAAAAATGCGGATAGACGACAGAGTGGCCGTTCTGATGTATGGTTGTGCCTGTAAAGGCCGGTGGCAGAGGTTGTGATCCGGCTGGCTGAGCGGGGCAATGGTTGGTTCTTTGAAATGTGAATAGGAGCCGGGCAAAAAAATGGCCCAAGCTGCCCTGCCCGGCTCCGAAATCCGTATTTTTGAAAACTCAGCTCTCCGTCGTTTGCTTGTGGGAAACGGCAGAGAGCCGGGCTTTCAGAAAAGGAGGCTCTGGCAAAATCCAAGGAAAATATTCATTAAGGAGGTGTGGTTTATGGATCATGTGTCCGAATTGCGTGATTGCATAATCGGCATGGCTGAGATGGCTATTTTAAGGTATCGCTCAGTCACTGCCGAACTCAAGGGTAGATAAAGAGTGAAGCCTTGCTGCGAATCAGGTAATTTTATTGAAAATACTGGATAGCAGCTTTGGACAACGTTTATCCTGCAACCGGGGGTTGCAATTACGTAGTGGCGTAAGCCACAAGCCGGTTGGCCTGATGCCGGTTACAAATCAGGCAAATAAAGTAATGTAAAGGCTTGTATCTAAACAGACTGGCAGTGTGGCGATTTGGATAGCTGAACGTAAAGCAAGATGATTCGGCCAAAAACCAAACGTCAACAGTTTGAGCTTATTAAACTGGTGCAAGGTATGTTTTTTAACGGGCAGTTATGTTACTAAGTAAGGAGAGATTTTTATGCGCAAGTTGAAATCTTTGTTGGTAGCCATTATGGCGTTTGCTATGGTTATGGCTATGAGCAGCGTGGCTCTGGCAGCGGATACGGCAACACTCAAGGTTGTTGTTAATGGCGAAGTTCTGGCGGAGAATGTGGCCGTTAATGTTGGCGAATCCGTATTTGATGCGGTTGACAACTGGGCAAAAACGGCTGGTTATGCTATTGATTGGACAACTGTTACCAGTACTATTGGTGATAAAACTGGTAAAGTGTTGAAATCCTTGGACGGCAAGGGTTCTGTACCTTATAACTCTGAAAATTTGGATCCGTATGAGTATTATGATTCCAGTGTTGATGATCAGACGTTGGCAAGAGTTAATGCTGCTTTATTGGCAAAGTATCCGGCAAGCGAAGGTTTGGGGCTGTGGATGGGCAATGGTGTTGGTTATTCCAACGATGGCCCGTATATGGCTTATGTTGGCGATGACTGGACATTTACTGTTAATGGTAGCAGACCGGTTGATGCAAATGATCCGAGCGTTGAATTGTACATGAATCAGGCTACTATTGCTGCTGGCGATGTAATCGTGTTGAACTATGGCGAAACAATCGAGGTTTGGGAGTATTAAAAATAATTTGATAAGTCAGAGGGGCGGCTTATGCCGCCCTCTCTCCTTTTTATTTTACCATAATAAAAAATTTTATTTGTTAAAGCAAAGGTGATTTAATATTTAATAATCAGAGGAAGTGATTAAAAATGAAGAAGAAAAGAAAACTTTTAAGCATTTTGTTAATAATGGCAATGTGCTTGCAGCTTTTGCCGACGACAGCTTTGGCAGTTGACGAAACTGCTGCAACTCCTCATAACTATCTGGACAGTTTTAATATAACTTATTCTGATAATACGCCGGTAAGTATGCTTGATGAAAATAAAAAGATTGTACCATTTGAATTTAAGCCTAACAAATTGACATATGATATTGTATTGCCAGATGCAACTATGCCGCTATTTGCAACTTTGGCACCAATTCAATTTAAGGCTTCATTATCTGAAAAATTTGCAGGTACTGCTAATCTTTCTGCTGTGTGGAGCAAAACTGGTACAGACTTTGTTAATGGTTCAAGTTATATTTTTGCTAATAGCGGATTGCAACATTCATTCACTTATGCCAAATTGCAACTTGTGCCTACCATGGCTGATGCATCAAAAAGTGTACAATCTCGATATTATATTATCGGTTTGTCTGAACCTCCTGTTGGGAATGTTGATAAATTTTCCGAACAAGATGTATATACTTTCAAATTTTATTTTCAGCCAAGATTACAAAGTTTAACTGCAATTTCTGGTGAAAATACTTATTCAGCCTCTGCATTTAATCCTTATGACGCTGATATTATAATGAAAGATATTAAACCTGATACACAAGCTTTGAACATTACAACTAAAGTAGCAACACAGACAAATAGTACGACACTGAAGTTTGATAATGGCGCTGGCACTTATGATGTATATAAGATTGACAATGATGTGCAAGCCGACAAAGCCTATATTGATTTGAGCAAATATAACAGCGATACCTACAAAAAGGCAGAGGGCTACTATGTAATTCCTTTTATGCTGGATTATGCCGGTAATGATAACAACCAAAATGTAGCCGGTGTTGACGGTTATTACACGCTGACAATTTTGTTTGAGGGAGTAAGCGTTGATTGCACGCCGGAGTTTAGCAAGGAGCCGGCAAACATAACTGCCAAGGTTGGGGAAACTGTTGAGCCACTGACAGTTGAAGTCAAAAAGCTGAATGTTGATACAGCCAATTCTTTAACCTATAAATGGTATTCGGCGACCAAAGCAGACGGCAGTGATAAAAAGGAAATCGCAAACGCAACTAGCGCCAGCTACACGCCGCCCACAACCGCCGCCGGGACAACCTATTATTTTTGCGAGGTTACCAGAACCGTTGACGGCAAGGCTTATCCCCAATTAAGCAAGTCTGTTAAGGTAACTGTGCAGGCCGAGGGGCAAACGGCGCAGGGCAAAATTATAAAAAATATTACAATCCAAAGTAATAATCGATATAGCGACTATGATGAAGATTATATTATTCTTGGCAATTTTGACCCCAAAACACATAGCTATGATGTTAAATTGCCTTATGGTGCAACAACTTATAAAATGCTGGTTGAACCAACCGAAGAAGCTTATGCACAAAACAAAACAGGCGTAAGATATGACTTGTCTTTAACAAATGAAAGCGGTGAGATTGTATATTCCACTGATAAAACCTGGTTTAGTGTTATTCAAGGCTCTAAAGGCATTACTGATTTATTGGACTCCAAACAATTAGAAAATAAAGAGCCAGGCAATTATATATACAAGGTTAAAGCATATGAAATAGATGAGAATAAGCAGGAAATAGCAGGAACTGCCGAGGAATACACATTTAATATAACTATATTCCCTTGTATTACCGAATTTAAGGCATTGGCGGACGGCAGAGAGCTTACGCTTCAACCATCGATCAATAAAAGAGATTACAGCAGCCGTTATATTTGGGAATATAATACAAATGTTCCCACCGGAACCCAGAAAATAGTTTTGACTTCCCTTGGTACAACAAGTAATTGGAGCATACCAACGATTAATTCAAACTTAAAATTCCTTTATAACGGTCAGGACGTAACCGCTGCTTTTAAGAATACCGAAACCGGCGGCGGTGTTGAGGTTGATTTGACACAGTGCCAGAAAGATGAAAACGGCAGAATTATCGTACCATTTACCATTGCCCATGTTGATGATAGCACCGGGACGGATTACAAGCTGTTTATCGCTGAAGTGGCCGGCGGCAACTGGCAGATAACCAAGCAGCCCCAAGGCGGCGTATACAACAAAGGCGATAATGCTGTGCTGACGGTGGAAACCGACGCCGGCGCTGATGAGGTTACTTATCAATGGCAGACTGCTAATTCAGATGCAAGCTATGCAAGATGGACTGACATTACCGGCGCAACCTCGGCCTCCTATATAGCGCCCACCAACTATGGCGGCCCGAATGCAACAAAATATTATCGCTGTGCCGTAACCGATAAGGCAATCGGTACAAGTGTATATAGCGATTATGCTAAGGTGGAGGTAAATCTGGGGCAGGTTAGTGCGCCGGTTATCACTTATCAGCCGGGCAAATATACTTTTAGCAGCGTTAATTCACCAAAAGGTGAATTTAAAACTACCTATACGGTTGGCGAAAAGCTGGATGATGCAATTCAGGCCTGTGTGAGCGCGCCGGAGGGCGACGCTTCCGTTAACAATGGTGATCCTGTAAGGGTTGAAATGCAGTGGTATTATAACACCAAGCCTTCAACCGATGGTGCAAAGCCGGTTAATGAATTTACAAGCAATCTGTATCAAGGGGGCTATGCTCCTACCCGACTTTGGCAGTGTATGGTTCCAAACACGTTGACAGCCGGTGAGCATTACTATTATTTTGTAGCCACTGCCGTTAGTGTGCAGGACGAAACCAACAGGGCCAGTGTTACCAGTGATTTTGTGAAGATTACCATTACCGGGCGCAGTGAATTGGCTGGTTTTGAGGGCAAAGGCACCAATGAGGATCCGTATTTAATTAAAACCGCTGACGATTTTAAGAAGATAGATGAATATGTGTTGGGCGGCGATTTTCTGAGCGGCGCAGTTTTCAAAATGGCCAACGATATTGAGCTGCCCTTGGATTGGGAGCCTATCGGCGAAAATAAGGGCGGAAGCGGCAGAAATCTGCTGCCGTTCAGCGGCACCATTGACGGCGCAGGCCACAAACTGACGGTGGCCGAGGGCGGCAGGCCGCTGCTGGAATTCTGCCGGGACGCTGTGGTGCGCAATCTGGATATTTACGGCAAAAAAATTAATGGCGCTGGTCTGCTGGAAAAAGGCAGTATTGACTATGGCACAGACGGCGTTTATCAGGAATTGACAGATCCTGATGTTATCACTCTGGAAAATGTCAAGCTGTTAAGCGGCAGCCAAACTAAGGATTCCGGCCTGGTGTTTGGCGGCGTTACTTCCGGCATTAACGATGTTATTATCAAAAACTGTGTTATTCAGCCGGGCGTAATTGTGGGCTACGATAAGCAGCAGAGTTCAATAGGTTCATTTGTGGGTACGATAAATGGACGCATTGAAAACAGCGTAAGCTATGCAGAAGTTTACGGTACAAATTATGTAGGTGGTTTAGCAGCTGATAAAGGCCAGTCTATGGGCGCTTGTGAGGTTGTGAACAGCGCTTTCTTAGGCAAAATAGAGGCAACAGGTTCGCAGGTTGGCGGTATATTGGCAACCGGGTATATTTCCAGCAGCGCACCCAGCACACCGCCGGTTACAATCCGCAACTGTTATGTGGCGGCGGATATAACCGCTAACGGCGGCGCAATCGGCGGCATTTTGGGCAGCGAGGAGGGCGCACTCGGTTTAAGAAATCGTGGCGCAATCCGGGACAATCATTTCTATGGCACAATTACAGATACAAATCCGGACGCAGCGGCAAGATATAAACTGGTTGGCGGCATTTTAGGCCAATCCGGCAAATATGATGCGGAGTTGCTGACTTATAAAAACAACTATTACCTAACCAACGCTAATTACACCGGCCTTGGTTCCCAGGCCGAAGTTAATGCAGCTTGGCAGCCGGATAAGGATTCTTTTATTGCTAAGAAAGCCGAGGAATTTGCTAACGGTGATGTTCTGAAGCTGTTAAACGAGGGTGAATTTAAGAACTGGCAGCAGGCAGATAAATATCCGACAGTTGACCCTAGCAAAGTGGTGCCGGTTGCGTTGGAAATTTCCGGCGATTATAAGAAAGATTATTATATCGGCGACGAACTGGATTTGAGCAAGGCAGTGTTTACTTTGCATATGAGCGACGGCTCCAAGCAAACTTTGAGTTTGAGCGATGTTGCAATCACCGGTTATGATAAGAATACTCGTGCAGTGCAGACACTGACCGCTACCTATGGCGCAGTGAGCGTGGAATTTACGGTTACGGTACTGAAAAAGCCGGTGCAGGACGATCCGAATAAGCCGAGCGCTCCCGGCGTAGACCCGAACATTATCAGGGTGTACTTTACTTTGCAGGGCGACAGTGTACACGGTGCGCCAACCAGCGATAAGGATACCCACACGTTGAAGAACAAGAATTTGCAGACTTGGATTGGCCGCAAAGCTTATGAAGTGGATTTGAACGCCACCGTTCTGGACGTGTTTGAAATGGCGCTGAAAGAGGCCGGTATGACTTGGCGCAACCCAACTGGCAACTATGTGGAAGCTATTACCTATAACGGTATGACACTGGCTGAGTTCAGCAACGGCAATTTGTCCGGCTGGATGTATACCTTAAACGGTGAGCATGTTCTGCTGGGTGTTTCCGAGCAGTTCTTGGAAAACAACAATGAAATTATTTTCCACTATACAGACGACTACACGGTAGAAAAAGGCGCAGAGAACTTTGGCGGCGGTTCTGCTAACAAAGGCAATGTGGCTGGCGGCGCTGCCGGCGGCGAGGCTGGCGTAGTTCTAACCCCCGGCACTGTTGAGGGCGCTGACGGCAAGAATTTGGCCACAATGACGGTTAAGGAAATCACCAAGGCCATCGAGAACGCTAAGGAAGACAGCCTGAAGAATATCGTAATTGAGCCGAATGTTAAGGGCAGCGCAAGTAATGTCAGCCTGAGCCTGCCGCTGGATTCGCTCAATGATATGGCCAAGGAGCAAATGAATCTGTATATGAACAGCAGACAGGGCAGCTTAAACCTTGCTCCGGTGGTACTGCAATCTATTGCCAAGCAGGCCGGCGGCATAGATATTCGGCTGAATGTGGAAAATAAGGAAACCAAGCAGGAAGAAGTTAAAACCAATGCGGTTAATGCTCTGGCGCAGGCGGCGGCCAACCTGCGTGGTACTGCGGAAAGCCTGTTTGCCAATGCGACAGTAACCGAGGTTACAATCACCTCCAACAACAAGGCGATTACCAGCTTCGACGGCCACGAGCTGACCTTGTATTTGCCGGTAGCCGATAAAGATTTGTTTGTTGAAAATCAGAACTACAAAGTAGTTTCAATCAGCGCCGACGGCACAGTGGAAACCATTATTGGCAAATGTATGAAATATAACGGCCAGATTGTGGTGCAGGTTAAGGTAAATCATTTGAGTACCTTTATCGTTACCGATGAAACAGAGAAAGAAGTTACGACACAGGGTCAAATGAGTTTTGCCGACGTTACGGCGGATAAATGGTTCTATGAAGCGGTTAAGTTCGCCTATGAGGCCGGCCTGATGAACGGCGAGGGAACAAACACCTTTAACCCGCAGGGCAATTTGAACCGGGCAATGCTGGTAACCATTCTCTACCGTTTGGAGCAGACTCCCGAAGTAACAGCGGCGGCTAAATTTACCGATGTAAAAGCCGGCCAGTGGTACACCGAAGCGGTTATCTGGGCCAGCAGCAACGGCATTGTGAACGGTTATGAGGATAACACATTTAAGCCGATGAACAATGTAAGTCGTGAGGAAATGGCGGCGATGTTAATGCGCTATGCTGAATTTAAGGGCATTGACGTTTCTGCCACCAAGGACTTGAGCAGTTACAAGAACGCTGCCAAGGTGGCCGGCTGGGCGCAGCAGAATATGAGCTGGGCTAACTCGGCGGGGCTGATTCAGGGCGATGAGAACAATAACCTGAACCCGCAGGGTAAGGCAACCAGAGCCGAGGCGGCGATGATTTTAATGCGCTTGGTTAAGAACGTACTTTAGTTAGGAAAAATAAAGCTAACTAAGCTGTAAAAAATAAAAGTCCCTATATTGTTATTGAAAAAGATAACGATATGGGGGCTTTTTTATTCCGATGGTAATTGGGTATTAATTTGGTTTTAATGCGTTGGTATAAACAGCCAGATTAACATTCAAACAATTTTTTTCAACGGTTTATCAGATAAGCTATGCTAAAAGGATTGTTTTTTTGTCGCTCTCCTCCCCCACTTGTTTCATTGTTTTTAGATAATTGAACATTGAAACATTGGGAGGAAAGGAAGATGTTTATTGCAAAAACGGATTATACCTTAAATAGAAAGAATAAGGATGCCATTGTTTGTAAAACCGCTGTTGGTAACTATGTTTTGTTGAAGCGAGAGGATTTTGCCAGTGATGAAGTGTTTGAGAAATGGAAAGCCTGGTCGGATGAGGCAATCCAACCTAAAGCAGAATGAGGACGAATATTGTTGTAGAAAGCTTCAATATAAGCAAAAATATCTAATTTAGCCTCAGCTCTTGAGTGATAATGCTTAAGATGGACAAGTTCACATTTAAGGCAACTGAAAAAGTTTTCGGCAACTGCATTATCATAAGGGTCTCCCTTGCGCGACATACTCTGACAAATATGACATTGCTTTAACTTCTCTTGATAATTCATAGAAGCATATTGTACACCTCTGTCACTATGAAATATTAGCCCCTTAGCAGGTTTTCTCCTGCTTATAGCCATATTTAGTGCAGCTAAAGTTAAATTAGTATCAATATGTTCAGAAAAAGCATAACCAACAATCTTTTTATCGCATAAATCCTTAACATATTGTTCTTATCCCTGTCAGAAAGTTTATGATTTAACCAATCATAAAAGCCGCTGCGATAAATATCCAGGAATGGCAAACCTGCTCCACAGAGAATCCCAATTTTTTAAGAATAAGGGTGCAGCGGAATTTACCCTCTATGGTTTGGACAGGATGCCGAGAGATTTTTTTGACTGTCTTGCAGGCATGTCGATGACCTCGTCTTTTTCAGAGATTTGTTTTTTGAGAGATTTGAGTTCAGCTTCAAGCTCTTTGATTTTTTGCTGCTCACGGTTAAGCCGATTGGCTTGTCCGGCTTGAATACCGGCTTTTTTGAGCCAGGAGCGTAGGGTGTCTACGCAGATACCAAGTTCTTGAGCGACGTCAGAGCTTAAGCGTCCTTGTTCGGTTACCATACGAATAGCGCCTTCTTTAAAGGCTTCATCGTATCTGGGCGGAGCCATACCTTTTTGTTTCCATAATTTTTCCCCTTTCCTTTCCATTTTATCACTTATTTTGCGGTCCGGCAATAGGGGAATAGGGGCAGAATTATGGGAACGCCTATTAAAGCTCGACCTAGTAGTGAAATTAGAGAGTTGCGGACAGAGGTACACAAGATAGGTTCAAGTATCAATCAGATTGCTCACAGTATTAATGCTGGACAAGGTATGCCGGAAATAGCTGAAAAAGCGATGTTTTAATTAGTAAAGTTTATAAGATGATGTATGAGATTGCCAAACAATAATAAATTTTGTAATTTATATAGAAATGCCTGCCACACACATATGACAGACATTTCTTTCTTTTATCACCTTAGCCCAACATCTAAGGCCAACATTAGGCTGAAGCCAAGTGAAAAAGAGATTATTCCCCAGTTAGAGTGTTGACCAGCGGACTTCTCCAGGGTTAGCGCCAGAACCAGCATAACTATTTTCGATAAATGGGTTTTCGGCCCCTCCGTCTTATCGCTGTCTTGATGTAAACGTGAAATCATGCTATATAAATTTTATGATAAAAGTACGGCCGTAGCGTCCCAATATTCTCAAGTATATGTTAGGCAAAACTAACATATAGACAAAAATTAAAGGGATTATTCACCCATAATTTTCTGCCAACCCGCCAGATAAAACTCCCACAGCGGAGCAATAAAAACATGTCCCGCTCCTTTGGCATATCGTGGCGCACCACCTCAAATATTATGCCAGATTTTACAAAAAAGTATACATTTTTGTAAACTGAAAGATTGGGGCGATATTTTATGGGATATTCCAGAAAAAAGCTTAACCTGGCCGGCCAGCGCTACGGACGGCTGACTGTGCTGCGGCCGGCGGAAAACATCGGCAGCCGCACGGCCTGGCTGTGCCGCTGTGATTGCGGCAACGAGGTGGTGGTGCGGACAAACCAGCTGCGCAGCGGCCACACAACCAGCTGCGGTTGCAAGGGAACAGGAGCAACCCCTGGAGTTGGCCTGCCGGGGCTTACTTTTGTGGACGGAACCTGTGTTGAAATGCTGCGAGCCAAAACGGTGCGCCGCAACAACACCAGCGGCGTGCCGGGCGTGGATTGGCTGACGGCCAAAGGGCGTTGGCGGGCCAGCATTTGCTTTAAGGGCAAAAGGTATTATCTTGGCAGTTATACCGCCTTTGCCGATGCTGTGGAAGCACGCAAAGAGGCGGAGGCGGCGTTGCATGACAAATTTTTAGCTGAATTTGCCGGAAGCGGCTTGCAAAGAGCAGCCAACGGTTGATTCATAACTGATTTACAAGGGAGGTGAAAAGCGTGTTTAATGCGGAGCCGCCGGGCCTTTTAAGCCGTCGGCATAGGCATTGGTGACGGCGGCAGAGATGAGCAATGCAAAATTGGCAAACCAGTGGAAACGCTGTGACGCAAAGCCAGAGGCTACGTTTTGACAGGCGCAAGGCCTGTGAGAATAAGCTCGTTCGGTTGCATTTGGCAAACTCAGCGAAAGCTGAGGACGGCAAAGCCAGAGGCTAAGTTTGGCCCAAAAAAGGATTTACGGCCAGATAAGCTCGTTCGGCCGCCGGATACTTTGCGTCCGAGTTATTAGCAAAGAAAAGAAAGGAAAATGATTATGAAAAACTTACAGAAAAAGCTAACAGCCTGGCTGTTGATTTTTACAATGGTTTTTTGTATGATGCCAGTGAACGTTTGGGCAAGCGAGGTTGACGATAACCCGGCGGAGGTGTCTGCTGAAGACAACAGCCAGGATGAAACCGCGGCACCTGCCGACGACCAAACGGAATCAGGCATTGATGACACTGGCGCAGAGGGAACTGATACGCCAGCGACTGACGACACTCCAGCCGATGATAATTCGGCTGATGAACCAACTGTTGATGAACCAACCGTTGATGAACCGACTGTTGATGAACCAACCGTTGATGAACCGGCAGTTGACGAACCAACCGTTGACGAACCGACCGTTGATGAACCGGTAGTTGACGAACCGACCGTTGATGAACCGGTAGTTGACGAACCAACCGTTGACGAACCGGCAGTTGACGAACCGACTGTTGATGAACCGGCAGTTGACGAACCAACCGTTGACGAACCGGCAGTTGACGAACCGGCAGTTGACGAACCGACCGTTGATGAACCGACTGTTGATGAACCGGCAGTTGAGGAACCCACGGTTGAAACTCCGCCGGTTACCACACCGGAACCGCAGCCGCAGCCTGAACCTCAACCCGTGCCGCAGCCTGAGCAAAAGCCGGAAGTAACTTTGCCGCCGGTGCAGATTGATATGACTACACCGCCGGTGCAGGCTACTATGCCGCAGCCGGAGATTATTGCTCCGGTTATAATTCCGGCAGAGGTTACCGCGTTTTTGCAGGCTGTTGATGAACTGACGGCCAGCTGGGAGGAACTGAAAGCCAGAATAGAAAACGGCGAAGAGCTGGATTTTGACGCGGAAATGGAAGCTGTGAACATTCTCGGCCTTGCTGCTATGGACGCATACGAAGCAGTGCAAATGGCAGACCTGGAAAGCTTTGACGGCGTGGAAAGCGCGCTGATACAGATGGTGGCTGTTACTGCGGATATGGGTTATGCGGCAAATTTACTGCTATTGACTGGACACACATGTTATTTGCGTATAGGAAAAATTGTTGTGGATTCGAACAATATCCAAAAAAGTTACATCAATCCAAAAAGAACATCTTTTACATGCGTAAATAGTCAAGGACACTCAACAAATGCAAATCACGGATACTCGTGGTCAGATATAAAAAACTGTTATCCAGGAGCAATAGGATATACTAGAACATATCCAGGCGTAAATGGTAAACAAAAAATTCCTGTATATTCATTACCAGCATATGGCTCTATTGAATTACAGAATGATGCTATGATATGTCTTGTATTCAGGGAAACTCCAACCTATACTGTTACTGTAAACTATGTATATGAAAACGACCAAAAAGCAGCAGATAGTAAGTCTAAGACTGGTGTAAATGGCACTTCTTATAGCTGGACTTCCCCCACGATTAGTGGATATACACCAGATAAAGCAACAGTATCTGGTACTATTAATGGCAATAAAACAATCACGGTTACGTACAAGTCCAATGTTGAGAAAGTTACCTTGACCTATGACGCTAACGGCGGCACAAATCCGCCTGCGGCTACCACTCTGAACAAAGGCTCAAAGTTCACAATCAAAAATAAGCAGAACATGACCCATGATGGTGACTACACTTTCCTGGGTTGGAATGAAGACAAGGATGCTACATCTGCTGATCCTAAATGGGGATTCGGTGAAGAAGTCGTTCTTAACCAAAATACCACTCTGTACGCTATTTGGAAGAAGAACGGGCCTACACCGTCCAACGGAACCTTTGATTTGAAAAAAGTGTTTGTAGGTTTGGATGAAATCCCAGCTGACTTTTCATTTGACTATACTGTTACATCAGGAACAAACACTGCTACAGAAAAATTTAACATTGGCAATGCAAAAAGTGTAGATGAAGATACCCTGACGGTAACCTGGAAAGCACCATATTATTACAATATGGGACCTAACAACAATGTAACAATCGTTGAAAAAGCTGATGTTGAGGGTTATACTTATACTGCAACATCTAGTGCCGGCAATGCTAATGGCAACACGATTACATTTGTAATAAATGCTATGTTGTCTGGTGCTACCAGAACTATCACCAACACCTACACACCAAACATTGTTGAAAAGCCTGAGCTGACAGTAACCAAAACCGCCAGCGCAACAAAAGTTAAACCGGGCGAAACCGTAAATTACACAATCGAGGTTAAAAACACCGGCAATGCTGACGCTAAAAACGTTACTGTAACTGATGTTTTGGATAGCAACTTAACTTTTGGCAGCGCAACGCTGAACGGCAAGGATATTACTCTTGAAAATGGCGTTTACACTATTGGCGATTTGGCGAAAAACGGCACCGCAAAGCTGATTATCACCGCCACGGTGAAAGATAATGTTGCTGCCGGCACGGAGATTAAAAACACTGCCACTGCGGATTATGACGGTAAGCCAGATGATGAGAACCCAAGTGATACAGTTGATGTTACAGTGATTGACAATAAAATCACCGTGCGTGTCAAGAAAGTATTTGAGGGCATTGAGGCAAGCGACATTCCCAACAACTTCAAACTGACTTGGGTTGCCGGGAAAGATAAGGGCGAGCTGACACTCAACAATTTCACAAGAAAAGATAACGCCCTAACCTATATCTGGGCAATCGAAATGGCTGATGATGAAACGCTGAAGCTGACCGAAAGCGGAGCGGGAATCGCTGGCAAGAGTTTGACCGTTTCTGCTGAGGCCAACAAGAGCTGGCTCAACGCGACGCTTAACAGCAATGTAGTTACCAAACCTGCCCCTGAAAGCGAAAAAACTGCCGCGGGCAACAATGGCAACAATTCCGGCGTGGTCACCCTGGCTGACGGCTACGATATAACCGACAGCGATTCCGACAACGTAACTGTTGTAATTCCCGCGGCTCCCTATGTCACCGTTACCAACAAATATGAGGGTGACAATGGCAAAGGCATTGAAATCAGCAAAACCCGCAAGGCTATTAATGGTGATGAAAATGCAAACACTGCCAAAGTTGGCGACACAATCACCTGGAACATCACGGTAAAGAACAATTCCAACGTTACCAAAACCGTAAAGCTGACGGAAGAATTGACTGGCGCGACTTTGTCAAAGAATGAAATTACTTTGGCTGCCGGTGAAACCAAAACTGTGACGGCTTCTTATGTGGTGAAACTCAGTGATTACACTGCGACAACGGAGCATAAGCTGATTAACACAGTTATAGGCAAAACCGACAAGCCAGAGGAAGAGAAAAAGGATTCTGACGAGGGCACAGATATTGAAGAACCTTACAGCATTAGCAAAACTGGTGCAGATAAGGTTCAAGTTGGCCAGGCGTTCGCTTACACCATTACGGTGAAGAACAACACCAACGTGGCTTTGGCAAAATTCACAATTACCGACAATCTGCCGGAGGGCGTGACATTTGTCAGCGCAACATTTGATGACGTTGAAATAACTCATGTTGATGGCGTTTACACTATTGCTTCCCTTGCCGCCGGTGCGGATGGTAAATTGGAAATTAAGGTTAAGGCTGCAGCCGTTGGCAAGGTTACCAACACGGCAACATTGACCGTTGACGGCAAAGATTATCCCAGCAATGAGGTAACAACTGAAATTACCGAGAAACCCGTTACCACAACTAATTTGTCCGTAAATAAAGAAGCCGACAAAGAAACTGTTAAACCAGGCGAGGAAGTAAGCTACACTATCACCGTTAAAAACGACGGCAGCATTGAAGCTAAAAATGTAGTGATTACTGATAAACTGCCTGAGGGACTGGAATTTGTTAGTTATCAGCTGAATGACGGCGCAGTAGCCGACGCTCAACCGGCTAACGGCCAATATTCTGTTGGCAGTTTGGCACAAAATGCCAGCGCAACGCTTACCATTACGGCCAAGGTTGCTGAAACTGTTCCTGCTGGCACAACGATTAAAAACATTGCCACTGCCAAAGGCGATAACACAACAGGCGACCCTGAGGGTTCGGTAGAAATTACCGTTCCGGAAACCAAAACTTCCCTGGAAGTTACCAAGCAAGCCAACCGCGAAAACGTTAAGGCTGGCGAGCAGGTGACTTACACAATCACCGTTAAAAACACCGGCAAAGCAGCCGCCACCAACGTGAAGCTGACTGATAAACTGGACAGCCGTTTAACGCTGGTTAAAGCTGAAGTTGCCGGCCAGGAAATTACGCCTGCTAACAGCGTTTACTCTTTGGGCAATATTGCAGTTGGCGACAATGTTGTTCTTAGCATTATTGCCAAAGTGGCTGACAATGTGGCTGCCGGTGAAATCAAAAACGTTGCCACCGCAACATTTGAGAACCAGACAGATGACCCCGGCAAATTGACTGACGAAGTTACCGTTACGGTAACTAAAGATCCGGTTAAATATACTCTGACGGTTAAATATGTTGACGAGGACGGCAACGAAATCAAAACCACAACCGAAACCAAAAATGAGGGCACAGAATATTCCGTAACTCGTGAGGAAATCAAGGGTTATGAATATGTTGGCCCCCATGCTGACAGCGACGAGCTGAAAGGCACAATGGACAGCGATAAAACCGTTATTTTGGTTTACAAAAAGACCGAGGAAATAACAACCTACACCGTAACCTATACCGACGGCGTAAACGGCGAGGAAATTTTTGCCGACCAAACCACCAACGGTTTGAAATCTGGCGACCCAACGCCGGCTTTCAACGGTACTCCCACCCGCGATGGCTACACGTTTGCAGGTTGGAGCCCGGCGGTTAGTGCAACCGTAACCGGCAGCGTAACTTACGTTGCGCAGTGGACTCCCGCTGGCCCGACTGGCCCAACCGGCCCCACTGAACCGACCGAGCCGACCGATCCGACCGAGCCTACTAATCCGACCGAACCGGAAAACCCCGGCACCCCGGACGACGGCGGCAATGGCGATGACGGCGACGACAACAATGACAACCCAGCCAACGGCGGCGACAACGTCAACGGTAACGTTGATGATGAAACAATCCCGTTGGGAGATGCGGAAATTCCGCTGGCAACCTTGGAAGATGAAGAGGTTCCGATGGCTATGCTGGAGGACGATGAAGTTCCGCTGGCAGAAATGCTGGACGAAGATGAAACCCTGCTGGATGAACCTGAGGTTCCGCTGGCCAACGTGCCAAAAACCGGCGATAATCTTTTGCTGTGGTTCTTTGCAACGGCAATTTCCGGCTTGGCAGCCTTGGTTACAGGGAAACGCCGCAAGTAATCTTGGCTTGTTGAAATTCTCCAAATTGGCTGAATTCGGAATCAAGTAAAATTTGCAGCAAACCCCGCTCCAGCCAACGCGCTGCGGAGCGGGGTTTCCCTTGCTACTACAAAAATGAGGATAACTATGAAAAATATTACAACCAAAAAGTTCTGGAGCTTAATTTTGGCTTTGGGGGCCCTGTGCTTTATGCTGCCAAACGCCGCCTGGGCGGCAACGTATAGCGGCAACTGCGGCGCGGACGGGGACGGCTCCAACCTGACCTGGAGCCTGGACACAACCACCGGGAAACTGATAATTTCCGGCAGAGGCGCAATGAAAGATTACGACGCTGACATAACCAGCGCCAACGCCGCGCCTTGGCTGAGCTATCGGGACGATATTCAAAGCGTCACCGTAGAAAGCGGCGTCACCCGCATTGGCAATGACGCTTTCCGGGATTGCATTTACCAAGCGACCTCGGTCAGTTTGCCGGAGGGCTTAATAAGCATTGGCGATCGGGCCTTTTTCGATTGGCCAAAGCTGGAGAGCATCACACTGCCAACCACGCTGGAAGAAATCGGCGCAGCCGCCTTTAATCAATGCACTGGTTTGACGAACCTTACCATACCAAGCAAGGTCAGCAGCATTGGCCAGAGCGCTTTCAGGGACAGCACCAAACTTACAACCGTCACCTTTGCGGAGGGCTCCGCCCTAACCATACTTCCCACCAACGCCTTTCAAAACTGCACCGCCTTAACCAGCGTTACGCTCCCGGAATCGCTTAATGATATTGGCTATTCCGCCTTTCAAAACAGCGGCTTAACCAGCATTACCTTACCCAGCAGCATAACCAAAATTGGCAACAGCGCCTTTTATCAATGCGCCTCCTTGCAGGAGCTGACAATCCCGGGGGGCGTTACAATTCTGGAAGCCTACCTTTGCCGCGATTGCACCAGCTTAACCACGCTGGTAATCCCGCACAGCGTTACAACAATATATACTGATATTTGCGGCAACTGTAGCAGCAATTTAAATATCTATTATTATGGCACCCAAGCGGAATGGAACAACATAACAAAAAATCAACAAACATCAACAGCTTTTGACAATGTTTGCTGTTCAACGGCGGAGATTACGCTGGAAGAAGCTAGCGGGTACACTCTCACCCTGACCTCCGACACAAGCTTTGACGATAACCTTGTTGGTATGGCTTACTACACCCAGTACATTAAGCTGGATTCAGGCAAAGTGCCAAACCAAGCCCGGTTTGTTGACGGCGATAAGAAAAAACTGCTCATCGGCTTTGAAAACCCCTGGCCGTCAGGTAGTCAGCTGACACTGGCCCCGGAATGCTTTGCTGCGCCAAACGAACTGACGCCCACCGGCTTTTTCCAGGCTTGCACCCTCACCCTTCCGGACACTGCCGAACCGGCCCCGGCGGAATACGGCCTAAGCCTGGTTTGCCAGGAACCCTCCGGCGTTCAAATCAGCGGTTATTCCTCCATAAATGTGTTTGACAACGACGGCCAAATCGGCACGCTGACGGACGGAAGCGCGCTGCCGGTTGCAGCGGGAATGGAAGTCAGTGTGGAAATACCGCAGCTTATCAACTACACCCCAGGTTATTATCGCTCCCCAGAGGATGAAAGCATTCAGAACACTATCAACTCGGCGGAAACCTATATCAAGTTCACTATGCCAGCCAGGGATTTTACGCTGCAAATTATCTACAACCCAAAGCCGGTAGCGCCGGTGCTGGAAAAATATACGCTGCATATCGACTATAAATATGAAAACGGCGATCCTGCCGGAGAATCCTATCTGGCCCAAATAAACGCCGGCGAGGAATATGAGATAACCTCCCCGCTTATCGACGGCTACACCGCAGACCTGCCGGTAGTTTCCGGCACCTTAAACGATAACACCCAGGTAACGGTAATTTACCAGCCGCATCTCAGCATTACTTACCACGCCAACAATGGCAGCGACGAGCAGCTGGCGCAAAGCCTGAACAGCCCTGGGCCGGCCGCGGCCACCCTGACGGCTTGCAGCTTTACCCCGCCCGCCGGCCACCAATTTAACGGCTGGAACACCCAGGCGGACGGCCAAGGCAGTCAGTATCAGCCGGGCAGCCAGCTAACCCTC
>JAETTP010000106.1 GCA_021769035.1 Bacillota bacterium | reverse complement strand
GGAGCCAGTAAATACTTGGAGCGTGTAAAAGCGGCCTGTTGCTGGCTCCCTCATAAGTTTCTCATTTGCCATTTTCCTGCACTATTTTCACAAATTCCTCAACCTTGCCCAGCACCTCCTGTAGTGGCACGGAGAGCATTGTGATAGTATCACTGCCACAAACATACCGCAGGGCAAAATTGCCTTGAAGTTCCTCCTGTATTGCCATTGCCTGCTTATAGGCCGCATTAGCTTTTTTGAGAGCCTTGAGGAGCTTAACGTGTGGGGGTACATCGTTGTTGTCGGCTGTTCGCTTGCCAGCGGCCTTGGCTTGAGTAACGGCGGCATTTACTGCCTCTACCTGTGCGGCCTCATTCTCCTTGTTTTGGCCTACAATCTCACGCACGGCGTTGGTGGATATTTCGCCACGCTCAAGGCTCTGCTGGATTTCGGGTGCCAGCTCCATGAGGCTCAAGCAGCGGCTTACAAACGTGGGGCTTTTGCCAAATTTGGCCGCTATCTCGGTTTGGGTGTAGCCAAACGCCTTAAAGCGGTTAAACATTATGGCACATTCGTACTCGGTAAAGGTTTTGCCCTCGTTGCGCATCATCTGCTGCACAAGCTGCTCCTCCTCGCTGGTGTTGCGTGGCAGGAAAATGGCCTTAATTCGGGCTATGTCGGCACCCTCCTCAATGGCAGCGAGTGTGGCACGCAGTCTGCGCTCTCCATCCACAAGCCTGTAACGCTCGGTGCCGTCTGCGGTCTTGGTCGGTATAACGGTTATGGGGTTTAACACTCCGTTGAGTTTGATTTGCTCTTTAAGCTCATCAATGGCAAACTCACGGCGTACATTAAAGCCTGCCACTACATCTACGTTGCGCGGATCTATTTGGTAAATGTCCGTGCGCTTGGTTGCGTTTATTTTTTCCATGTGGGTTATGTTATTTGAGTAATCAGTCATTTAAGCAGCCACTCAAGCAATACATTGGCCAGTATTAGGAGCATTAGCCCTGCCAGTATGCCGCAAAAATCAGCCAGCAAATCCCACCAGCACCAATGGTTTCCAGTGGCGTTTTTATCTCCATACTCCTTGCCCAGTGCCAGCCCAGCGGAGAGAGCCACACCTACGTCACACCCTGTTTGCAGGCTGCCACTTGTTAGCCATGCGGCACTCCCCAGCACCAGCGTTGCAAGTAGGCACACGCAAAAGTGCATTACTTTGTCCTGTTGAATAATCATCGCTTTATCTTTTTGAGTTTATAGTTGTTACGGTTCTTTTTGTAATGTTTT
>JAETTP010000105.1 GCA_021769035.1 Bacillota bacterium | reverse complement strand
TTTGTCCGTATTTGTATAGGTTACACAAATCTCCTCGCAAAATTTGGAACACTCGCTGCCGGATCTTGCAAACAAAAACGTTTTGCATCATTTCGCCGCACTCCTATGCGCAACCGCCTGTTAAAAAACAAGAACCAAACGCTCTGCGTTTGCCGCGCTTTCGCGCGGCAGTTATTGTTTATCATATCCTATTCAAAACCGGCATGCAAGATCCAAATTGTAAAAAAGCGGCGCTTTCCTATTAATATAGCAAAAACAACGCACGGAGCCGTCTAGGCGGCGGAGGCCGGCCACGGCTGCGACGCAAAATGTTAAATGTTTCTATAGTTCCTGTAAAAAACTTTTTATAATGGGATTTGTATGGTATACTAATATCAATATCTGCCTGCCCGGTGCACAGGAAGATACGCCGGGGCCTTCGGCGCAACGGGACAGGCCCGGAACAGGGGGACAACGACGCTGTGGAAGTTTTCAGAATCAAAATTGGGAAAAAGCAGGTGGCGCTGTTTTTAATTGCCTTTGTGGCATTTGGATTGCTGCTGCGCCTGTGCACTGCCTACAATACCGTGCACTATTTCGACCTCGACTACTATGTGGACTGGTCAACCGGCGTGCACGACGGTCTCTTCAACGCCTATGACCACGTGAGACGGCTGGACTATCCGCCGCTCTATCTGTTCCCGCTCTATCTGGCGGGATTTTTTGTGAAGATGCCCGCCATTCAGAGCTTTGGGCCCTATCTGATGCTCGCGCTCAAATTTTTTCCGATCATTTTCGATACGGCGACGATTGTGCTGATCTATTTTGTGCTGCGCCGCCATTCGCGCGCCGCCGCGCTGCTCTGCGCGGCGACCTGGGCCGTAAATCCCGCCATACTCTTCAACTGCGCCAACTGGGGCCAAACCGACTCGTTGATGATCTTTTTTCTGCTTCTGTGTTTCTATACGCTGGAGGACAAGCGGCCGGTTTGGGCAGGCGTGTTGTTCGGCCTCGCCTGCCTCACCAAGTTCCAGTGCGCCTACTTTGCGCCGGTTTTCCTGCTGGAGCTGCTGAGTAAGAACAAAATCTCCAAGTCGCTGGCTTCGCTCGGCGCGGGGGCCGCCACGGGGCTGCTCGTGTTTCTTCCCTTTATGCTGCAAAGCGGCTGGGACCTGCCGCTGCGGGTTTATTTCGGCGGCTTCGGCAAATACGCCTATGCCACCTTCAACGCGGCCAATATCTATGGCGCGTCCGGCTTAAACGGCGTGCTGGACAATACGCCGCTCGTTGGCAGCATTACGATCC
>JAETTP010000104.1 GCA_021769035.1 Bacillota bacterium | reverse complement strand
CAAACGCATGGTGATAACCGTTTGCCCAGATGCATCAGCAGCCATAGCCGTTGTTGCCAGCAGGCCGAACAGCAGCATACTCATAAAAAGTGCTAAAAATTTGCGCATTGTTTTTTCCCTCCTGATTATTTATTATGCTTAAACCTGCCAACCGGAAATAAAATCCTCAACAGCTTCGCCAGTCATAGTGAAAAAGCGTTGCTCCTTATCCAAATTACGGATTGCTTCCATTTCCGCATCGGTCAGTTCAAAATCGTACACATCAATATTTTCGGCGATATGTGCCGGGTTAGAGCTGCCGGGCACCACCGAAAAGCCCTCCTGAATATGCCAGCGGATAATTACCTGCACCGGGCTTTTGCCATGAGCCTCGGCAATTTTAATAATTTCCGGATTTTCCCGCAGGGATTCGCCGCCCGGGGTGCGTCCGCCCAGCGGATACCAAGACTCAAACTGAATATCATTGGCCGCCAGCTTTTCCTGCCAAGCACGGCGCTGAGCCAGCGGGTGGCACTCAATCTGCATAGCCACCGGTTTGATTTCTGCCTCGGCCAGCATTTTATCAAAAAGCTCCTCATCAGCATCAAAATTGGAAAGCCCCAACGCCCGAATTTTGCCCTCTTTGACACATTGCTCCAAGGCCTGCCAAGCGCCCTGTACATCACCTATCGGTTGGTGCAGATAAACCAAATCCAAATATTCCAGCCCCAGCCTGTCCAGCATTTGATCAATGGCCTCCACCGTCAAATCTTCCCCATATTCCGATGGCCACACCTTGGAGGTAACCCAAATTTCCTCTCTGGCCACGCCGCTATCCTTGATGGCTCGGCCAACGCCAACCTCGTTGCCGTAAGCATGAGCGGTGTCAATATGCCGATAGCCGTTTTGCAGCGCCGCCAGCACCGAGGTATAGGCCTGCTCCTCGGTTAGGGAGAACGTGCCGATACCTACCTGCGGAATAGACAGGCCGTTATTGAGCTTCAACATAGCCACATTTTTCTCGGTAGTGGTTTGGGCCGGGGAGCTGCCAATCTTTTTTATCTCATTAGCCGCCGCGCCGCCGGTCAGGGTAATCGTCTGACTAGCAGCGTCCCATTCCACATCAAGCCCCAACGCCTCGGCCACAGCCCTAAGCGGCAGCATGGTACGGCCATTGCTGGTGGCAGGCGTTGTGCCCTCGGCGTCAATCGGTTTAACCTCGCCGTTAACGGTCATGTTAGGGCTGCCCAAACGCATGGTGATAACCGTTTGCCCAGATGCATCAGCAGCCATAGCCGTTGTTGC
>JAETTP010000044.1 GCA_021769035.1 Bacillota bacterium | reverse complement strand
CAGATTATGTAAAATTTTAGATTGTGATATAACAGATATTATTAAATATATCCCTGATTAAAAATCATTAATAGTTCATTTTATGAGGTGATATAATTATAACTTTTTGATCCTGATATGGCCAAATAATAGCCATATTATTGTTGCTTCTATATAGGTCATAATAAGTTTATATGGAGGTATTCAATATGATTTGTTATACACCTTTATGGGAAACTATGCAGAAAAAGAATGTGACAACGTATACGTTACGAGTTAAACATGAGATGAGCCATGCAACAGTTCAGCGCCTCCAACGCAATGAACCTGTAACGACACATACATTAAACAAACTCTGTCATATTTTGGATTGCTCACTTTCGGATATAGCCGAGTATATACCAGATGAGGAATAAAAAATCCCCAGAAATAAATCTGGAGATTTTTGAGTTTAAATTTCTTGACAAAACTGCTTAAATAGGCTAAAATAATAATAGTAAGGCACCACAGATAAGCGGTTAGCCTAGATATTGGTTTTTATATTGACAAAACCGTCACTATTGGCCGTAGTGGCGGTTATTTCTATGTGTAAGTCTTATTTCAATACTAATCGTAAAACGACCAATATGAAAAGTCAATCTTACTGGCATAGTGCCTCACCCCCTTTCGTTCTTAATGGGGTTTGTTGGCTAACCGCCTACCGTTTACGTGGTGCCTGCCGTTTCCGTCCACTCTGGGAACGGCCAATTTTATTTTAATATATTTGATGTATTTTGTCAACCGTATAAATATGAAAAATCGTCTGTAATTTTATTGCAAAAATGCTTTTGCTGTATTAAAATATTTATAGATATTGAGCTAAAAGGCGGGTGTGCTTTTTTGACTGAAACAGAAAAAAGAGATAAAAAACGTCAGGAAGATTTGGAGCGAATAAAGAATTTTCGACTGTTAGATGATGACTTTTTTGTGAACACTTAACGATTGGCAAGCCCGCAGGGCGCAGACAGAGTTTAGTGAGAACAAATCCCTGAGCGAAGCGAATGGGAATGACGCAATGTTTCTCAGGTGATACCGCCGGCATTGAATTGGTGCTGCGGATAGTTTTGGAAAAGCAGGACTTAAAGGTTGTAGATGTAAGCACGCAGGTGTTTGTGGGCAATTTGCTGAACCGTTCGGTGCGGCTGGACGTTGTGGCAACTGACAGCCAGAATACCAAATATGATATTGAAATTCAGCGGGCCGCAAAAGGAGCCGGCAAAAAACGGGCCCGCTACAACAGTAGTATGCTGGACGCAAAACTTTTGCAGAAAAGCGACGATTTTAACAAACTGCCGGAAAGCTATGTAATATTTATAACAGAAACGGACGTTATGGGTAAAGGCAAGCCTCTATATCATATAGGACGCTACATATTTGATACGGCTGAAAGATTTGACGATGGTTCGCATATACTATATGTCAACGGTGCGTATCGAGCTGAAAATGAGTTGGGCAGATTAATGGAGGATTTTGCCTGTACCAACCCTGATGATATGCACTATACAGTGCTGGCTGAGCGAGTAAGATATTTTAAGGAAAGCAAGGAGGGAGTTGCTGTTATGTGTGAGGCTATGGAAAAAATGTGGAATGAGGCTGTAAATGAGGGTATTAAACATGGTCGCAAGGAAGAAGCTAATGCTGTTGCTAGGCGAATGATAGCGGCAGGCTTGCTTCCGGACGAGGCAATTGCCGAATATTCCGGTTTAACGCTGGAAGAGGTTAAACAGCTGCGACAGGAGCAGAGCGCATAGTTTGCTAAATTTAAAAAGACAGATTTTTTGTAGTCCGAGCCGTCCTTAGCTAGGGCGGCTTTTTCTTTTGCTCATCTTTGCTTAAAATAACTGGAAAAAATTAAAAAATAGTTTGAAAATTCAGCCGGCATGTGGTAAAATAATCATAGGAAGAATTGAATATAGAATACAACAAAAGTTGCCTTGCGTTTTGTCAGCAACAGCACTATATATTTTGCCTTTTACAAGGAGGCGGCCTGGGCTTTGGCTGGGGTTGTTTGTACTGATATTATATAAAAATCCAAAAATGGAAAGGGGCGCTTTTTGTGGTAAAAATTGCAATTAATGGTTTTGGTAGAATTGGCAGGTTGGTGTTCCGGGCGGCGTGGGGTCAGCCTGGTGTGGAGATTGTGGCGGTCAATGATATGGCCGACGCGAAAATCAATGCGCATTTGCTGAAATATGATTCAACGCACGGTACTTGGGACAAGGAGGTTAGTGCGGAAGACGATTATATGCTGGTTGACGGCAAAAAAGTGTTGATTTGTGGCGAGAAAGATCCGGCCGCTTTGCCTTGGGGCAAGCTGGGCGTGGAGGTTGTGGTGGAGGCAACCGGTGTGTTCAACGACGCCAAAAAAGCCTGCGCACACCTCACCGCGGGCGCTAAAAAAGTGGTGCTGACGGCTCCTGGCAAAAACGAGGACATCACCATTGTGATGGGCGTGAACGAGGAGAAATACGACCCGAAAGCGCACAACATCATTTCCAATGCCAGCTGCACAACCAACTGCTTGGCTCCGGTGGCTAAGGTTTTGGACGCAAAATTTGGCATTAAACGCGGCTTGATGACCACCATTCATTCCTACACTAACGACCAGCGGATTCTGGACCGTGACCACAAGGATTTCCGCCGGGCGCGGGCTGCTGCCTGCTCTATGATTCCCACCACCACCGGCGCGGCCAAGGCCGTGGCTTTGGTGTTGCCGCAGTTGAAAGGCAAGCTGAACGGCTTTGCGGTGCGTGTTCCCACCCCCAATGTTTCCCTGGTGGATTTGGTGGCTGAGTTGGGCCAGAACGTGACGGTTGAAGATGTGAACGCTGCTTTGAAAGCGGCCGCTGAGGGCCCGCTGAAAGGCATTTTGGGCTACACTGACGAGCCTTTGGTTTCCATTGATTTCAACGGCTGCCAGAACTCCTCCACGGTGGACGCACCCTCTACCATGGTTATTGAGGACAACATGGTAAAGGTTATTGCCTGGTACGACAACGAGTGGGGTTACAGCAACCGCGTTGTAGATTTGGTGAAATATATTGCCGGCAAGGGTTTTGCCGACTAAAATTTGAGCTTTGGGCAAAAGTATCGGTTATAACAGGTGTATAGCCGGTACTTTTGTTGCGATAAGGGAGGATGAAAATTATGTCTATTGCTACATACCATAAGAAAACGATTCGGGATATTGACGTGCGCGGCAAACGGGTGCTGGTGCGGGTTGATTACAATGTGCCGCGGGACGACGCCGGCAACCCCACCGATTTGACGCGGGTGAACAGCACTCTGCCAACGCTGAATTATCTGCTGAAGCGCGGCGCGCACGTGGTTTTGATGAGCCACTTGGGCCGGCCCAAGGGCGAGCGCAACCTGAAATAGTCCCTGGCCAATCTGGTGCCGCATTTGCAGCGTCTGTTGGATACCAAGGTGGACTTCTGCGACGATTGCATCGGCTCCAAGGCGGAGGAGATGGCCGCCGCTGTGCAGCCGGGCGAGGTTCTGTTGCTGGAGAACCTGCGCTTTTACCGCGAGGAAGAGGCCAACGACAAGGGCTTTGCTGCCAAGCTGGCTAAGCTGGGTGAAATTTACGTGAACGACGCTTTTGGCACTGTGCACCGGGCTCATGCCTCCATTTCCGCTATTGCGGAATTTTTGCCAGCGGTTTCCGGCCTGCTGCTGGAAAAGGATTTGGTGATGATGAGCAAAATTTTGGCGGCTCCATATCGTCCTTGCGTGGCGATTATGGGCGGCGCCAAGGTCAGCGACAAAATCGGCGTTATCCGCAATCTGCTGCCCAAGGTTGACCGCCTGCTGATTGGCGGCGCGATGGCTAACACATTCCTTTACGCGCTGGGCCACAAGATGGGCGCTTCCAAACTGTCCGAGGATTATGTGGAGCTGGTGCGCGAGCTTTTGCAGAACGACGTGGAAAAGAAGATTATGCTGCCGGAGGATTTGGTGGTGGCCGACAGCTTTGATAACAATGCCCGCAGCCGCAACGTGAGCATTGACGACGTGCCGGAGGGCTGGATGGCTCTGGATATGGGCGAAAAGACAATCAACACCTATTCCGCCATTATCCGCAGCGCGGCTACGGTCATCTGGAACGGCCCGATGGGCGTGTTTGAAATGCCCAACTTTGCCAAGGGCACGGAGGCCATTGCGGTGGCCTGCGCCAAATCCCAGGGCAGCACCATTGTGGGCGGCGGCGATTCCCTGGCGGCGATTGACCAGGTGGGCGTAAGCTATATGATTACGCATGTTTCCACCGGCGGCGGCTCCACTCTGGAATATCTGGAGGGACGGCGTTTGCCTGGTGTTGACGTGCTGCTGGAGGCCGAGGATTGATGAATACGCGCAGAACCATGCTGGTGGCAAACTGGAAGATGAACAAAACGGTGGTGGAGGCCGTGGGTTGGCTGAACACCTTTTATCCGCAGGCGGCGGAGCGGGCCGCGCAGCAGGAGCTGGTGGAGGTGGCGGTTTGCGCCCCTTTCACTGTGCTGCATCCGCTTTACGTTGCTTTGCGCCGGCTTAATTCCAAGGTTAAGCTGGGGGCGCAGGACGTGTTTTGGCAGGAGCGGGGAGCTTTCACCGGCGAAATTTCCGCTGAGATGTTGCAGGAATTCCGCACCAAATACGTAATCTGCGGCCATTCGGAACGCCGGGTGCTTTTGCAGGAAAGCAGCGAGATGGTGTCGCGCAAATGCGGCGCGGCGGTGAAAGCCGGCATAACGCCAATTCTCTGCGTGGGTGAAAGTATCAGCGTGCGCCGCGGCGGTTTGCTGCTGCAATGGTTGGAGGCGCAGCTTTATGAAAGCCTGGCCTTTTGGGATAATCAGGAAACTATCGTGGTGGCCTATGAGCCGGTTTGGGCCATCGGCACCGGTCAATCGGCCACGGCGGCCGACGCGGAGCAGGCCTGCGGCTATATCCGCCAGGTTCTGCGGGAGCGGGCCGGCGAGATGGCCGACCATATTTCTATTTTGTACGGTGGCGGCGTGACCCCGGAAAATATCGGCGAGTTGTTGGATTGCCCCAATGTGGACGGCGCGCTGGTGGGCGGCGCTTCGCTGGACCCGGACGCTTTTGGCAAAATTGTGCTGGCCGGCTGCAAAGAGCAGCCAAAATAGGAACAGCCAAAATAAATATTAGCGGTAGTTATATTAATGAGGTATATTATAATATGAAGAAACCTGTTATGCTTTGCATTTTAGACGGCTGGGGCCTGAAAACCGGCCTGCCGGGCGACGCGCTTTCTCTGGCTAAGCTGCCCAATTTTGACAGGCTCTGGCAGGACTGCCCGCACACTCAGCTGGCGGCCAGCGGCCTGGCCGTGGGCCTGCCGGACGGTTTGATGGGCAACTCCGAGGTGGGGCATTTGAATATTGGCGCGGGCCGGGTGGTTTATCAGGATTTGACGGCCATTGACAAGGCCATTGCCGACGGGGACTTTGCCCAAAACCCGCAGCTGTTGGCTGCCTGCCAGGCGGCCAAGGCCAAAGGCGGCCGCCTGCATCTGCTGGGCTTGCTCTCCGACGGCGGCGTGCACAGCCATTTTGAGCATTTGCTGGCCTTGTTGCAGCTGGCTGAGAAGCAGGGAGTGCCGGAAACCTATGTGCATTGCTTTTTGGACGGCCGCGACGTGCCGCCCACCAGCGGCCTTGGCTATCTGCAAAAGCTGCTGACGCATTTTGCCGAAACCGGCTACGGCAAACCGGGGCTGGTTTGCGGCCGCTTTTGGGCGATGGACCGGGATAAGCGTTGGGACCGGGTAGAGCGGGCTTGGCGCGCGCTGGTGCTGGGCGCAACCGACGCGCCGCGGGCGGCGGATTTGCCGGCGGCCCTGCAAGCTAGCTACGACGCTGGGGTGACGGACGAATTTGTGGAGCCGTTTCTGCCGGCTGGGGAGGATTGCCGCCTGCAAGACGGCGACGCGGTGATTTTCTATAACTTTCGGGCCGACCGGGCGCGGGAGATTACGCGATCCCTCACCGAGGCCGATTTTGCAGAGTTTGCCAGGCCGGAGTTTCCGCAGCTGCATTACTGCTGCATGACGGAATATGACGCGACGTTTAATCTGCCGGTGGCCTTTTTGCGCCGGCCGCCCCAGAACACGCTGGGCGAGGTGGCCGCGGCGGCTGGATTGAAACAGCTGCGCATTGCGGAAACGGAAAAGTACGCCCATGTGACATTCTTCTTCAACGGCGGCGTGGAGGAGCCCAACCCCGGCGAGGAGCGCATTTTGATTCCCTCGCCCAAGGTGGCCACTTACGATTTGCAGCCGGAGATGAGCGCGCCGGAGGTCTGCCAGCAGGTGGTGGCGGCCATTGGCGGCGGCGAATATGATTTGATTATTTTGAACCTGGCCAACCCGGATATGGTGGGCCACACGGGGATTATCCCGGCGGCGGTGAAAGCGGTGGAAACCGTGGACGCTTGCCTGGGCCAGATTGTGCAGGCGGTGCGCTCAAGCGGCGGCAGCCTGCTGGTGACGGCCGACCACGGCAATGTGGAGCGGCTGCTGGACGAGGCCGGAAACCCGGTGACGGCGCACACCACTTCCCCCGTGCCGCTGATTTTGGCGGCGGCC
Organism: Bacillota bacterium; assembly: GCA_021769035.1. Lineage (GTDB taxonomy): Bacteria > Bacillota > Dehalobacteriia > UBA4068 > UBA4997 > Avidehalobacter. Next base: position 9,228 of record JAETTP010000044.1, on the reverse strand, counting down.
GGCACATTGGCGGAAGCTGGGGAAATCGGTTTGGCGGCGGGCGGCGCTCTGTGCGATTTGGCCCCCACCCTGTTGGAATTGTTAAAATTGGAACAGCCGGCGGAGATGACCGGCCGCTCCTTGCTTATAAAAAAATAAACTTAAAAAATAAGGGAGAGTTTTACCATGAGCTTTATTTTAGATGTAAACGCACGCGAGATTTTGGACAGCCGGGCCAACCCGACGGTGGAAGTGGAAGTGCTGCTGGAGGACGGCAGCATTGGCCGGGCGGCCGTGCCCTCCGGGGCTTCCACCGGTGTGCATGAGGCGGTGGAGCTGCGCGACGGCGACAAAAAGCGTTATCTGGGCAAAGGCACCAGCCAGGCGGTGAACAATGTGCTGGAGGTTATTGCCCCCAAGCTGGAGGGCTTCCCCGCTTTTGACCAGGCCGCGCTGGACCAGCTGCTGATTGAGCTGGACGGCACCGCCAACAAGGGCCGGCTGGGCGCCAACGCCATTTTGGGCGTTTCCCTGGCGGTGGCCAAAGCTGCGGCGGCCAGCCTGGGCGTGCCGCTGTATCGTTACCTGGGCGGCGTGAACGCCAAAACTCTGCCAGTGCCGATGATGAACATTTTAAACGGCGGCCAGCACGCGGACAACAACGTGGATATTCAGGAGTTTATGGTGATGCCGGTGGGCGCGCCCAGTTTCAAGGAGGCTCTGCGCATGGGGGCGGAAATTTTCCATAACCTGAAAGCGGTGCTGAAAGACCGCGGCTATGTTACCGCGGTGGGCGACGAGGGCGGCTTTGCCCCTAATTTGGGTTCCAACGAGGAGGCCTTGCAGGTGATTGTGGAGGCGATTGAAAAGGCCGGCTACAAGCCCGGCGTGGACGTGCGCCTGGCTTTGGACGTGGCGGCCAGCGAGATGTATGAGGACGGCCAATACAACCTGGCCGGCGAGGGCAAGGTGATGAGCTCCGCCCAGATGATTGATTACTACGAGGAGCTGTTGGGCAAATACCCGATTATCTCCATTGAGGACGGCCTGGCCGAGGACGATTGGGACGGCTGGCAGCAGCTGACCGAACGGCTGGGGGGCAAGGTGCAGCTGGTGGGCGACGACCTGTTTGTGACTAACACCGAGCGTTTGCAGCGCGGCATTGAGCAAAAGGCCGGCAACGCCATTTTGATTAAGGTGAACCAGATTGGCACCCTGACCGAAACCCTGGACGCGATTGAGATGGCCAAACGGGCCGGCTACACCGCCGTGGTTTCCCACCGCTCCGGCGAAACCGAGGACACCACCATTGCGGACATTGCCGTGGCCATGAACGCCGGGCAGATTAAAACCGGCGCGCCCTCCCGCACTGACCGCGTGGCGAAATACAACCAGCTGCTGCGCATTGAGGACGAGTTGCAGGAGGCGGCTATTTATTCCGGTTTGGACGCTTTTTACAATCTGAAGTAATGCAGGTGTAAATAATGCAGATTGGGCATAAAACATTGGCGGCGCTGCTGGCGGCATTTATGCTGCTGGCGGCGCTTGCCGCTTGCTCGGCTGGTGAGCAGGCGGCGGCCCCCGCGGCGGACGGGGGCAAGATTACGCAGGCGGAGTTGGATTGGGTTTGGCAAAGCCTGCGTTTTAAAGATGAAACGGTTACGCAGGCGGAGGCCTTGGCAGCTTTGCTGGAGGAGCGGGCGGTTTTGCTGGAGGCGGAAAGCCTGGGGCTGACGCCCTCCCTGGAGGAGGCGCGGCAGCAGGTGCAGGAAAACTACAATCAGATTTTGGAGCTTTATGCCTCGTCAGATTCACATAACGTGCTTGGAGCGCAGGAGGCCTGGCAGGCTTTGCAGGATTACATGCAGTATATGAATCTGGACGAAGAAGAATATCTGGAGGAATCTGCTAAGGCTTGGCAAGTTATGATGGCGAAGTCGGCGGTGATTGAAAATTTTGTGGCCGGTTTATCGGTTTATGAGCAGGCGGACACGCCCATTGCTGACGCGGCGGCGGCCGAGCATTTGAAAGATCTGGTGGAAAAATATCGCGACCAACTGCTGGACGAGGAAATGGCGGCTTTATATGACAATCCGCCGGCGGCTTCCGGCCTGGCGGTTTTTGCCGCCAAAAACGCTGGGCAGCCAATCACGCAGGCTGATGTGGATTACGTGCGCCAAACGGCGGTTGCCACGCCGGGCGCGGCTGCGAAAGCGATTACGGACGCGGGCATTTTGGACGCGCTTTTGCGAATCCGGGTGATTTATCTGGAGGCAGGGCGGTTGGATTTGCTGCCGGATTTTGCCACCAGTTATGTTAAAGCGGAGGAGCATTACCGCGAGGTTCAGCAGGCAATCGAGGGGCCGGAAAGCCCGGAGCGGCAGGCGGCGCAGCAGATGTGGGATTTTTGGCAGGAGTACCGGCAGAATATGGGCTGGACGGAGGAGGAGCTTTTGACCTACAACGCCTGCTCCCGGCAGATTTACGAGGCTGGCCGGGCCTTGCAGACCCGGTTTGAGGCGGAGCTGCCGCAGGCGGTGCAGGCGGACGATTTGGAGCGCCTAAGGGCCTGGAGCGAGCATTTTGAGGAGTTGGTGGCGCAGTATCAGCCGCAGCTGCTGAGTGCGGAGCAGATCCAGTTTTTGGCGGAAAATTTGACGGGTGAAGTGACGATTGGTTATGGAGAATAAGGTTTCCCTGCAAATTATCGGCCACATTTACAATGATTACGACGGCAAGTTTGGCGTGCCCCGGCAAAGCGGCCTGGTGGAGGAGGTTATCTCCCGCGTGGTGCTGCTGCCGGAGTTCCGGCGGGCGGAGGCTTTCCGCGGCCTGGCGGGATTTTCCCACGTGTGGCTGCTTTGGCTGTTTTCCGAGGGGTTTGCCAGCGCCAACGGTGATAACGATGACCAACGGGAATGGCAGGCCACGGTGCGGCCGCCGCGTTTGGGCGGCAATCAGCGGGTGGGCGTGTTTGCCAGCCGCAGCCCGAACCGCCCTAACCCGCTTGGCCTTTCCGCCGTGCGTCTGCTGGAGATTGCCCAGGAGGCGGAGGGGCCGGTTTTGCTGGTGGCCGGGGCGGACGTTTTGAACGGCACTCCGCTTTTGGACATTAAGCCTTACGTGCCCTATGCCGACGCGCGGCCGCAGGCGCAGGGCGGCTTTGCCGTGCCGCCGGAGCAGGCCCGCCGCTTGCAGGTGCAGATTGCGCCGGAGCTGCTGGCAATGCTGCCGCCCGCCAAAAGGCCGGCCCTGCTGGCGGTGCTGGCGGAGGACCCGCGCCCGGCTTACCACGCCGGCCGGCAGGAGGAGGCGCGCACCTACGGGCTGAGCTTTGGCGGCTTCAATGTGCGCTTTCAGGTGCAGGGCAAGGTTTTGCGCGTTGTGGAGTTGGAACGGATATAAGCGTAAAAAAAACAGAAGCTCCCCGGCGGTCACCAGGGGGCTTTGTTGTGTAGACGTATTATTCTTTTTTCCGCGTCAGGAAAATGCCAATACCGGCGCCGATAATGATAAGCGGCGCAATTCTGATAAACAGCCATTCAAATGAGTGAAATGCCACTCCGAGAACGGCGGTTTCCGGGTTGGCGTAATCCCAGCCTAAATAAGGGCTACCTATTGCCAATAGGATTGCCAAAATTGCCGCCGTGGCTGCGCACAATAGGATAAAGAACCAATGCAGAAGCCTTTGCCTGGTGGTTTTTCTCTGGGCGAGTTGCAAGTTTATCACCTCCAGCTTGGCGGAAATCGCCTTTAAATCGTCCACTTCCGGCAGAGTAAGGTTTTCGCCAAGCAAGGCGCTTGTGGGTGTTTCAAGCGCTTCCGATAGGCAGATTAACATCTCCGAATCGGGAACTGACAAGCCTTGCTCCCATTTGGAAACTGTCTGCCGCACCACGTTCAGCTTGACGGCCAGCTCCTGTTGGGAAAGTCCTTTGGCTTTTCTGGTTGCCTTAATATTTTCGTTGAGCATTAGGGATAACCTCCTTTCTTTCAGTTGTTATCATTATTATAGCCCCAAACTGCCCGTTGCCGCAAGCAACGCAGATTAACATTCCGCCGTTGCCGTGTTAAAAGCAGGGAAAATATTATTGCGTGCTTGTCTTAGAGTGGCGTTTTATGTTACAATATGATAGATCGGAAATATTGTTTGGGGTGAGGGTGTGAAAACACAGATAAAAAACTGGGCTTGCGCCCTGTTGCCATTTGTGCTGCTTTTGGCGCTGGCGCTTAATTGGGCTTTGCCGAAAAGATACAGCGAGGCCAAAGTTATGTTGCCGGATTTTCAGCGGGAATTTATTCGGCAGGATTTTGCCAAGCGTGGGCAGACGATTGATGCAGAAGATGTGACAATTATCGGTTCTGAAAAAGTTGATGATATGTTATTTGTCGGTTATGCACTGCCGGCAGGTGGTCGCTCCTGGGATTATGGTCTTGTTTCTTTTCGGGAATATTATGGCGGTTATATTTTTATCCACCGATACCCGTGCTTCTCGCTGGATATTCCGGAATTGGCACATTATGACGTTATGACGAACTATGCTATTGGCAGCCAGGGAAAACAGGGATATTATCAGGTTTTTTTGAGTCAGGCAGAGAATCTGCGTCAGGTCAAATTATTTTATACCAGTGAAGATTTTCGTAGTGAACGGCCGGATAAAAGCTGGCAGCTGCTGGAGGAATTGACTGTGCTTCAGTGCCCAACAATGCTGATTATGTCTGATATTCGGCCGCCGGAGGGCAGCCGGAGCGGATCCTATCGGACTTATTATGCTTTTTTTGATGAAAACGGTGAGGAAATAGCTTGTTTGGACGGTCATCATTCATATTCAAACTGGTAATTTTATCTAAAATGCCTGGCTGGCAAACATAAAAATGGTAATCGGCCTAAATGAACAATGTTGTTTTGGTAGTTTTTAGCATAAAGGAAAACCCCACGGAATCGCACTCCGTGGGGTTTTTTAGGAACAATTAACAAAGCCGCTCCGTTTGGAAAGCGGCTTTGTTATTCGTCAGTTAGGCTGGCTTAAAAATCAGTCTTTGGCATAAGGCAAACGGCCGGTTTCGTAGAGATTGCCGCCCTGGGCGTCAATCGCCACAAAGCAAACCAAATCTTCCACTTCCAGCTTGTGGATAGCCTCAGCGCCCAAATCCTCGTAGGTGATAACCTCGCAGGTTTTTACGGCTTTGGCGATAACCGCCGCCGCGCCGCCAATGGCTGCCAGATAAACGCCCTTATGTTTCTGCATCGCCTCCACAACCTCTTTGGAGCGCGGGCCTTTGCCCAGCATGCCTTTCATACCCTGCTCCAGCATGGTGGGAGTGTAGGGGTCCATACGATAGGAGGTGGTGGGGCCGCAGCTGCCAATCGGCCGGCCCGGTTTGGCAGGGCTTGGCCCAACATAGTACATAATCTGGCCTTTAACGTCAATCGGCATAGGCTCGTTGCGCTCCAGGCATTCCACCAGCCGTTTGTGCGCGGCGTCGCGGCCGGTGTAAATCACGCCGCTGATACTCACCACATCGCCGGCTTTCAGCTTCATCACGTCCTCGTCGGTCAGAGGAGTTGTCAATTTAATCATTTCCGCCATTGCAATCGCCTCCTATAGCTCGATACTCTTATGTCTTTGGCTATGACAGTTCATGGTAACAAAAACCGGCAGGGATGCAATATGGCAGGGGAAATATTCCACATTAACCGCCAATGCCGTGGTAACGCCGCCCAAGCCCTGCGGGCCAACGCCCAGCTTGTTGATACGCTCCAGCAGCTCGGTTTCCATTTTGGCGTAGTTGGGGTTGGGGTTGTGCTCGCCGATTTCGCGGTTCAGGGCCTTTTTGGAGAGGTAGGCCGCGTAATCCGCCGTGCCGCCCACGCCCACGCCCACAACCACAGGCGGGCAGGGTTTGCCGCCGGCAGCGTCTACGGTTTCCACCACAAAGTCCATCACGCTTTGCAGGCCGTCGGCCGGACGCAGCATTTTCACCGCGCTGCAATTCTCCGCGCCGCCGCCTTTGGGCAGCAGGGTGATTTTCAGGCCGTCGCCCTCGGTAATTTCGGTGTGGATAACCGCCGGGGTGTTGTCCTTGGTGTTCACGCGCTCAAAGATAGGCTCGGCCACCATAGATTTGCGCAGATAGCCGTTGGTGTAGCCGCGGCGCACGCCCTCGTTGATGGCTTCCACCATGCCGCCGCCGGTCACCACCAGCTCCTGGCCCATTTCGATGATGAACAGGGCCGTGCCGGTGTCCTGGCAGAGGGGCATTTGCTCGTCGGCCGCCACTTTGAAGTTCTCGCAGACCTCGTTCAGGATATACTTGCCAATGTCGGATTCCTCCTGCGCCTGACGCTCCTGCAAAGCCGCTTTAACGTCTTCCGGCAGGTAATATGCAGCGTCCATACACAGCTTTTCCACGGCGTCGGTAATCACGCTTGCCTGTATTTCTCGCATTGTAATCACTCCTTAATACAATCTGTTTTTAGTATATTGCCGTTGCCTTATTAAATGCGAGCAACGCCACTTGCTTTGGCTGCTTCAGCCACTGCTTTGGCGATAACCGCGGCCACGTTTTTGTCCAGCGCGCTGGGGATAATGTTTTCGTTGTTCAGCTCCGCTTCCGGGATATAGCCGGCCAGGGCCTCGGCGGCGGCCAGCTTCATTTCCTCGTTGATGTCGGAGGCGCGCACGCTCAAAGCGCCCTTAAAGAGGCCGGGGAACACCAGCACATTGTTAATCTGGTTGGCAAAATCGGAACGGCCGGTGCCTATAACCGCCGCGCCGCCGGCGTGGGCTTCGTCCGGGAAGATTTCCGGGGTGGGGTTGGCCATAGCGAAGATGATAGCGTCCTTGGCCATTGTTTTCACCATATCGGTGGTGAGCAGGCCGGGCTTGGAAACGCCCACGAAAACGTCCGCGTCTTTTACTGCGTCGGCTAGGTTGCCGGTGCGGCCCTCGTGGTTGGTCATAGCGGCCAGCTCTTTGTGGTTGTCGTTCAGCATGGTGGCGGGAACGTCTTTGTTGATGATACCCTCCATATCCACCAGGAACATATCCTTAACCCCTTTGGCCAGGATTATGCGGGCGATGGCGGAGCCGGCCGCGCCGCAGCCGTTGATAACCACTTTCAAATCGGCAAAATTTTTCTTCACCACTTTAGCGGCGTTGATGATAGCGCTCAGCACGCAAACTGCGGTGCCGTGCTGGTCGTCGTGGAAAATCGGAATATCCGTTTCCTCTTTCAGGCGGCGTTCAATGTAAAAGCAGCGGGGGGCAGCAATATCCTCCAGGTTTACGCCGCCGAAAACCGGAGCAATATTTTTCACAATTTTGATGATTTCCTCATCATCTTGGGTTTCAATGCAAATCGGGAATGCGTCTACATCTGCAAATTCCTTAAACAGAATGCTTTTGCCCTCCATCACCGGGATTGCCGCTTTGGCGCCAATGTTGCCCAGGCCCAAAACCGCGCTGCCGTCGGAAACCACAGCCACCAGGTTGCCCTTGGCGGTGTACTTGTAAACATCGTCGGCGTTATCGCGGATTTTGCGGCAGGGCTCGGCCACGCCGGGGGTGTAAGCAGTGCTTAAATCGTCCCGTGTTTTAACCTCCACCTTGCTGACAACCTCAATTTTGCCCTGATTCTTCTCGTGCAGTTCCAGGGCCAGTTGGTTATAATCTGCCATTTTACATCTTCCTTTCTTTCTTTGCAGGTTTGCTGCAATTTTTTCAGCGGGAAACGCAGGCGGATTGCCAGCGCTTCCTCCCTACTTATATAATAAACTATTTGGCCAACAATTACAACTTAAATTTTACAAAAAAGCAGATATTTTATTAATAAACTTATTTGGTAGCGATTTTTTCAGCATATCCTTGACAATGTTTCATAAAGAAATTATAATATAAGTATAAACAACAACAAATTTTTTTGGAGGAGGTTTTTACTATGGATGTGCGCCAAAATACGCAATGCTCTGTGGAGCAGGCGTTGATTAATGCAATGGAAGAAGTTAAGCTTATGCGTGCCGGCAAAAAGGCCAAACCTGCTCTGGAGGATTTATTTAAGGACATCAGAAAATGGGTTGACGAGGACAAAGAGGAAAATGTATGAGGTAATTTTCACGGAGCAGTTTAGGAGCGACATTCGCTTTTATGTAAAGAAACGCCATTTTCGTCATATCGAAGAAGATATTCGCCCGGTTCTGGAGGAGTTGCAAAGAGGCAATTTGTTGGGTGATGAAATACCCAATATGAACGTGAACAAGGAGGGCCACACTTATAAAGTCCGGGCGGCGAATACAGATACTAAGGCTGGCAAATCTAACGGGTATCGTATTATTTACTATGTAATTAAAGATGATAAGGAAATTTATCTTTTGACAATTTATCATAAAAAAGATGATATTCGGGTTCCGTCAAATGCAGAATTAAAAGAGCTGGTAGAAAAATATTGTTGATGTGTCACATTAATATTCCTTTCATTAAAATTAAAGGCAGTGAAGATTTTTATATCCTCACTGCCTATTTTTTTATTCGTCAATATGCACCACCGAGTGGTCGGCGATAATAATTAGCAAAATGCAAATGGCGATAAGATTAAACCCCGGCTCCAGGTTGGTTTTAATATAAATGCCGTTGAGTTCTTTCAGGTGCTCGCGTTCACTGGGAGTGAAAGGGGTTAAATCATTGTAAACAAGCATTTTGTCGGGGGAGCCGACGCTGCTAAGTTCAAGCGAAAAATCCGCCAGGTCATTCGGCGGGTAGCCAACTTGAAAGGCAAACTCCAGCAAATTGATATAACATTCCAAGGCGTTTTGACTTTTCAATTTAACTTTAGTTATTCTGTCTACCGTTGTGTTTTCCTTTAGGGAAAACGAAAAGCTTTTTTGATTGTCAACTATTACAGTGGTTGTGCAGTTGGCCGGAATGAAAGCACTGTTGGTCAGGTAAAAGGTAACGCCAACCACATTGCTGTTGTCAAAAGCGTTTAGGCCTTTGGAATCAAAAATTTCTCTGATTTCCGAAAATTTGTAGTCCTTAAGCATAGATTTAGCCAAATCCTCCTATTTTTTTCTTAGCAGCCTTTGGCCTTTTGGGGCGGTGTTGAGCTCGCCGCCCCTGCCAGCCTTGGGCCGCCAAGATAATAAAAATGCGTGTGCAGGCATTTCACCCACACACGCATAGAAATTTCATTCCAAAGCGTCACCACACAACCACAAGCAAGAAAAAAACTCTTGTAAAGAAAGCTAAAATG
>JAETTP010000103.1 GCA_021769035.1 Bacillota bacterium | reverse complement strand
TAACATACAGGGAAAATATCTGGATTATGTGATCCAGACAGGCAAAAAAATATAGTTAGAATTTATTTGATAATCCGCTCACTTTTAACCTGATTTTTAAAACAACCACGCTTATTAAAAAATAATGCGTAATAGCCTGGCGGTTATTTGAATTCTTTTGTTAATAATTCCTGTGTGATATTCATCACCTTATTTACTTGTTGTCATCGATACCGTAATCGCCACATTAACACTGCTCGTGCAATTGCCATGGGTGCAATTTTTAAGGAGTTGTTATGATCCACGCCTTTATTAAAAAAGGGTGTTTTCAGGATTCGGTCAGTTTAATGATTATTTCACGAAAACTCAGCGAATCAGAAAATGTTGATGATGTTTCCGTAATGATGGGTACGCCCGCCAATAAAGCGTTATTAGATACCACAGGTTTCTGGCATGACGATTTTAATAACGCCACGCCGAACGATATTTGCGTGGCAATTCGTAGCGAAGCGGCGGATGCGGGGATCGCGCAGGCGATTATGCAGCAGCTTGAAGAGGCGCTAAAACAACTGGCGCAGGGGTCAGGCAGCAGCCAGTCCTTGACGCAGGTGCGTCGCTGGGACAGCGCCTGTCAGAAATTACCCGATGCCAGTCTGGCGCTGATTTCAGTGGCTGGCGAGTATGCGGCGGAGCTGGCGAACCAGGCGCTGGATCGCAACCTCAACGTGATGATGTTCTCCGATAACGTCACGCTGGAAGATGAAATCCAACTCAAAACCCGCGCGCGGGAAAAAGGCTTGCTGGTGATGGGGCCGGACTGCGGTACATCGATGATTGCCGCCACGCCGCTGGCTTTTGCTAACGTGATGCCGGAAGGCAACATTGGCGTCATTGGCGCTTCCGGTACCGGGATTCAGGAGCTGTGCTCACAGATTGCGCTGGCAGGGGAGGGAATTACTCACGCGATTGGCCTTGGCGGGCGCGACCTCAGCCGTGAAGTGGGCGGCATCAGTGCGCTGACGGCGCTGGAAATGCTCAGTGCAGACGAGAAAAGCGAAGTGCTGGCATTTGTTTCAAAACCGCCTGCCGAAGCTGTGCGTCTGAAAATTGTTAATGCCATGAAAGCAACCGGCAAACCGACGGTGGCGCTGTTTTTAGGTTATACCCCGGCGGTGGCCCGCGACGAGAATGTCTGGTTTGCCTCCTCGCTGGATGAGGCCGCACGCCTGGCTTGCCTGCTTTCACGCGTTACGGCGCGACGTAACGCGATAACGCCTGTCAGCAGCGGATTTATTTGCGGTTTGTATACCGGCGGTACGCTGGCTGCCGAAGCGGC
>JAETTP010000043.1 GCA_021769035.1 Bacillota bacterium | reverse complement strand
GGCTCAGGGGCAGCAGGCGGCACGCCGCCGGCCAGCATTCTCTCAATCTCCTCCTGGGAGAGCACGCCGCCTCCACCGCCGCCGCCCGCAGGCTCCGGCGCAGGTGCAAGAGTCGGTTCCGGCTCCGGGGCGGCTGCTTCGGCCGTTTCCCCACCGCCCAAGCCAAAGCCGGCCAACAGTTCTCTGGCCAATTCAACCGACATCACATTCATAAACTCGCTTTTTAACGAGGGCTCAATATCCAAAGCAAAGCGAACCACCACCACCGGCCCATTAGAAACCGGCAACCGTTCTCTTTTAAAAGCCTCCAAATCGTCGAGGTCAAAGGTTTGGGGTGTGGAGATATTAACCACCCGGCCCAAAAAATCAGATAAAGCCGTGGCAGCCGCCCCCATCATCTGATTCATAACCTCACAGGCCGCGCTCAGCGAAAGCTCATTAAGCTCAAATTCCTCATCCGGGGTTTCAGTACCCATCAGGATGTCGACAATCACCTTGATGTCGCTCATCTTCAACAACATTATGTTGCTGCCTTCCAAGCCGGTGACGTATTTAATCTCCACGCCAACAGCCGGTTCTATACTGCCAAGCTCAAAATCCTCAGCATTCACCACAGAAACCGAAGGCGTTGTAATATCAACCCGGTGGTCGAGCAGATTGGATATGGCTGTTGCCGATGAGCCCAAGCTGATATTAGAGATCTCGCCGATCGCATCTATTTCCAGTGGACTAAAAATACTATTGCTCATTTACCTGACTGTCCCTTCTCTCAACATTATGGTAAACCCGCCTGATTTTCACGGCGATATGCTTCTCGCTAACGCCCATCATTCCATCGAACCACTTGCGGCCGCCGATACGCAGATAAACCGCGCTATCTTTCTTCTGGCTCAAATCAATCACGTCGCCAACGTTCAGATTGTAAACATCACGCAACTTGAGTTCCGTGCGGCCCAACTCAGCCACAATCTCCAAATTAGAATCCCGCAAATGGTCAAAAATATCATCCGATTTATCCTCCGCAACTGCGCGGTTGGCTGGATTTTCCTGATTGATTTTCGTAAATATATTAGTCAACATCAAGCCTGGCAGACAAATGCTAATTCGGCCCTCACAATTTGGAAATTTCAACACCAAATCCACCAAAACCACGGTTTCATCCAGACCAATCAGCTGCACCAGGGTGGGGTTTGGCTCCACCCGACCATAATCAAAACTCAGCTGAATATAATTTTCCCAGCTGCTGCCCATAACTGAAACAAATTCCTTCACCAGGTTTTCATACAGGCGCAGTTCCAAATCCGTGTAGATATATTCATCCGGCAGCTCCTGGTCGACGTCGCCGGAACCGCCCATAAGCCGATCAATCATGCTGAGCATAACTGGTGTGGTTATATAGAAGAGCACCGGCGATTCATCCTGTACGCCCTGCATCGTCATATGAGCCACAGCCAAAACCGTGCCCTCAGTCAGGGCGTTGGAAAACTCATAATACCTTTGCTCCTCAACCGAGGCCAGCTCAACCTCACAAGTGGCGCGTAGCAAGCCGTTAATTCGCGTGTTGATAATACGCGAATAATTATCAAAGATACCACTCAGCATTTTCAGCCTATCTTTGGTAAACTTGCGCGGGCTGGTAAAGTCATATTTAGGATATTTCTTTTCCGGCTTTTCCTCAGCAGGGGGCGCACCGCCGCCTCCCTGCATGGAGTTGAGCAGTGCATCTATCTGGCTTTGCGATAATACCTCCGCCATTAGACAACCTCTTTTCCGCTCTAATTTTACATACTAATCCGCATCAGCTCATTGTAAGCGTCCAAAGCCTTGGTGCGCAGTTGCGCCAACATTGAAACGGAAAGCTCCGCCTTAGCAATGGCAATGGTTGCATAGGCAGGATTGTCCAACTGACCGGTCGTCAAAAGGTATTCCGCATTGGCCACCTGGTTTTGCGCCTCTGCCACTTCGTTTATCGCTGAACGGAAAATGTCCGCAAATGAAACGCCGGGATTTTCCTGTTTAGTCTGTTCCTGCGGCTTCTGCAAAGGCATTTCGTTCCACAGGGGTTTCACACTATTAATCGTCATTTCTTCACCTCAAAGCATTTTTGTCAAATATTGGCAAAACAATCAAGGTCGGTTTAGCGGCCAATTTCCAAGCTGGAGGACAACACGCTCTTCAACGTATTAAAAGCTGTCACATTGGAGGCATAAGCACGTGAGGCCGCCATTGCGTCAGTAATCTCCTTAACCAGCGTCACATTGGGCATTTCCACATAGCCCTGTTCATTGGCGTCCGGGTGGCTGGGGTCATATGTAATTGGCAAATCGCTGGGGTCTTCCACAATTTCCGTCACCCTAACACCGCCCGCATTTTCAAAGCCTCTATTGGAGGCTGCGGCCGCTTCAGCCATTGCCCGCCGGAAACCATCCCGTCCGGATTCCGCTTGAAAAACCACCATCTTACGGCGATACGGCCCCCCGGCCTCCGTGCGTGTGGTGTTCATATTAGTAACATTTTCCGAGATAACATCAAGCCGCAACTGTTCAGCAGTCAGCCCGGAACCTACAATATTCATGGCGGTCATAAAAGCCATAACTGACAACTTCCCTTCTCTTATCCGTTAATTGCTGCGCGCATGATAGAGATATTACCAGAAATCGCCCGGTAAACATGCTGCAACTGATAAGCATTGCGCACCAATTCCACCATCTGTTCGGTGGTGTTCACGCCATTATCATCCATTCGTACAGATTCAGGAGCCTCATGAACCTCCCATTGAGCCTCCTCCATCACCTTGCGCACCGCCTGAGCCGGCTTAGGCTCCGCCATTGCCGCGCGCAGTTTTTGCTCAAAACTTTCCTCAAACGTCACATATTTGGTTTTATAATTCGGCGTTTCGGCATTAGCGATATTATCCAAAATCGCCGTCTGTTTGGTCCAGAGGAAATCCATTGAGCGCTCCAGCATCAAATTACTGGTGCCGCATATCGTGTTCACTCTGTCAACCTCCCTACCTGAATTTAAACAAGCTGTTACAATTCACAGTATATTTTTTATGCAATCTAAAGATATTATATGCCCCCCAGGGCAGAATTGTCCCCTAAACAATCGCGTTGGCGTCTTTATAAATGAAAAGCCGGCTTATACCAAATGGCTTTTCCAAAAGGGCCTTTTTCAGCGACTACATATAATAATACACTTTTTCAGCACATTTTGCAATAGGTCTGACAAAAAAAGGCCGCGATTGAAACAAGAAATTTTTGCCTGCAAACAGAATTCCACCTCAACCGCGGCTATTTCCGTATAAAAACTATTAAAATTTAATCATTTTCAGTAAATTTTTCAGTTTAATTCTTCAGCTGGAAGCGTCTGGTCTGATCCTGCAAAAGGCGAACCTGATCGAAAAGCTCCGCACTAACCGCTGCTGATTCCTCGCTGCTGGCCGAATTAGTCTGCACCACAGCGGAAATCTGGCTGATGCCCTCCGTCACCTGTGCAATGCTTTCCGCCTCGCCGGCAATCGCCTCGGCAATCCGGCCCATTTCATTGCTTGCCTGCACCACCAAATCCAAGGAACGCTGCAAGGTTTGTGAAACCTCGTCAACTACGGCGCTACCGCGCGCCGCCGCCTGCACCGAGTTTTCAATCAGCTCCTGAGTAGCCTTGGCCGCCAAATCCGATTTTGTGGCCAAATTGCGCACCTCGTCCGCCACCACAGCAAACCCCTTGCCAGCGGAACCGGCCCGCGCCGCTTCCACGGCTGCGTTCAATGCCAAAATGTTGGTCTGGAAAGAAATGTCGGAAATCGTAGCGATAATCTCGCCGATTTTACGCGAGGCCTCGGTGATGTCCTGCATCGCAACAACCATATCATTCATTTGCTCGCTGCTCAGAGTCACTTGCTCGCGGGCCTGCATAGCGCTGTTCTGCGCATTGGCCGCCGTTCCCACATTTTGTTCCGAAGTGCGAGAAAGATTATCCAGGGTAGCAAACAGCTCCTCCACCGCGCTGGCCTGCTCGGTTGCGCCCTGGGCCAAGGCTTGCGCCCCGCTGGAAAGCTGCTCGGCATTGCCGGAAACCTTATGCTCCGCATTGGAAATCTGCGCCAACGCCGAGGACATCGTATTGGTAAAACTCTCAATCGACTGCTCAATAGATTGGAAATCACCGATAAAAGGCGTGGCGGCGTGCACATTAAAGCTGCCGTTGGAAAGTTCACCCATAATCCGATTAATATCGTTTACATAGCCGCGAATAATTTCCAGAGATTGCTCCAGCGTGTTCGCCAAATCCCCCAGCTCATCCGGCGTTTTGTGGTCTAAATGCAGATCCAGTTTGCCCTCCAACAAGGGGCGACTTTGTTCGGTGATGTGCAGGATAGGCTTAACCACGCCATTCAGCACGTAAATCACCAAGCTCAACAGACAAAGCAAGGCCAAAATGCAGCAGATAATTGAAATTATCATCATTGTGGTAGTAATCTGCGCCTGCTTTTCCGAACTAGCGTCACTGAGCTCCGCACTGCAAGTAACCACCTCGTCCAACAAACCCACCAAAGTGCCCAAATTGGTCTGAATAGTATTCTGATAGAAGCTTTGCGCCGCCGCTGGGTCTTGCGCCAAAAGATCCAGCGCTTGAGTAGCCGATTGGTGCAGTTCCTTATGTAGGGGCTCCAACTGCTCGAGTAGCTGCAAAACACGTGCGTCGTCAGTTCCGGCCTCGCCGTAAAGCCACTGACCCAACACGCAGGTGGTGGGGTCCAGGCTGCCAGTGAAATCAGTACCGGCGTAAAGGGCATTGCTAAGATTGCTAGACCATTTGTAATGCGCAATCTCCGCCTTTTGGGCCCGATCCAACAAAGCCGAAGCCTGCCGGCTGTCCGCCTCAGTGCCCCGAATGTTTGAAATGCTAACAAATGTCATTATACTAAACAACAATACTGAACCGATGGCCAGGGCCACCCGAACCCAAACCTGCTTTTTTATGCTTTTACGCATATTAGTTCCCCCTTGTTAAATTTCAGCCCGCTTTTTCCTTAAACCGGGCCAGGATTAAAGGACGGCACAAGCCTGCAAGCCATTTGAGGCTGACAGGCTGTGTCTACAAAAGCCTGGCAGGCGCTTAATGCTATATATAATTAGCCCTTTAAGCAATTTTTCCTGCAAGGTTTTGCGTTTTTTTTAGCTTTTTATTGTATTTTCTATTTAAAGCTGCTTATTTTGTTGGCGTTCCTGTCAAAATCTGTCAATTTTTCTGGTCAAGCTGCTGATAACGAATGATGACTTCATCGCTTTCCGTTAATTTCTGGCTAAATTGTCCCGGCTGGCCATTAACCAACAGCTCCACCGGATGGCGCGGATTGTCAAGATCCAAATCGCTGTGCTGCAAAGCGTCCAGCAGATAATGCGGCTCGCCGCTGGGTTTGGCCGGCAGGCTGACTTGCCGTCCGTTCAAATTCACCAACAAAGGCGCGCCCAAAGGCGGAGGCTCCGGCATGGAAATCGCCTCCGATGACGTGGATTCGGCCGGCGGCGGCGTTTCAACGTCTGCCTGCGCCACAATCACATCGCCATTTTTCACCTGATAGGTCAAATCGGCCAGTTCGTCGTTCACCAAAAGCTCGCCAACAAAATCTTCCCCCAGCAGTTCGGCCAAATTACGGCTGGCGTTTTGCCCTGGCTTGGCCGGCGCAAATTCAATCGTATCTCCAGCGTGCACCACCGAGGACGGCTCCGCCTCCGCTCCGTTCAGCACAATTTTGGCGGGTCGGCACTGACCGCCGCGTACAAAATGGCGCTTGCCGTTCAAGATAAAGGTCAGATTGGCGCCAGTGCGTCCCATCATATCGCCATAGCGGCAACCGTTCATCAGCAAAATATCCCGAATGGTCAAGGTGCCGCTGCGGAACAATTTGGCCGGGCTGCCGTTCAGCGTCACCACATAGCTATCATTAATCATACCCAATGCGGCGGAAATCGCAATGCCCAGCGGGGTGGAATATTCGGGATTGTTCAGCTCAATATCCTCGGAAAAGGCGTTCTTCTCAAAATGGTTGCCGGCAATCGTCACCCGATTGTCGTCCATCTTCAGCTGCTCCGCCACCGCCTGGCGCAGGCCGTAAAGCTTGCTGCCACCGCCGGCCAAAAACACAGCGGAGGGCGCCTGACCGTTCAGTTCCACAATCTTGTCGGCAATCTCCTTGGCCAGCTGCTCCACCGCCGGCTGGATTAAATCCACCAACCGGGGCAGGGTGATTTTTTGCTGCATGCCTAAAATATCCGTGTAGCGCAACGGCTCCTTGCCACCCATCGCCATTTTCAGGCCCTCGGCCGTTTTGAAATCTACCAGCAGCTTCTTCATAATCAGCTCGGTTATTTCGTCACCGGCCACAGTGGCCATCGTGTAGCCAACCACGCTGCCATCGCGGCAGACGGCAATATCCGAAGTACCCGCGCCAATATCCACCAGCACCAGATTGAGCAGGCGAATATCCAGCGGAATGGCCGCGTTTAAGGAAGCAATCGGCTCCAAAGTCAGGCTGGAAACCTCCAACCCCAGGCGGCTCACCACCGTGTAAAGGCTATCTACCACCTCGCGCGGCAGGAAAGTGGCCACCAAATCAACCTCCAGACGGCGGCCAAAATGACCCTGCAAGGTAGACATCGGATACCCGTCCAAACGATACTGGGCGGCGGTGTAGCCCACCATATAAAAGTAGCTGTCCTTATCCTCCAGAACCACGGCCTCCGCCGCCGCCAGTGCTCCGGCCTCCAGCTGATTCACAACCTCGTCGGAAACTTGGCGCGGCTCCTCATATTCCAGCGTGTAGCTGGCCTTTTGCGAACGCAGAGAACGTCCGGCCGCCGCCACGCAAACCCGCTTTATGCGCACCTGCAGGCGTTGCTCAATCCGGTCAATCACCCGGCGGGCAATGCCGGCCACCTGTTCAATATCCTCGATTTGGCCGTCCAGCATAGCGCGCTTGCCGTGCTCCTCTTTTTCGATTGCCAGCACATGAAAACGACCCTCTTCCGCCCGGCCAACGGCCCCAACAATGCTGCGGGTGCCAATATCCAGCGCACATACTATATTTTTTTCCTGCTCCTGATATTTTTCCGGCAAAGCCGCCACCTCTTTCATCAAAATGCTGTCATCCGTTGGCTGCGGCAAACCCAGGCGGGCCGCCACACGGCGTCTGGCCACAATCTCCCGCCGCCGCATCAATATTTATTATTGTAATCCAACCCGCTGGTATAATCCTCCGGCTGGCTGGTATAGGCTGAATTTTCCGGGCCTGCCGAGGGAACCTGCGACCGGGCGACATAGCCGGAATCCTGCTTCAGCTTGAAGCGGGACATCAACTGATCCATAATCTGCGATTGAGAGGAAAGCTGCTCGCTAGCTGCCGCAGTTTCCTCGCTGGTGGCGGAGTTAGTCTGCACCACAGCGGAAATTTGCTCAATGCCCTCCTGAATCTGCTCAATGGATTCGGCCTGCTGCTCGCTGGCCTCGGAGATACTGCCCATCATCTCAACCGCGCTGCTGGTAAGCTCACGAGTTTTATCCAAGGCTTGGGAAACATCCGTAACGTAGGCGCTGCCTTTCTGCACCGCCGTGATAGCGTTTTCAATACGCTCCTTGGTAGCTTTGGCGGCCTCGTCGGATTTAGAAGCCAAATTGCGCACCTCATCTGCAACCACCGCAAAGCCCTTGCCGGCGGAACCGGCCCGCGCCGCCTCCACAGCTGCGTTCAAAGCCAAAATATTAGTTTGGAAAGCGATATTTTCAATCGTGTCGATAATCGCCCGCACTTCCTCGGAGGAGCTCTTAATTTCCTCCATCGCCGTCACCATGTGGGTCATATGCTCGCCGCACTCATTAACTTGGGTGCCGGCCTGGCTGGCCATCCCCATAGAGCTTTGAGCCATCTGAGCATTTTGCTCGGCGTTGCGGGTAATTTCCGTAACCGTGGCGGAAAGCTCCTGCACAGCGCTGGCTTGTTCGGTAGCGCCCTGGGCCAAAGCCTGCGCGCTGTTGGAAACCTGGTCGGCTCCGGCAGAAACCTGATCGGCCGACTGGGTAATCTGGGCCAAAGTGTCGCTCAGGCTGCTGTTGATCTGGCGAATAGAAAGCAGCACCGGCTGCAAATCGCCCACATAAGCCTCCCTGGAGCGGGACAGAATATCAAAGTTGCCGTTAGCCATCTCACCCAACAAATATTCAATATCCTTGATAACGGTAGTTAAATCGCTGACCACCAAGCGAGAGGCCTCCACCATCTCGCCGATCTCGTCTTTGCTGTTCACCTGCGGCAATGGAGAGTGCAAATCGCCGTGGGCCAAATCCTGCAAGCGTTTCACGCACTGGGCCAGCGGTTTGGCGATGCCGCCGGAGATTTTAGCGGAAAGGAATACGCCCAGCAGCAAAGAAATCACGATCAAAACGCCCACAATGCCCACGCTCAGCAACACCGTTTGAGAAGCAGCTACGCGCTCGTCGTCGCCCTGCTGCATTTTTAGCTGCATAAGAGAGGTCAAATCATTGTACATCTTTTCATATAAAGGATCCAACTCATCGCGCAGGCGGGCCTGCACATCGCCAATCAACTGGGTATCCGTCAGGCCCTGGCCGGCGCTCATCAACTGTTTGGCGGCGGATTGATAATTGTTCCAGGCCGTTTTGGCGTCCGCAAAGGTGGCCCGGCTGGCGTCGGAAACCAAGCTATTTTCAACCTCTGCCAGATATTGGTCAATGGTGGACACCAAAGCGGTGGTTTTGTTGGCCGCCTCCTTGCTTGCCTCGGCATTTAAGTAACCAACGACGTCATGCACATCGCCGTCCAGCTGTGCCAAGCTGCCCATCACCATACCAATATCACCCTGAGCAAAACCGAAATTTTCCAAAGCATTGTCATATTTGCCTTGAATATTACTCATCATAAACACGCTGACAATGCCGGAAATGCTGGCCAGAATGGCCACGCAGATAACCACAACCGTAATCTTGCTTTTTACCTTTAAATCCTTGAACCTCATCGCCATTACCTTCTTTTTTACTAATATTTTGCTTATATAAATTTCCTCACCAAATTTAATCCAAAATATTTAAGTCAAAACATCTGCCTAAATTGCCGCCAGATTAATTTTGCCGTTAAACAGGGGCAAGCCCCCAAGCTTAGCGCAAGCTGTTGTAATATGAACGCTTGCCGCCAAGCCGGGTGCTTATCCGTTTATCCATTAAATTAATTTTTTCCAAAAGCTGCTGTTTTTTGATTACTTGGGCGCTCAATGCCTCTTCTTCCGGGGCTTGCGCTTCCGCTCCGTTCAGCAAAGCGGAAAGGCGGATCGCGTCGGCCTCCGGCTGACTGAGCAAACCCTCCCGCACGGAAAGATCCATCTCCTGCAACTGCAAAAGCAAAGTTTCCCGCTCCGTCAGCAGCATCCGCACCACCACTTCATCCCGACGGTCAATGGCCTGGGCCAAATCCTCGGTAAGCTTTGCCACCTCCAGCAACTTTAAATACTCATTATTCTGTTTCAAACGCAGAGTTTCCAATTCATCTTTCAGCATAGACATTTTTCTCCTGCGCATTTGGAGCCTGCGGCGGCTGCGGCGTGCTCTGCACGCCGTGCGCGTGTTGTTCGACGTTTTCGCTTTGTTCGCCTTGCTCACAGTTTTTGGCTGCCTGCTGAAAAGTGTCGCGCAAATCAACCAGCATTGGTTTAATTTTAGCCAATTCATCTTGGTTACGCCCCACTTTAACCCGGCTCAATTCATAGTAGAAAAAGTCATAAAGCCGGTGCAGGTCTGCGCTGATGGGGTAATCGTGGTTAAGCGTGTCGTCAAGATAACGCACAATCGCCAAACAGCGGTCAGCCGATTCATCCAACAGCGCATAATTTTTTTGCGTCAACGCCAAATCACAGCGCCCCAGGCGCTTAATCAGCTCATTCAACAGCAGCAGCAAAAGCTCGTTTTGGCTCATGCTAAAAATTGCCTGCTCCTGATATTGCTGATAGCCGTTATGTTCCATATTTGCTCCTTTTTAATAGCCGCCCTGCAAACCAGCCAGCATTGAGCTTTGGTTGTTCATCTGAGCAACCAGCTGCTCCAGTGCGGTGAACTGTTTGGTATAGTAATCCACCCGGTCGCTCATCTTGGTTTGCCATTTTTCAATTTGGGTGGTGAAGTTGTCATATTCCTTTTGCAGGTTGTTGCTGTTCACCGAGTTGGGCGAGTACTTGCTGCCCGCCTGCTGAATCAGCAAGCCCATGCTACCGCTGGAGGTGTTGGCGTAGGTGTCCAGCACCTTCTTCATATTATACATCAAGCCGTTGCTGGAAGCGCCGTTGTCCACCGTCTTGGAGAATACGTCGCGCACCTTGTCCGGGTCGCTGGCCAAAGCTTCCCGCAGAGCGTTTTCATCCAACTCCAAAGTCGTCAGGCCGCCGGAATAGCTGGAGCTGAGGCCGATAGCCTTGGCCGCGGCATTGTCCGCGCCGGTCATCTGAATGGTGGAGGTCAACTGCCGATAGAGGTTGGACAAATCACTGGAGCCAAACAAAATGCCCTGTTTAGCCTTTTCCTCGTAATTCTTAATGGCCGTTTCGCTCATGCCTTGTTTATCTTCTTCGGTCAAAGGCATATAACGAGAGCGATCCTTGCTGGATTTCTCATTGGGCATAGTGCTGTAAGCGTCGTGGATTTCTTTCACCATCTCGTTGTATTCCTCAACAAAGGATTTAATAGCGTCCACAATCGCGTCGCTGTCAGAAGTGGTGGTGAAAGTAACCGGTTCGGCTGTTTTATCCAACTCGCCGGCCTCATTATAGCCGAAAGCGCCTTTCAGTGTTACGGACATACCGTCCATATCGAATGTGTTGGAAGCGCGGGTCAGTTCCATTTGCTTGCCGTTCACCGTGGCGTGGAATTTAGCGTCCTGGCCCTGAACGTAAGTATATTTGGAAGCGTCAAGCGCATTGCCGTCCTTATCGGTCAGTTTGCCGTCATCAGCAACCTTAATGCCGTCGCCGCCGAAACCAAACAATTCGGAAAGGCCGCCCTCAATATTAATTTTGCCGGCTTCGCCGGTATCTTTGGCGGAAATAGCAAATTCATTAGTCAGCTTGGAGTAAGCAATGTTCACGCCAACGTCTGCACCGTTGATAGTATTCATAACCTGCGTTAAGGTATCGTCCTCACTGAACTTGCCAACTGTTTCGCCATTAACTTTCAAATCCAGCATACCTTTGCTTTCTGCAAAAAGGTCGCTCTTTTTGGTATCGCCGGAGGAAATGGAAAAGCTGTTGGCTTGAGTAGAATCTGCCGTTTGTTTGGCAGGCATGCTAAAATTCAGTTTGCTGGCTCCATTGGCTTCAACTTTAATAGTATCTTTGCCAAATTTATCGTCCAGCGCCTTTTGCAGACGTTCGGCCATATTAGCAGCAGTTTCAGTATACTCAACTTTACCCAAATCAATCGTTTCATTTTTACCATTAATTTTTACATTAATTTTTCCCTCGGAAAGTTTAATTAAATCGCTGAGATTCACTTCTGCTTCCTGAGTTGCATTATCGCCGGCAAAATATTCCTTGCCCACAAGCTCACCCAGGGTTTTGCCGGTGTTCAAAAAACTGGTAACGCCAGCTTTGCCCAAACCCATTGCCTCGCCTGCGTCAGAGGTCATAGAAAGGGTGGAGCCATTATCCACTTTAAAGCTCAAGGTATCCTGCACCTTACCGTCAGAACCGGTAATTTTGGTTGGCTCAACGGTAATTTTACCTGCACCAAAGGCTTTGTCTAAACCTTTCTGGTAATTTCTTGCCAGTTGCTCGGTCATTCTTGCGCTGTACTGCTCGTCAGTTTCAGATGCTTTTTTGTCCCCTTCTTCAAATTTATCCAATTTGATAGTTTTGGTAACACCGTTTAGTGTCACATTAATTTCCTTGCCAGGCAAATCTTTAGTACCGCCTAAATATTCAGCGACAGTTTTTTCCTGATACAGGTTTTTGTAATCGGCAACCTTAAAGGTCACATTACTGCCCGGAGCTTCGTTTGTGGTTTTGAAACCAAGCAACGCCTGCATGTTGTCAGTCGCGCTGCTGATGTAAATGCTGTTGCCGGCCCCTGATTTATCCTCGAAAGTGATGGTACCGTCAGCGCCCACATTAACGCCGATACGGTCGCTGGCTTTCACATAATCGCCCGCGCCGGTTTTCACCTGAGTTTCACCCAGCTTCTTTTCAATGGCTACTTTTAGCTCATCTGCGTCCTTAAATGTATCCAGCTCGCCAAAATCCAGATATACCGCGCTGTTGCCGTACATCATCGTCATGCCGCCGGAAATGTTGCTGACTTTAACCTTTTCCGTCCAGTTAATAGCGTCCCCAGTCATGTGCAGTTGGTCGCCAATCAATTCGGCGGCAGAATCTTTCAGCTTTGTGGAGCTAACGCCCAAATTAAGCTTGGCCGCCTGCGCCAGCTGTTTAACGCCGTCAATCTGAATGTTGCTGCTGGTTTTGCCGATAGCCGAAACCATGTCCGCATATTTGCCATTGGTGGCTGTCTTCACCGCTTTGTTGAAAAAGGTGGGACTGAACAGGTTGGTGCTGGAGGTGTATGAGGTATATTTACGGGTCAGGCTTACCATTTTATCAATAATACTGCGATAAGCCTCCTGTTTCCACTGCACCATTTCCTGCTTTTGCTGCAACTGGGTAATCTTGGTTTGATAACCTTTAACAGCATTTTCAATCATAGTTTCGGTATCCATACCGCTGGCCAGGCCGCTAATCACATTACGGCTGCCATAAATACTGGACGTACTATTGGTGCCCATCAAGCTATTAATAGATGTCATAGTATTCACACTCCTATTCTTGCAAAATTTTTCAATATTTTTATAGCTTTTAGCAATTTTTTTTACGTGGCCGCTAACTCTTTGCCTTATTATATCGAAATAAATATTAAGCGGGTTTTTCATTTAGCCGCAACCAGCCTAATCTCTCATTAATTATATCGACATTTCCAAAGAAAAGGTTAGGCTTTGGCCACAATTTTTTTCCGGCAAACGCCGATATTTGCCAAAAAACAGGCTGCCGCCCGGCCAATCGCCCGCAAATTCTCCCAAAGGAGGTACTTAATATGGAAACAACCAACACCGCTTATGTAAGTGTAAACGTAATGCAGGCCTTGGTGGAGGAAAAGGTGGACAAATGCATGGCCGAGGCCAACATGTGCACCTGCCCGCGCTGCCGTATAGACGTTATGGCGCTGACGCTTTCCCGCCTGCCCTCCAAATACGTGGTGCTGCATTCCAACGACACTTTGCCAATGCTGACGGTTTATGCCAACCGCTACAGCGCCGCTGTAACCTCGCAGCTGATGGCTGCTTGCCAGCGGATTAAGGAAAACCCGCGGCATGAACGTGAGCACGCCGACCACGAGGACATCGCCTTTATCCGCGGCTGAAAAGCTGCGATAAAGGAAAAGCCACCGGCAGTCTGCCTCCTGTTTACAGGAAGGCAGGCTGTTTGCGTTTGGGCCTTTTGGGGGCTATTCCGCCTTTTCCTCCGGGTGGCCGGCCAGCTGCGGCAAGGCGGCCAGCAGAGCCTCCGGCGGAGCCTCCTCGGCCGCGGCGTCCTTGTTGACGCGCATGGCGTTGAGCAATTCCTCCCGCAAAATGGTAATTTCCTTTGGCGCGTCCACAGCC
The DNA here is from genome assembly GCA_021769035.1 of Bacillota bacterium. GTDB lineage: Bacteria > Bacillota > Dehalobacteriia > UBA4068 > UBA4997 > Avidehalobacter. Next base: position 2,418 of record JAETTP010000043.1, on the reverse strand, counting down.
AGACGCACCCCGCCCTCATCGTTGGCTAAAATGGTAACCTTGATATTGTCGCCAATCCAGATTGCCTCGCCCGCCTTACGGCGCAGGATTAACATTTTTCCGCTCCTGGCGCGGCGGCAAATTCGGAAAGCAGATGGCGCATGCCGTAGGCGTCGCCCTCCAAAATCACCTGCATAGCCTGACAGGTTTCATCGTTGATGACCACCGGGCATTTAAAGTTCAGGGTGCTGTCGGCAACCGGGCTTTTCACCACGCACATTACATAGTAGCAAAGCTGGTGGCTGTCTTCCACGCCAAGCTCCGCCAGCTCATCCGCCGTCAGCTCCGGGGCGTAGGCCGGGCTTAAAGCGAAAGGATTCATCAGCACAAAGGCCAGGCCGGGCGTGGCCAGGCTTTGCAAGCAAAGCAGGGTGCCGTCGCTATCGGCAAAGGGCAGCAGCAAAAAGCGCTTTTCATCCTCAAAGGCAAAAAGGCCTTTGGCAAAGTGCAAAACGTCAGTTGCATCATATTCAATCTCGCCAAAATATTTGGTTTCTGTTTTCAAAATATCACCTCATTAGGCTTCATTAAAAGGGCTTTAGTAAAAGGGCCGCGTTTTTTTAGTTTTAACCGCTTTTGGCCGTGCTTATGCCTGCACGTCAACCGGCTGATAGTTTGGGTCGGCAGACGGCGGAACATAAAGCGGGCCGCCAACGTATTTGATAATCACATCGGGCATTTGGGCAATAGAAATTTCAATATCCGCCGGCACAAACTCAAAGCTGGCATTGTCCACTTTCCAGTCAAAGTTCAGCTTATCCATTTCATAGCGAATTTGCATTTCGCCGGCCTGCCAATCCAGTTCCACGCCGCCTTTTGGCAAAAAATCCAAGCCAACAGTCACATTCATCGCCTCCTGCTGCGGTTGTGTTGCAATTTGGGTAATCACATCCTCGCCCACTTTGGCGTTCAACAACAGCTTGCCATTGCGGGCATAAGCCGCCGTGGCTTCATAGGCCGCCTGCCGCCCACGCTGAGCCGCCTGGGCCACGCTGCGCATCGGTGTGGGCGAAACCGAATTGCGCGCTTCAAACGAGTCCACCTGCAGACGAATTGGCCGGCTGTTAATCTTCAGGCCGCCTTTGTCCCGGCTGATTTCCATCTCAGCCGTGCCCCGCCGATATTCCCAACTGGCGTTGGTGGTTTTCATTTCAATTTCAATCGGCACAGTTTTAATTTCAATTAAGGGATACATACAATTTACCTCCTTTGTTTGTGGATATATCCCATCCAAATTTAACGCATATAATCAATCAAGGATTCCGAAAGAATGTTGGTGCCAATCTTCAACGCGGCGTTGTAGCAATATTGCGCCCAAGCCATGTTCTGGATTGCATCGGCGTCCTCCATTTTTTCCACATCCAAAATTTGCTCATTCAGAGTATCCTTCTCTGATTTCAGCTTAGTTTCATTGGTGTTCAAAAATTGAGCCTTGGTGCCCAACTCCACAAACTTCACATTCATCTGATCCAGAGAGGTTTGCAGCTTTTTGCTCAGGCGGTTCAGGCGTTCCTCGTCGCCGGCCTGGGCAAAATCGCCGTTCTCGGAGTTGCAGTTCAGCAAAATATCGCCAATTTCTTTCATAATCATAATGGCGTTTTTCGGATCGCCGTCCGCATCGGTGCCCCAGCCCAAAAAGTCCGCGCCGCACAGGGCGGAATTGTAAACCGTGGAAGTGATCGGGGTGCCGTCCAGGTTCTCCTGCATGCCAAGGCCAATATCCACGTAGGTTTTTTCGTCAACCATACCCTGCAACAGCTTTTTGTCCTCCTCGGTGGCAGCGTTGACGTCCACGCCGCGATAAAGCAGTGTGGAGCCGTCCTCGCTCCATTCAAAGGGCACGTTCAGCGAATCCGCCCCGGCAAACAGAAAGTTGCCGGAGTAATTGGCGTTCATGCTCTGCACCGCTGCATTAGCGGCCTCGGAAATCGATTGTCCCAGGGCCTGGCGGCCGCTGGCGTCCGGCGTGTTGATACCAACCAGGGTGCCGTCGTTAGCAAGGCACCAGCCCAGTTTGTTCTTCACCAGGTCGATAGTGTCGTAGGCCTGGCTGAAGCTGCTGCGCACATTGTTATTGTTGCGCATTTGCGCCTCGTTGCGCCAGTAGTTGCGGCGCAGCTGAAAGGCCTTGCTGGCTGCGGCCGGATCCTCCGCATAGGAATTGAAATTGCGGCCGGTTTCCATCTTCTCCATCGCGTCAGCCAGTTTTTTATAGGAGCCCTGCAAGTGGTTTTTGTAACCAAACATCAGGCCGTTGGTGGTTATCCTATATAAATTCATTGTAATTCACCTCTTTATAAAAGTACATTATTCATACCACAGGGTCAAATAATTAGACGGCCGTCCCATTAATCAGCTTGTCAATCATCTCGTCAAGTG
>JAETTP010000042.1 GCA_021769035.1 Bacillota bacterium | reverse complement strand
TAAACCTCGGCCAGCTCCAGCCGGCCCTCCGCCAGCAAGTACTGCTCCACCGATTTTTCCGCCACATTCACCAGCCAATATTCCCGCACGCCGCATTGCTCGTAAACCTGCTTTTTGTAGCCGCGGTCGCGCTTAGCCGTGGACGGTGAAAGAACCTCCACCACCAAATCCGGCGCGCCGTGCACGCCGTTATATTTAACCTTGTCCGGGTCGCAAACCACCATAAAATCCGGCACGAAGTAATCCTTTTCCGTCAAAAAAACCGCGGCGCTATCAGGAAAAGACTGGCAAGTTCTGCCTTTAAGAAAATTCCCAAAAAGAATACTAATGTTGTTAATAACATTAACGTGATTAATCGACGGCTGAGGCGACATCAGCACCACCTGACCGTTAATCAACTCCTCTTTGACATATTCCTCTTGATATGCTAAATTGGTGTTCACGCAAACCGCTCCTTTCCACCTTGCCTACTTTATATTATATCACCACCGCCAAACAAAATGCAAGCCTAAATTAAAGCGGCGTTTTTCAAATTGCAATCATAATTTAAAAATGCCTTGACAATCCAAACCGATTGCGTTATAATAAATAAAGAAAGAGCCGGCCTCAATGGGGTCAGCCCTCGTTATTGACTACAAAAATAGCCGAAACCTTTTGGCATAGGAGGCGGCTATTTTTTGTTGCTGTGCCTTATGGCAAAATCCGCAACTGTAATCAACAGTATAAGTAACGCGGACACTTCCAAAAAGGTCATACAACCACCCCCTCTCGTCTTGTGTGAATAAGAGAGGGCATCAAACCCTCTCCTACTCCGTACGTTTACGATAGATTATCGAGGGCCAACCGCCATTAAAACCGGACTCTTTCTATCCGACAGTATAACACATTATTTTCCAAATTGCAATCATAATTAAAAAACACATTGACAATCCAAACCTGTTGCGTTATAATAAATACAGAGCTGTTACCATTGGAAAAATTTAAGGAGGCTGTTTTTTTATATGCTTGATTGCGAAATCGGCAACTGCCAGAAGCAGCATTAAAAGAGCAGAAACTTCCAAAAAAGTCATGCAATCATTGTATGAAGAACAAGTAGCCACCCCGTTTGGGGTGGTTACTTGTTTTTTTTTTACTCATCTGGATTGAATTTAAACAAAATATACGGTTCAATATCAAGCACGGTAGCAATGTTGAAAAGCAAATCTAATGATGGGCTATCCGGCATATTTAGGGCTTCAATAGAACCAATATGCTGCCTGCTAACACCCAGTATTTCTGCTAATTGATCCTGTGTCAAATCTTTTCTTTTGCGGTAAACGCTTATCGCAAGATACAAATTGCGAAAACGTTTAGTATTATCAAATTTTCTAGACTCGTCTGTCATATAAAATCACCTCTGTCTTATAGTTTAGACAAAGATGATAATTTATTAAATTATCTCAAACACGACTATTGACAACTAAAACACGACAATATATAATTAAAACACGTTGATTATATATTTTAGGAGGATAATAATCGTGCGACAAGTGATTTTAGACAACTTAAACACGCAGATTGATGATAGCATAAAAAAATTGCTGCAAAAGCTGGACGAAAACAGCTCAGCAGCAATTAATATTAATATTGCCAACGTTTTGCAATCCCTGCAAAGAATTTTCCTCTTGCAGGAGCCTATCTGTAAGGAACTGGAAATTTTAGAAAAATCACCGCAAAAACGACCCTCGCCTGAAACAATGCAAACCCTTGAGGGCCTTGCCTTAATTATCTGGATTGCCGAACTTATGGCCACTCGAATGAATTGCCCAATCGGCAGCGATATAGATAAATGGCTATATGAACTGCAAACCTTTAATCACCGAAATTAGCCCCGCAGCACCTGCCCGTTAGCCAGCGTAATCGTGTGGCCGTTGAAGTTAACGGTGCCGGCGTTTTCCAAGCTGCTGATAGTGCAATCGCCGGTCAGGTTCCAGGCACAGCCCTCAGCAATGCTGACGCTCACATTGTCAGGCACAGGCTGGCCGCCGGCGGCATTTTCCACAATATTAATCCTGCCAGTGAAAACGCTGCCCTCGGTCAGCTGTAAATCCAGCGTGGAAATGCTGTCCACCTCAACATCACCCTGCAAATGCTGGTGCTTAGCCAAAAGCTCCACCTGGCCGCCGTTGGCCCCGGCCGTGCCCCAACCGCGCCGGCCGCTGTTGCCGTAAACCCGCAGCAGCAAGCCGCCAGCTTCGCTTTCGTCAAGCAGCTCCACGCCGTCCAGCGTCAGCAGGCAATGCGTGTTGGTTACGTAAAACAGATCGCCGTTATGGCTGCTTATCCGGCCGCCCTGGGCGGAAAATTCCGACGTGCCCACCGCCGCGTCGCCGGACATCGACTGGTAAATCATCACATTATGCACGTTTTCGTCGGAGCTGGCTCCCAGCGTGCTGCTCATCTGGCCGCTCACCTGGCAATCCAACAGCTTAATAGCGTTTTTGCCCTCAATCACCAACGCCTCGGAGTTTTCCGCCGTCAGCTCAGCATTCATCACGGTAATATCCGCCGTGGAGTAAACCGCCGGCGAGTTCAAACCGCTGCTACGATAAGCGCCGCCGATTACGTTCACCGTGCCGCCGCCGCGGTCGGAGCGGATAGCGGCCGAGGAATTGCCCGCCGTGCTCACCTGCACATCAACCGCATTCAAAGTGGCCCCGCCGGTGGTTTGCAAACCGCCGGAGTTGTCGCCCAGCGTTTCAATGCTGGACTTGTTAATGGAAATCACCGTGCCCTCGCCGTAACTGAAAACGCCGTTGCCATTGGGCGCGTCGGAGGTTATATCTGCCTGGCTTATCGTCAGCAGCGCGCCATCGGTGGCCAGCAGCGCCGCATTAAGCCCGTAAAAATCGCCGTTTTCAGTGCTGGAGGAAGCGCCGGCCTTTTTACGCACCCGCACATTCTCCAAAGAAACGGAAGCCCCAGCCACCCGCAAAGCGTTCTCGTCATCACCGCTGCTGGTGTAGGTTTCACTGCGCCAAACGCCGTCCTCCGCCAGCAGATTGGCCGCCGTGCCCTGCTCCACCTGACCCGGCTCGTCGCCGCTCATCACGTTCTTCACCGTCGCCAGCAACACCATTTGCTGCTCGCCCACTTCAATTTCCAGCACATCGCCCACAGCCAGCTCCGCCAGAGAGCCCCGCCGCGTTTGCAGCGGCTCCTCCACGTCAATTTCCACCCCGGCCAAATCCAGCGTCAGGCTGTTTTCGCCCGGCTCAAAGGAGTAAAGCTCATTCGGCTTGTCCGCGCCGGCCGCCTGGCCCTTGGCCTCGGTTTCGTTGTTCAGCAGCAAAATGCTGGTTTCCGGGTTCTCCACCGTTGGGGGTATTGTCATTGGCTGGGCCTTGCCCTGGCTTTGCAACTGCATTGTCCGGCCGGCTCCCTCGTCCGGCTTGGCCGGCGGTTCTCCTTGCGGCTCTTCGCCCTCTGGTTTGGCCGGCGGTTCTCCTCCCTCTTCTGCCGGGCCGTCGTCGTCATCAGGCTTGGCCGGCGGCTTCTGCACCCGCAGTTGGCCCAGCCGCAGCGTCACCCGGCTGCCCTCAATCTCCTCAATTTGCCCGGCCAAAACGGAATTGCTGAAATCCTGCACGCTGGCCTCGCCAACCGGTATGCAAAATTTACAAAGCAAAAGCAAAGCCGTAACCCCGGCCAATCCCAGCAAACCCACTCTTTTTTGATAATCAGTCATTTATCTCCTCCTGTGTTTCTGTTTTGCGCAATCGCTTAAATATAGCATAAGGTATGAATGTGAAATCTATACGAACATCAGGAGAATTTTTTAGGAACACTAGCCGAACTTTCACACAAAAACCCTCCCGCTTAATCGGCAGGAGGGTTTAATTGGTTTGGTAAAATTTTGCTTAGTCGCCAAAAACCGCGCGATAATCCGCCTGGAATTTTTCAATGCCGGCGTCGGTCAGCGGGTGTTTCAGCATTTGTTCAAACACCTTGTAAGGCACGGTGGCAATATCCGCGCCTGCCTTGGCGCAGTCGATAACGTGAATGGGGTGGCGGATACTGGCCGCAATAATTTCAGTCTGAATATCATGCAGGGCAAAAATATCCGCAATATCCTGGATTAAATCAATGCCCGGCACGGAAATATCGTCCAGACGGCCTAAAAAGGGCGAAACAAAAGTGGCGCCGGCCCTGGCCGCCAACAAAGCCTGGGCGGCGGTGAACACCAGGGTGACATTGGTTTTAATGCCCTCGGCCGCCAAAACCTTAACCGCTTTCAGGCCCTCGCCGGTCATCGGGATTTTCACCACCATATTCGGGTGAATTTTGGCAATCTCCCGGCCCTCTTCAATCATGCCGGCAGCCTCCGTGGTGGTGGCCTTAACCTCGCCGCTGATGGGGCCGTCCACGATTGAGGCAATCTCCGCAATCACCTGCTTAAAATCGCGCCCCTCCTTGGCAATCAACGAAGGGTTAGTCGTCACGCCGCAGATAACGCCCATATCGTTGGCTTTTCTGATTTCATCAACATTAGCAGTGTCAATAAAAAATTTCATAATGCTTCCCTCCCAAAACTTTATCAAAATTGGGCGGTGCAGCCAAACCGCACTGCACCGCAACTTCAGCTTGTTTTAGTTAGCCGGGGCCTCCTCAGCCGCGGCCTTGTTCAGGGCAACCATCAAAGCGTCCACATCAATGCCGTGGGCGTAAGCGCCTTGTTCAATGTTTTCAAAATGCGATGCCGCGCAGCCCAGGCAGCCCATACCAAAATTCATAAACACCGGGGCCGTCTGCGGATACTGCTGCACAACCTCCAAAATACCCATAGTTTTTGTCAATTCTGCCATTTTATATACCTCCAATTTATAGCTGTAATTTTATTTTACCAATTTTCACAGATTATTATAACTCTTAATAAAACTAAAATCAAGTATTAATTTAATCAAACACTAATTTAGTGAAAGTTCAAGACTGCTGCTGCACTTTAACAACAACATTAGATTCGCCAAAATGGACTTTATAAAGGTCAACCACCTCGTCGTCAACCTGCAAACCCAAACCGCGTTGATAACGCCTAATATCGTTGTAATACGGCACCACCTCCAGCAAGCCGCCCTTATCCTTGGCCAGCCTGCGAATATCCGAAAGAGAGTTTTCGTCCGGCACCCGCACATAAACAATGGCGTGCGGCTTGGCCGCCGGGGCCGACGCCTGCCGGCGGCGCGGATAACGGCCGCCCTCCTCCTGCGGCTGGCTCGGCCGCTCCTGGCCCTTGGGCACGTCCAAAAAGTCCATGCCCTCCAGGCCGTAAACCGCCTCCACAATCACGGAAATCCGCTCCTCGTCCTCCACCTGCAAGCGCCCGTTCACCAGCACCGGCGTGCCGTCGGCCAGGTACTGCCGGGCGTCGGCGTAAGCCTTAGGGAAGCAAACGCAACGCACGCTGGCCAGCTTGTCCTCCAGGGTGAAGATGGCCATGCTGTCGCCTTTTTTGGTCAGGCGGTTCTGGTTTTGGGTCACCAGGCCGGCAATGCGCAAAAAGGTGCGGTCTTTCAGCTCCGGCAGGTCGCTCAACTTGTGATTGATGATCGGCCGCAGCTTCTCAGTGTAAGCGTCCAACGGGTGGCCGCTGACGTAAAAACCGATGCTCTCCTTTTCCATTCGCAGCAAATCCATAGTATCCAGCTCAGGAATGGGCGGCAGCTCCACCTCCACGGCTTGGGCCTGCTCCAGGCCGAAATCAAACAGAGAAAGCTGCTGCGAGGCCTGCTGCTCCGCATAGCGGCGGCCCAGCTCCAAAGCTTGCTCGTAAACCGCCAGATATTGCGAACGCTTGCCGCCCAGGCTGTCCAGCGCGCCGGAGCGAATCAGGCTTTCCAAAATGCGCTTGTTCAGATTAATCCGGCTGCACAGGTCGGTTAAAGAGGTGAAATTGCCGTTGGCGTTGCGCTCCTCAATAATCTGGTTAATAATCTCCCTGCCCACGTTTTTAATCGCCGCCAGGCCAAAGCGCACCTTGCCGTCGTGCACGGAAAAGTCAGTATAAGACAAATTGATGTCCGGCGGCAAAATCTCCAGACCGGCGTTGCGGCAAGCTTCAATATAGGTTGTCACCTTGTCCGCGCTCTGCATAAAGCTGGTGAGAATCGCCGCCATATATTCCGGCGCATAGTGGCAGCGCAGCCAGGCCGTTTGATAGGTCACCACGCCGTAGGCCGCAGAATGGCTCTTGTTGAAGCCGTAGCCGGAGAAGAACTCCATCAAATCAAAAACCTCGTTGGCCGTTTTTTCGGAAACGCCGTTTTTCAGCGCGCCCTCCAAAAAATCCTTGCGCTTGGCCGCCAGCACCTCGGCTTTCTTTTTGCCCATGGCGCGGCGCAGCTCGTCGGCTTGGCCCAGCGTGAAGCCGGCCATCGTGCTGGCCACCTGCATAATCTGCTCCTGATAGACCATCACGCCGTAGGTTTCGGCCAGCACCGGCTCCAGCATCGGGTGGGGATATACCACCTTGGTTTCGCCGTGCTTGCGCTTGATGAAGTCGCTAACCATACCGCCCTCCAACGGGCCGGGGCGATACAGCGCCACCATAGCGATGATGTCTTCAATACGCTCCGGCTTCAGGGCCCGCAGATAGGTGCGCATGCCATCGCTTTCCAGCTGAAACACGCCGTCGGTGTCGCCGGCGCTCAGCATATCATAAACCGCCTGGTCGTCCAGGGGAATGTTGTCGATGTCAATATCCAGGCCGCGGCTCTGTTTGATGTTCTTCAAAGCGTCGCCAATCACGGTCAAGTTGCGCAGGCCCAGAATATCCATCTTCACCAGGCCCTGCTCCTCCACCTGTTCCTTTTCAAACTGGGTGGTCAAAATATTTTCGCCCACCTTAAAGCAGGGCATATAATCCACCACCGGGGCGGGTGAAATCACCACTCCGGCCGCATGGGTGCCGGTGTGGCGCGGCATACCCTCCAGCTTCATAGAGATGTCCCAAAGCTCGCGCACGCGCTCGTCGTTGTCATATATCTCTTTCAGCTCGGCCGATTCTTTCAGGGCCTTGGAGAGGGTCATCTTCAAGTCGTTGGGAATCAGCTTGGTGATTTTGTTCACCTCCGGGATGGGAATATCCAGGGCCCGGCCCACGTCTTTCACCACCAGCTTGGATTTCATCGTGCCAAAGGTGACAATCTGGCCCACCTTGTCCTCGCCGTATTTTGCCACCAGATAGTCGATAACCTCGCCCCGGCGCACCACGCAAAAGTCCGTGTCAATATCCGGCATGCTGACGCGCTCCGGGTTCAGGAAGCGTTCAAAAATCAAGTTATAGCGGATTGGGTCAATGTTGGTTATGCCCAGGCAGTAGGCCACCAGGGAGCCGGCGGCCGAGCCGCGGCCCGGCCCCACCCGGATACCGTTCTGGTGGCAGAAGTTAATCAAATCCCAAACAATCAGGAAGTAGCCCGGAAAACGCATGGAGATGATAATGCCCAGCTCGTATTCCAGCCGCTCCCTAAGCTCCGGGGTCACCTCTGGATAACGCTTTTTCAGGCCCTCCTCGCAGAGGAAGCGCAGATAGGTTTCCAAATCGTAGCCCTCCGGCACCTGCACCACCGGCAAATCCACCTGGGCGTGCTTGTCCAGATTAACCTGGCAGCGCTCCGCAATGCGCACCGTGTTGGCCAGGGCCTCCGGGTGCTCGCCGAACAGTAGCTGCATTTCCTCCGGCGATTTCAGATAGAACTCGCTGTTGGGGAAGCGCATGCGCAAAGGGTCGCTGCGCAGGCGGCCCGTCTGCACGCAAAGCAGCATATCGTGCCAGTCCGCATCCTCCCGGTTGATATAATGGCAGTCGTTGGTGCAAACCAGGCCAATATTCAAATCGTGGGCCAGCTTAATCAGCTGCGGGTTAGTCAGCCGCTGCTCCTCCAGGCCGTGGTCTTGCAGCTCGATAAAGTAATGGTCGCGGTCAAAAATATCCAGATAATCCTGGGCAATCGCGTAGGCCGCCTCCAAATCATTTTCCAACATGGCCTGGATAACCTCGCCGGCCAGGCAGGCGGAAAGGCAAATCAGGCCCTCGCTGTGCTGACGCAGGATTTCCCGGTCAATACGCGGCTTGTAGTAAAAGCCCTCCAGATAGGCCACCGCGTTCAGCTTGCACAGGTTGCGATAGCCCTGCTGATTTTCCGCCAGCAGCACCAGGTGATAGGTGCTTTTATCCTCCTTACCCTCCTTGAGAAAGCGAGAACGCGGGGCCACGTAAAACTCGCAGCCGATGATGGGCTTAATCCCCGGCAGGCCCTCGGCCTCGCGCTCCTTGCTGACCTTTTTGCACTCCTCGTAGAGCTTCAGCACCCCAAACATATTACCGTGGTCGGTGACGGCCACCGCCGGCATGCCCAAAGCGGCGCTTTTGGCCACCAGCTCCTTAATCCGGGCCGCGCCGTCCAACAGGGAATACTCACTGTGATTATGTAAATGCACGAATTGTACCATTTTTTTCTCTCCATAAAATCAAGCCGGATTAATCAGCCCGGCCGATTTCCGCATAGCGTCCATATAGCTATGCTCGGCAAAACTGAAATAATCCGAACCGCAAACTATAAAATGATCCAGCAACTCAATATTCACCAAAGCCAGAGCCGCCAGGCATTGCTGCGTCAGGCGCAAATCAGCGTCGCTGGGCTTCAAGCGGGCGCTGGGGTGGTTATGCGCCAGCACCACATTGCGCGCGCCCTGGCCCACCGCCGTGCGCACCACCTCGTCCAAAGGGATAGCCACCGCGTCCTGCACGCCCTCCGCCAGCTTCAAGCAGTTTATCAGGTGCATATTGTTATCCAGACAAACCAGATAAACAACCTCATGCACCTCGGCCAGAAAAAGCGTCTGGATGTAAGCCACAAAAGCGCGATTGGAACCAAAGATGGGACGGGCCTGCGTTTTGTCCTGAAAGTAACGTGCCGAAAGTTGGGCGGAAAAATTTAGCAAAAAGGCCACGTTGGGGCCAACCCCCTCCACCTGCTGCAAGCTGCCCGGGTCGGCGTCCAGCACCCTGGCCAGGGAGCCAAAGCGATCCAACAGGCGGCGGGCCAACGGGTTGGTATCGCCGCGCGGCTGGGCGTAGTAGAGCAGCACCTCCAAAATCTCCTGCTCGGTCAACGAGGTAAAACCGGTTCGAGCAATCCTGGCCCGCATGCGCCGGCGGTGCCCAGAGTGTTCATTACCCTTGTGCATAGGTCAAATCTGTCCTTCCAACTGTTTTAAGCTTTTGCCGCCCTAGCGCTCACGGTCCTTGTCCTGGGCCTCTCCCTCGGTTTCCTCCTGCGGCGGTTCAGCATAAAACACCCGCTGCACCGTTTCCGGCAGGGCTTCCTCGTCCACAATCCAGTAGCTGCCGCCGCTGATGGTTTGCGAATGCCCGGCCAGGCTTTCCGTCACAAAGGCGGTTTCCAAATCCACGTCCTTAAAAAGCTCCACCAAAGCCAGCAAATCCGCCGTGGTCAAATCCGTTTCCACCTGCTCCATAATCTGCGGCACCAGGGTGGGCAGTTTGATGAGGTTCTGCGGCTCCACCACCCGCAAAAACACCGCTTTCAAAAATTGCTGCTGCCGCTTACCGCGGGAGATGTCGCCGCCCGCGTCGTAGCGATAGCGCACAAAGCCCAGGGCCTGTTTGGCGTCCAGCAACTGATAGCCCGGCTGCAAATCAATATCGCCGTACCAGGTGTGGGTGCGCATACGAATGGGCACGTCGATATAAACCCCGCCCACGGTTTCCACAATATCCTCGAAGCCGGCAAAATTGGTTACGGCATAGTAATCAATCGGCACATGTAGCAGGTTCTCCACTGTCTGTTTGGTTAAATCAATGCCACCGTAGGCATAGGAATGGTTGATTTTGGTTTTGTTCTGATAGCCGGGAATATCCACCCGGCTGTCCCGCGGTATGGAAAGCGCATTAACTCGCTTGTTATCCAAATCCACGTTAAAAACAATGATACTATCCGCCCGGCCCGCGTCATATTCCTCCGCATCGGTGCCCACCACCAGCACGTTTATCCGCCCGCGCAGATATTCCTCCTCCACCGGCCGCTCCGGCACCAGCTGCTCCACCGCCCGCTGCATATAAAAATGCAGGCCCAGCAAGGCCAGCAGCAGCGCCACCAGCAACACAATAATTATCTTAATCAAACAACCGGTACGGTCCTTTTGGGGGGCCTCCGGTTTGGCTTCCTTTTTGCTCATTCGTAAAAAAACCCTTCCTCTTAACTGATTATATACACTTAATTATTTTATCACAAGCGTTGGCAAAATTCAACCTGTCCGCTTCAAGATTTTTTGCAAAAGTAAACTGTTGACTTTTGAGGCGTTTCCCTTTATACTAGTTAAAGATATTAAAAGGGAGGACGGGCTGGCTTGAATTATATCGGCTCCAAATATTCGCTGCTGGATTTTTTGCAGACGACGATTGATAAGGTTTGCGGCCTGAACCCCGCGGATAACTACATTTTTGCCGACCTTTTTGCTGGCACCGGCGTGGTGGGGGCCGCCTACAAGGCCCGCGGCTGCACCGTAATCGCCAATGATATTCAATATTACAGCTTTGTGCTGAACAAGCATTATCTGGAGAACGGCCGGCCGCAGGACGAAAGCCTGCTGGAGGAACTGAACAGCCTGCCGCCGCAGCCCGGCTTCATCTACCAAAATTACTGCGCCGGCTCCGGCTGCGGCCGCAATTACTTCACCGACCACAACGGCCAGAAATGCGACGCTATCCGCAGCCGGTTAGAGGAGCTAAAAATCCGGGGCGAGATTGACGAAAGCACCTATTTTTTTTATCTGGCCAGCCTGCTCAACTCCATTGACAAATACGCCAACACGGCCTCCGTCTACGGGGCTTTTTTGAAGCACATCAAACGCTCCGCCCAGCGGGAATTTAAGCTGGAGCTGCTGCCGGTTATTCCCGGCCCCCGCGGCCAGGTTTACAATGAGGATATAAACTGCCTAATCCGCCGCCTGCGCGGCCAGGTGCTCTATCTGGACCCGCCCTACAACACCCGGCAGTATTGTAGCAACTACCACGTGCTGGAAACTATCGCCCGCTACGATAACCCACCGCTTGCCGGCAAAACCGGCCTGCGCGAGGCCGCCGCCCAAAAGAGCCGCTTCTGCTCCAAAAAAACGGTGCTGCAAGCCTTTGAGGACTTAATCGCCCAGGCTCAATTCCAATACATCTTTTTAAGCTACAACAACGAGGGGCTGATGTCGCTGGCCGATATTGAGCGGATTATGGCTAAATACGGCGCGTACAGCGTCTACACCCAGACGGATTACAAACGATTCCAGGCCGACCGGGAGGAGCGGCGGCGCATTGCCGCCAAATCTACCACCGAATATCTGCATTGCCTGCAAAAGGAGCTTGATTTTGGCTAAATACAACGATATTGATATGCAAAACTGGCGAGATTACCCGGAGATACTCACCGATTCCCTTTGGCTGATTGACCGGCGGGATAATTCCGGCGCGCATACGGCCGATTATCACGGCAACTTTATCCCGCAAATTCCCCACCAGCTTTTCAGCCGCTACACCAAACGCCAGGACTGGATTTTGGACCCTTTCCTGGGTAGCGGCACCAGCCTGATTGAAGCCCAGCGGCTGGGCCGCAACGCCGTTGGCATAGAGCTGCAAGCCCCGGTGGCAGAGGCCGCCCGCCGGCGCATTGCCAGCGAGCCGCCAAACCAAAGCCAAAGCTTGGTGCTGACCGGCGACAGCCGCCGCTTTAACCTGGAGGAGGTTATGGCCCAACAGGGCATTGAACATTTTCAATTTGTGCTGCTGCACCCGCCCTACTGGGATATTATCCATTTTTCCGACGACGCGTCCGACCTAGCCAACGCGCCCACCCTGGAAGACTTCCTGGCCGATTTGGCCGCAGTGATTGAAAACAGCACCCAGCATTTAGCCAAAAATCGCTACTGCGCCCTGGTAATCGCCGATAAATACGCTAACAGTCAGGTGGTGCCGCTGGGCTTTTATGCTATGCAGCTGTTTTTGGAGCGCGGTTTTTTGCTAAAAGCCATTTTGGTAAAAAATTTTGGCGAAACCAAAGCCAAAGGCAAAAATCAGGGCATTTGGCGTTATCGCGCCTTAGCCAGCGATTTTTACATCTTTAAGCACGAATATATTTTTGTATTCAAAAAGGTGAAGCAGCTTTAAGCCGCTCCACCTTTTATTAGTTTAGTTTGGATTTGAACTATTTCAGTTCCACAGATGCGCCGGCTTCTTCCAGCTTAGCCTTAGCAGCCTCAGCGTCCTCTTTGGAAACTTTCTCTTTAACCGGCTTCGGAGCCTCGTCAACCAGAGCCTTAGCTTCTTTCAAGCCCAGGCCGGTGATTTCACGCACGGCTTTGATAACGTTTACTTTCTTATCGCCGGCAGCAGTCAGGATAACGTCAAACTCAGTCTGCTCCTCAGCAGCAGCTGCGCCGCCCTCAGTAGGCATAGCAACACCAACCGCAACCGGAGCTGCGCTTACGCCAAATTTTTCTTCCATAGCTTTAACCAGGTCATTCAGTTCCAGGATAGTCATTTCCTCAATGGCCTGCATGATTTCTTCAATTTTAGTCATAGGAATTTACACCTCTCGTCTTTCTTTTATTTGTTAGTTTTTTTAATTATTCAGCAGCTGGAGCCTCAGCTTCGGCAGCCGGAGCCTCAGTTGCAGCGGCGGCCAAAGGCTCGCCGTTTTCTTTCTTTTCGCGGATAGCGTCCACGGCACGCACAAAGCCATACAAAGAGGACTGAATGGAGCCCATAAAGCGGCCCAACAGAACCTCGCGGCTGGGCATTTTGGCCAGAGCCTTAATCTCCTCAGCGTCCACAAACTTGCCGTCCACCAAACCGGCTTTCAGCTCCAGGGCCTTATGCTCCTCGGCAAACTTGGACAAAATCTTGGTGACAGCCACCGGGTCAGCAGCATAGGCCATTGCGGTGGGGCCGTTCAGATATTCGTCCAAAGCGGTTATTTCCAGATTGTTGGCCGCGCGTTTAATCAGCGTGTTTTTAGCAACGTGATAGCCAATATCATTTTTGCGCAGCTCGCTACGCAAAGCGGTGTCCTCAGCCACGGTCAAGCCACGGTAATCTGCCAACACCACGGCGGCGTTTTCCTTCAGCCAGGCCTCCAGCTGAGTAACCTGTTCTTCCTTTTGAATCATCTGCGGTTTCTTAGTCAAATCCAAACACCTCCTTATCAGGTTGATTTTTGTGAAAAATATTTTTAAGCGGCGTTTAAGGCGCCAGGCTTAATATGAAAATTAATAAAGCTCTCCGCCTAAACAGAGAGCCAGGCGCGCCAAAATGCCGGCGCGTGGAGCCTCTGCCTCGGTTGGTTGCCAAAATTTTGGCTTTTAAGCGTTTGCACCGACTGTCTTGGGCAAAGAGTTTATTAAATTTTATAACTAACCGAATTACTTACCCAACGGTTTCAGCACATTAATGCGCACCGCCGGGCTCATCGTGGAAGTTACGGCAATATTCTTGATATACTGGCCCTTAGCAGCCGAGGGTTTAACCTTAATCAGGGTTTCAACCAAAGTCTGATAGTTCTCCACCAGCTTTTCAACCGGGAAAGAAGCCTTGCCAATACGGGCGTGCACATTGGCAGCCTTATCCAAACGATATTCAATCTTGCCGGCCTTAACCTCAGCCACAGCTTTGGTAACGTCCATAGTCACGGTGCCGGTTTTCGGGTTCGGCATCAGGCCTTTGGGGCCCAACAAGCGGCCAATCTTACCAACCACGCCCATCATATCCGGGGTAGCGATAGCCACGTCGAAATCAAACCAGCCGCCCTGAATTTTAGTTACCAACTCCTCGGAACCAACAAAATCAGCCCCGGCAGCCTCGGCTTCCTTAACCTTGTCGCCTTTGGCAAAAACCAAAACCCGGCGGGTAACACCGGTGCCATTAGGCAGCACCACTGCGCCGCGGATTTGCTGGTCCGACTGGCGAGGGTCAAGGTTCAGGCGAACAGCAACCTCAATGGTTTCATCAAATTTGGCTTTGGCGTTTTTCTTAACCAGAGCCAGCGCCTCTTCAACCTCATAAATCTGAGTCAGGTCATAGCTTTTTGCAATATCCGTATATTTTTTGCCATGCTTTGGCATTTCTCAAAACCTCCTTGGTGGTATAACGGCCCTTTGCAGGCCTCCCACGTATCCAAAAAATCCAGTTTAATCAGCAACTGTGATGCCCATGCTGCGGGCCGTGCCCTCCACCATACGCATGGCGGCTTCCACGGAAGCAGCATTCAAATCAGGCATTTTCTGTTCGGCAATCGCCTGCACCTGCGCCCGCGTCACTTTGCCGACTTTCTTTTTGTTCGGCTCACCGGATGCAGTTTCAATACCCGCCGCTTTTTTCAGCAAAATTGCGGCCGGCGGAGTTTTCAGAACGAAAGTGAAAGAACGATCCTCGTAAACCGAAATCTCAGCCGGAATAATCATTCCTGCGTCGTTTTTGGTTCTTTCATTAAACTCCTTACAAAAGCCCATAATGTTGACGCCGTGCTGACCCAAAGCCGGGCCAACGGGCGGCGCCGGGTTTGCTTTACCGGCTGGAATCTGTAACTTAATAACTGCTACGACATTCTTAGCCAATTTAGACACCTCCTCGATAAAAATGTGGTATGGCGACGCCGGCCCCAATCCAGCCTGGCCGGCCTCTCCCACTAACTCAGGCCGCCGGCCCAGCCGGCTGCCCAAGAGAACCCCAAACTTATTATATTTGCACACCGCCGCAGCGGTGCGTAAACCTTGTTGCAGGCAACCCGCGCTATCAGGCCTTACTGATAATCAACCTTTTCCAAATGCAAGTTGTCCAAATCCACGGTCGCCGTGCTGCCCTTCATATCCACCTGCACCTTAATGCGGTTTTTCTCTTGGTTAATCTCCAGCACCGTGCCGAGCACTCCGGCAAAGGAGCCGTCGATAATGCGCACCTTTTCGCCCACGCTGTAATCCAAGCGCACCACCGCGTCCTCGCAGCCCATCTGGCGCAGAATCATCTGCACCTCTTTATCGTCCAGCGGCACCGGTTTGGAGCCTGTGCCCACAAAACCGGTCACGCCGGTGGTGTTGCGCACCACATACCAGGAATCGTCGGTTAAAATCATTTCAACCATCACATAGCCCGGATAAACCTTGCGTTTAACCACCTTGCGCTGGCCGTCTTTCACCTGAACCTCGTCTTCCATCGGCACAATCACCCGGAAAATGTAATTTTCCATATTCATTGTGCCGGTGCGGCGGATCAAATTTTCCTTAACCTTATTTTCATAGCCGGAATAGGTGTGCACGACAAACCATTGTTTTTTGTTTTCAGCCATCAGCGCCACCTATCAGCCGACAATCAGGCTTAAAACGCCAGAAAAAGCGGTGTCCAGCACCCAGATAACGGCGCCCAAAACCACCACCACACCGAAAACCACGCCGGTGTACTTAACAACCTTTTCCTTGTCCGGCCAATGCACCTTTTTCAGCTCTATGCTGACGCTTTTAAAGAAGCCGGTGGGCTTGGCGGCATTTTTTTTGGCGAGCTTATCAGCCGTTTTCTTAACCTCAGCCCGTCTGGCCTCAGCGCGTTTTTCACCTTTGCCTTTTTCGTCTTTGTTCTTTGCCGCTTTAGCATCAACGTCTGCCATTCGCTCACATCCTTAATGTTTCAGTTCAACCTAACTATTTGGTTTCTTTATGACTAGTATGAGTCTTGCAATGAGGGCAATACTTCTTAATTTCCAGTCTGTCGGGCGTGGTCTTTTTGTTTTTGGTCGTAATATAGTTACGATTTTTACATTCACCACAAGCCAGAGTAATAGCTACTCGCATCGACGCCACCTCCTAAACCAACACATTCCACCCAAGTCTACAGTGTGATACTTATTAATGATAGCACAAAAAAACTTATTTGGCAATAGTTTTTGGATAATTTGTTGGTAATTTTTTTATTTTAAATAGAGAGAACGACAGAAGCCCTCGGGAAACCTCTCTCGTTCTCTTTTAAATCCTAATCAATTTTTACTTAATAATCTTGCAGCCAAATCTTAGTCTTCGGCAAAACTATCAGCTGCAAAACTTTTTAACTGCTTTAGCACATCCACTCATTCCACCAAACTACAGAAGTTCAAGAGTGGTGCAGATACGCGGAGTTTAGCTGCGAGCTGCCGCAGGCGTATTGATATACGCCGAGAAAGCGAGCAGCCTAAACGACAAAGTAGATGCGCCGCTATTGGGCTTCTGGCTTTTACTCGTTGATAGCGATTACAACGCCAGCGCCTACAGTCCTACCACCCTCACGGATAGCAAAACGCAGGCCCTCCTCAATAGCGATAGGAGTGATCAATTCAATGTCCATATCAATGTTATCGCCAGGCATTACCATCTCCACGCC
>JAETTP010000102.1 GCA_021769035.1 Bacillota bacterium | reverse complement strand
GCAGCAACATCAGGAGATTGCTTTTGTCGGTTGTAATGTAAATTTGGTGTGTGATGACCAGGTTGTTGGTCAGCGAGATTTTGCGGAGCGGCCACAGGTTAGGGACTTTTATTTTAGGCAGCCTTTCATTCATCCCAGTCTGTTGTTCCGGCGAGAGGCGTTGGCTGCGGTTAGCGGTTACTCTGAGAATAAGCGGCAGCTGTTATGTGAGGATTATGATTTGTTGTTGCGGTTGTATAAAGCAGGCTATAGCGGTGCTAATGTGCAAGAGGTTTTGCTGGATTACACGGTGCCGTTCACGGCTAAGGGCAGTCGTAAAATGAAGCATCGCTGGAATGAGGCCGTGACCAGATACCGGCGTTTTAAAGAATTGGGAGTTTTGCCTGGGGCTCTGCCTTATGTGGTGAAGCCTTTGGCGGTGGGATTGCTACCGGAATTTATATTGAAAAGCATGAAAAAAAACTTATGAATATACCAAGGAAAATACATTATTGCTGGTTTGGCGGCGGTGAAATGGACAAGCTGTCCCAGCGCTGTTTGGCCAGCTGGCAGCGGTTTTGTCCGGATTATGAACTGGTGCGCTGGGATGAAAGTAATTCGCCGCTAAATGCTAATGCTTATGTTCAACAAGCCTATGCGGCTGGCAAGTGGGCGTTTGTGTCTGATTATGTGAGGTTGTGGGCCTTGTGTCTGCTGGGCGGAATTTATTTGGATACGGATGTGGAGCTTTTGGCTCCTTTAGACGATTTTTTAGAAAACGAGGCCTTTATGGGCTTTGAAGCGATAGATAAGGTGGCAACCTGCGTTTTGGGTTGCCGTACGGAGAATGTTTTTTTTGCGAGAATGCTCGCAGAGTATTCTTATAAGCAATTCGTACTACCTGACGGGAGCTTTGATGAAACCACCAACGTGGAGATGGTTACAAAATTGCTGTTGGCAGCCGGTTTGCTGTGTAACAATCAAAAGCAGCTGGTGGCTGGAGTTTGTATTTATCCGCAGGATTATTTTTCCCCCAAGGATTTGCAGACGGGCAGGATTAACTGCACAGCCCGGACGATGGCTATTCATCATTTCAGTGCTTCCTGGATGAGTAAAAGGCAGCGTTTTAACACTAGGGCGGCGCAACTTTTAGGGCCGCGAATGACCGGGATAATTAAGCGAGGTTTGGGGCGTTGAACATTGAGCCGAAAATATCTGTAATAGTGCCAGTATATAAGGTGGAGCCTTATCTGCGGAAGTGTTTGGATAGTATAATTGGCCAGACATACCAAAATTTGCAGATTATCCTGGTGGACGATGGTTCGCCGGATAATTGTGGTGTGATTTGTGATGAGTATGCAGCTAAGGATAGCCGTATCCAGGTGATACAT
>JAETTP010000101.1 GCA_021769035.1 Bacillota bacterium | reverse complement strand
TGCGTGGGTGTGGACACCAAAATCGGTTATCTGCACCGAGGTATGGAAAAGTTGCTGGAAAGCCGCACTTATTTGCAGGGCCTGCCGTATACCGACCGTTTGGATTATCTGGCTGGGGTCAACAACAATTTGCCTTACGTACTGGCGGTGGAGAAGCTGCTGGGCGTGGAGGTGCCGGCCAGGGCCAGCCTGCTGCGAATGTTGACCTGTGAGATTATGCGCCTGGCTTCTTATATGGTGGGCGTTGGCATTTATATTATGGATTTGGGCGCAGTTTCCGGCGTGTTTTATCCATTTCAGCAGCGCGAATATGCGCTGGACTGTATGTCAGCTTTGTGCGGCGCGCGCATGACCCAGAGCTATATCCGCTATGGCGGAGTGCAGGCTGATATTAATGAAGAATTTGATCTGGCTATGCAAAAGCTGTTTGCCGAGGTGCCGCGTTTTATCGAGATGTATCACAAGCTGATTGACAAAAACGAGATTTTCCTGACGCGAACCAAAGGCATTGGCGTAATCAGCGCCGAGGACGCGATGGATTACGCGCTGACCGGCCCCAACCTGCGGGCCTCCGGTGTGGATTATGATTTGCGGCGCGACGCGCCCTATTGCTTATACGACCGCTTCAATATCAAGGTGCCGGTGCTGACCGCCGGCGATTGCCACGCGCGTTATATGCAGCGAATGTTGGAGTGCGACGAAATTTTGCAGCTTATCAAGGAGATTTATGCGGCCTTGAAAGATGAGCCGGCGGGGGAGATTATGGCGAAAATCCCCAAGGTTTTGAAGCCGGCGGCCGGCGAGGCCTATGCCCAAACGGAAAATCCCAAGGGGATTATGGGCTGCCTGGTGGCTTCGGAGGGCAAGCTGAACCCATTGCGGGTGCACTTCCGCCGGCCCTCCTTTGATAACATTGCTATTTTTGAAAAGATTATGCCGGGGCACAAGGTGGCGGATTTGGTTTCCATCATTGCCAGCTTTGATATTGTTCTAGGCGAAATCGATGGCTGAAAGTCAAGGTTGAAGCCCATAACGGGCGAAACCGACAGTTGAAAAATATAGATAATAGAGGAAAACACTATGGAATTTATTAACAATATTTTTGTTAATATTGCTGGCTTGATTCGTTGGGTCTTTGATTGGTTGCTGGGCCTTTTGGGCCTGCCGCTGGGTTTGACGGATATTTTAATGGTGGCGGTTTACTGGGTGGCCATTGTGATAGTCTGCGTGCTTTGCGCCCTGTTTTACGTAATTTGGGAGCGCAAACTGGCCGGCTACATACAACGACGGCCGGGGCCAAACCGTTTGGGGCCAAACGGTTGGTTGCAAACCATTGGCGACGCTATCAAGCTGGTGATGAAAGAGGATATTGT
>JAETTP010000041.1 GCA_021769035.1 Bacillota bacterium | reverse complement strand
TCCGGGATTTTGCCCTCCGCATTAACCTTAACATAACCCTCCAAGGCCTCCTGCAACGTCTTAATCGTCACCCAGGCCTCAGCGTCAACCGTCACCGCCAAAGCCCCCTCGTTGCCAATCGCCAGCACCGCGTAAAAGGTATAAGCAAAATCCGGGAACTCCGCCCGGCTGCTTATCGCCACCCCCTCCGGGTTCTGAAACAAGGCCAGCAGCTTGTTTTCTCCGCCGCAATTCCCCCAAACGCCAATCTGATTTAACTGGTAGGCCGCCGTCGCGGCCGGAAACTGCAGCTTAATCTTCTGGCCGCCCTCCACTGTCTTATATGACACAATGCTGGCCGTCTGCTTTTGCTCCACCAGCCCTGTCTGGGCCAGCAGGGCCGCCTCCTGCACCGTGCCGCTACCGCCGGCCGCCCCCGCAATCTGCAACTGTTGCCCGGCCAGCCAACCGCCCAGCAGCTCCTTGCCCGCATTCGTCACCACTCCTAACCAAGCCATAAAATACCCCCTCTCTCATCAAAACATTTGCGCCGCCGCTCCGTCCGCAAAGGCAAAGCCGCAGGCTGCAGCCCCCGCATAGGCCGGCAAATCGGCCGCCGCCTGGGCCTCAATCTGCACCAGCAAATTAGCCGGCCGAATACTCAGCAGCAATCCCAACAGCTCCTGCACCAGCTTATTCGGCTCCGGCAACAAATCGTAATCCAGCTGAATGTTCAGCGTGTAGCCCTCCACCGTTTCACTGTGCCCCTCGGCTCCACCCAAGCTGTCCAGCCACTCCCTGAGCCAGCGCAGCGTGTAAGGCGGCTTGCGGTTCCACCCCGCCTTAATCCGGGCCCGCCGCACGGCCAGTCCATCGCCGGCCTTAGGGTAAATGCCCAGTTCCCGCTCCCAAACAGCCAGCCCGGCCGCGTCCGCTTCCTCCAAAAACTGATTGCCCAGCACCCGGCCCAGCCCCTGCCAGGCCAGCCGGATTTCCGGCTCACTGGCGGCGTTTATCTGCTGAAAGTCCAACACCTGCCGCAGCACCGGCGGCAGATATTCCAGCAAATGCCTGTCCTCATTATCCAAATTAAATGCTATTGGGTTAAAATCAGCCACTCAAATCGCCTCCCACCGGAATACTGTCCGCACCCAGCTGCAAATTAGCCTCCCGGCCATTAATCTTGGTGCCGCCAATATCCGCAATCATCGTGGCGCAGCCGGATAAAATGCGGCTTTCAATTTGCGATATGCGCACCGTCAAAAAGTCCGCCTCCGCCCAGCCGGCGGCCAGCTCGGCAAAGTAAGCGTCCACCACCGCCTCCACATAGCTTTGGGCGGAATCCCAATCCCAGCCAGGGTTGTACGTCAAATGCAGCTCCAGATTAACCGCCTGCGGCTGCACTCCCTCCACCTTAACCACGAGGCCAATCGGAGCCAAGCCCAACCCCTCGCCGGCGTTCTGCTCCGGGTCAAGCAGCGTTTGCACCTGCTCAATTAGCTCCACCGAGGGCGCGCCGCCGTCCGCGGCCAGCAGCACCAGCCGCACCGCGCCGCCCACCGTCAGCAGCTTTCCCGCCGCCGCTGTGTAAACCGGCCGCAGCCAATCCGCCACCGCCTGCGGCAGACTGTCCACATTAGCCGCAAACCAAGCCTGCACCTCCGGCCCCGGCACAAATTCCGCCGGCCGCAGATTTTCATTCCACACCGGGTGCACCTTAACCCCGCCCACGCCCGGCATAGCCAGCGCCTGCTCCCGGTAGTCCGCCTGGTTGCCGCCGAACGCCTGCGTCTGAAAGCTCTCAAGCACCCGCTGCCGGAAAGCCTCCGTTTCCTCCTCGTCCTCGCCGGGCACCAGCAGCTCCACCAGCTCCGCCCGGCCCAGGCCGTCGATGTAATCAATCGGTATCAGCTGCCCGCTGTAGGCGTTGGCCTGCCGCCCCGGCGTTTCACATTCCGCCCGGTAAACCAACTCGTCAATTTTAGCCGTGACCGTAAAGTTCAAATCCTCACAGGAAAAGCGCGCCCCAAGCGGCACTGCCTTATCGAACTCCGCCCGGAAAACTGCCGCGCTGGCCGGCTTAGGAGCAAGCCCCCGCTCCTGCGCCCGCTTCAGCAGATATTCCCTGGGCGCGGTAGAGATGTAGCCGGCTTGCAACACAAAATCCAGCCCCAGATACAGTAGGGCCAGCTCCGCCATCGCCGGGGCCACCCCGTCCCACAGCATTGAACCCTCCCGCTTATCCAGAGAGCCCGGCAGCCGCCCCAGCGCGCTTTTCAGCAACGCCGGAAAACTCTTATCCTCAAACATCAAACCCTCACCATCCTTTCCGCCGGCAAATCGCCAAACACGGTCTGCACCGTGAAGCTTACCGCCAACACGCCTTTAGCAGGCTGGCTGAATGTGAAATTGCTCACGCCGATTATTCTATCGTCCTGCATTAGGGCCTCGGTTATGCGCCTCTCCACCTCAGGGCAGACAAATGACATCGGCTGCCCAAACAAATCGGCCAGCTCCACCCCGTAATTGTGGGAGTAGATTAAATGCTGGTAACGCTCCGTGTTGATGATTTTGTATACCGCCTGCCGCACAGCCGCCAAGCCCTCCGCCCGGCCCCGCACTCGGTCATCGCCCTCCTGCAGGTTCAGCCGATGCGTCAGGCTGGGCTGCTCAACCGCGGTTAGTTCCTGATTTAGTAGATTTATAATAGAGGGAATCATTTCACCACTCCCCTTTCGTAATGGCTGGCGTCATCCTATCCAGCACCAGATATTTCTGGCCGCCCTGCCAGCGCAGCAGCAGCACCTTTTCGCCCACCTGCAAACCGTTGCACAGCTTCAGCTTTTTGCGCCCCTTGATGGCGTGCTTGTGGGTAGTGTCCAGATTGCCATTGTCTGAGCTGTCCGACTCGCTTCGCAAGCTCCGCTCGCTGGACTCCCTTTGGTCGCCGCAGCCGGTGTATGTGTCGGTGATGCCGTGGGTATGGCTGCCGTTCATAAATCTGTCGTTTTCCGTGTAGGCGCTGATTTCCACGTCAATATAGCAATCCTGCACGGCATTTGTCAGCTCCAGCTGCTCCGCCTCCAGCGGCAGCTTTTGGTCAGCCATAATTTGCAGCGGCTGCACGCCGGTCACCTGGCCATAGCACAAAACCGCCGGCTGCCCGGCCGCCACCGCCTCCAGCGCGGCGCGTTTTATCGCCTGCAAAAGTTCTGTATAATCCGCCATTTCTCACCTCCTAGGCGATAAACTCGCCGCCTCTTAACGTCAAATCCATCAAATGCTCGCTTTCCTTGAATGTGTGGGTCACTTTCTCCACCAACATCAGGGTGTTAGCCACAATATCCCCCAAATCCAAAGCCACGCCCACCAGGCAGCCGGCCCGCACCCGCACATCGCCCAAGGCCCGGTTGATTTTCAGCCGCCGGGTTTTGCTGTTATACAGCTTCAACAGCGCGTCCGCTTTGGCCTGGCCATTTTCGCCCTCCTTGAGGGTGTCAAAATATTGCAGCTTACCCCAAAGCTTGATGTGTTCCTCGTCCGCAGCTTCATATTTTTTCTGCCTGTCCTCGCTTGCCAGCTTAATCTGGTTATATGTTTGCTCGTCAATGCTGCTGGTATAGTCAAAATTCTCAGCGGCCCCGGCGTCGATGAGAATATCCACCCGCATTTGGGCGATATTTTGCAGCGTCAGCTTGCCGCAATCGTCATAAAGCACGAACATTTGCCCCTTGTTGGTCAGCTCCAAGTCCAGGGCCGTTTCAATCATATCCAACAGGGTCACGTTGACCTCGCTGCGCCGGGGAATGATGTAGCCGGTGGGGGCAATCTCGCCAACTTGCAGCTGGTTATCCGCCGCAATCAGCTTCACCACATCTGAGGCCGGCAGCCCTTTATACGCCAAAATATCCTTATTCTTCAAGTAGCGGATTTGGTCGTAAGCAGTGCACTCAATGGCCCCCTCGCGGTCGCGCCGCTTCACAAAGATATAGCCCTGAAACAGCGGCTTGCCGTCCGCCAGCAGCCGCACCATTGAGCCCTCGGCAAAGCCGCCCAGGTCGGCCATTGCCTTATCCTTTAGCGTCGTAAATTTTAGGGTGGCCGGAGAGCCGCGGCGGCAGCTGGTAAGCGTAACGCCCTCAGCCACCGGCGGGTACATCGTTTGCCCCTTTTCATTGGTGATTATTAAGCTTACTGCTGCCATATTGCCCGCCTCATTTCCCCTGGCTCCGGGGCATTTTCCGCCGCCCTGGCCGCCTGCACTGTATAGACTGCCTGCCCGTTTTGCTCCGTCACTGCCATTGTCCGGGTGCCAAAATCCTTGTATTGCTTCAGGCGGATTTTCACCTGCACGTCAAAGCCGTTTTTGGCGTTTTCGGTGATAGTGTAATCCTCTAACGATACTTTAATATCGTTGCTGAACAAAACCCGCCCATTCGGCATCGCCCTTGAAACAATGAACTGAAACGGTTTGCGGCTCACTTTTAGCTGCTTCAAATGCTCCAGATAGTAGACGGCCGGCTTGAATCCGCCGGCATAAACGGCAAAAGGATAGCGCACCTGGGGCAGCAGACATTCAAACTCAATTTCTGTCAGCCCGGCGCGCTTCAGCAGATTTATTTCCCCTTGGTCGATTAAAACATAGATGCTGTTTTGGTTGGCAATGCTTATTTTCAACTCGCTGGGCGGCACCGGCAGCAGCACTCCGTCCAGGTAAAAGTCATACATCTAAAGCCCCCCTTTCCTAAACGTGCACTCCTTCCGCGGCGATTTCCACCGCCTCATTCACTCCGTCCAAAATCCGGGTAACTATGCCGTCCAAATCGTCCAGCTTGTTGATTTGGTTGGTTATGCCGCCCATATCCACCACGATTTCCGCCGTGGTAAAGCGGTTTATAGCCTCGCGCTCTGCTATATCCCGCAGGTATTGCAGGTCTTCGTCGGTTAGATCCAGCGAGTTTCGCATTGCTCCGGCGCTATTGGCTATATCATTAATGCCGCTACCAATTTCACTGCCAACCAGTCCATTAACATAATCCTCCGGCGAGGGAATATCGCCAACGTTAAACAGGTTCAGGTTATCGCCCCAGTTATAACCAGCATTAAAAGCATCCGCATAACCAAAACGATAATCTGATAGAAAGTCGGCAGTGTTAAACTTACCCATAATTTCAACCTGCGCGCCAAATCTATCGTCAACCCAAACGCTCAAATTATCTCGCCAGCCCTGTACTTTATCTGCCAGTCCAGCGCCGAAAATTATATCAATAGCAGAGGCCAGCGTTTGCAGCAAGGATAAAATATTATCTACCAAATCAAAAAACAGATGCGCAACCGCACTGCCAAAATCATGAAACGCATTATAACCAAAATTCACCAGTGCAGCAATGGCATTCCAAACACTGGCAAAACAACCCAATATCAATTCCAACCCGGCCATAAAGATATTGCCGATAAATGCCCCCGCCGCCGCAATCGCGCCGCATATTAGCCCAGTTGCAGAAATAGAGGTGCCGGCAAAATGATTTATGGCCGCTATCGCCAAATAGAACACAGCAACCAGGCCGATTATAAGCATAGTAATCCATACAATAGGACAAGACAAAAACGCCGCATTCAAGCCATATTGTGCTGCTGTTTCCGCAACTGTTGCAGCTACGGCAGTTCCCGTTGCAGTTGCATGAGCATATGCAGCCAAGCAAAGAGCTATTTCTGCTGCCGCGTTTGCCAATTCCAAGCCTTTTGTTATAGCCAAATACGTACCATAAACAGCCAAAGCCCCGGCAACGCCATAAATAATCGGGCCAAGCAAATCCCAGTTATCCACAACCCCGCCGGCCACTGCAATCGCAGCCTGCAAAACACCGTTAAGCACGCCCAGCATAATTTGTAATCCGGTTGTAATGCCCTGCACAATGCTCGCAATCGTCGGCCAATTTGCGTTTATCGTATCGACAAACAGCAAAACATATGGATAAAGCTGGCCGCCGATTACCTCCTGCATATCGCCCCAGGTATGCAACATTTGCACAATTCGGCCCTCAGGTGTTGCGCTCATAGTTTCATAAAGCCCGGCCCAATATTCGTCAATAACCTGCGTAATCGCAGCCGCCGCCTGCATATCCTCCGACATATCAACATATTCTGCCCCCAGCTGCGCCACAATCTGCGCCTGGGTGGCCGTTCCGTCAATAATCGCCCGCTGCACATCGGAAAACACAAAGCCTTTTTCACTCATAGCGTCATAGGCGCCGCCGGTTATCTTGCCCAGGTTGGTTGCATAATTAACCATTGTAGCGGTGTCCACTTCACTAACTCCGTTTTCCATACCCATACTATAATTGGCCAGCGTATCCAACATCATGTTCACCGCGTCAGGGTCGCTAAAATAGGTGGAAAATTCTGCCGCGGCCGCAATCATTGTTTCGTCGCCGTAAATGCCGCGGCTCTGAATTTCCGCCGCCTTATCGGTGATTTGCGTAAAGGCAGCATCTAACGCCCTGGATTCGGCCGAAACAGGTATAACCATCTCGCCAATATTGCCTGGAAGTAAATTAAGGCTGTTCATATCAGCGTTTGTTTCGATTGCAAACTGTGCAACGTAATCGTCATCCAGCATATTAGCAAGCACGCTCATCAGCTGCGTTTCAGCGTTTAACTGCGTATCAAAGGATTGTATGCAATCCTCAAAAAAATCAAAGGCTTTGCGAACAGTCATCACGCCTAAAAAGGCCCGAACCGCGCCGGAAATTACATCATGTAAATTGCCGGCCGAATCAACACCCTCTTCAACAGCGTCGTTAAAATTACCCTGCTCATCCGTGTTATCTCGGATATACCCCTCAATGCTGCCAACCACCTCGGAAAGCTGCAAATAAGCCTCATTCGCCGCCTGCACATCCATATCTGCAACAGCTGCGTTCAATCGCTCCTGCTGCTGCACAGCTTGGTCTAATTGCCAGCGCAGCCGCTCAATTTCAGCATTAGCCATATCTGAGCCGAAATTCAGGGGATTGCTGCTAATCTGATAAACCTGCTGCCAAATCCCCTGCAATCGGTTCTGCATATTACCTAAATCAGTCACGGCATTATCTGAAAAGACATCTAAATTACCGGCTGCCGCCGCAACCTGCGCTTGGGTATTATATAATGTGTTTAGCATATAATTTGCGCTTTGGACTTCCTGCGTGAAGCGTTCCACTCCGGCGGCGGTGAAAACATTTCTGTTATCTGAACGCCATTCAAAAGAAATTTCAACAGGCTCCGCCTGTGGCAAGGCAGGAGCCGGCAATTCGGGCGGCGTTATATTCTGCAAAGCCGCATCCAGCTCCTGAACCGCCAGCGAGGCTTGGTTGGCGTAAGCGTATAAACCCTCAAAAACACCCGTTTCAAAAGGCGCGCCCACGCTGGCGTGCATTTCATCCATAACCGACACGGTCATATTTACAGCATTTACAATGTTATTCAAAATGCTGCTAAAATTATCTTCCAGGGCAATCGCCGTTTTAATTGTCGCCATTATTCATCACCTGCCTTTCTTTCAAATTTTGAGCAAAATAATACCGCTGCCTATATAAGCAACGGTATTATTTTCACTTGTCACAAACTTACAATTCTACAACAGGGGATGCGCCAGGAGCAGGGCACGCAGTCCGTGGTCTATATTTTTCAATAAGCTTGTTAGCTAGACCAAAATATTTTGATACACAATCCCCACTTTCTTTCCATAATTGAAAATGCAAATTCTCCAAATCATTATCTTTCTTATATGTGACAACAAGAAAATTTTCAAAAGATATAATCTCTTTCTTTTTGGCCTTGCCGCCAAGCATAGCCCCAGGTGCCCCAAAAAGCATTGCTCCAGCAATAGCACCTCCGGGGTTGCTTACCATAGTTGTTTCTACATTCTTCTTAGATTGGAGTTGAAAATCAACAATCTTATTATAAGCCAAACTAAATTGTTTGCGGTATGCGCCCATAGTCGTAATTATAATGCCGTCCTCTTCAAAAAAAATACGACAATATTCGCTTTCAAGCAAAGGTAAGCCTGAAACATGTAAGGTTGGCAAGAAACAGTTTTTCAGTTCTTTTTGTTCTCGCGTTTTACCAAACATCATAAATCAACCCCCTCTGCTTAAATGATACCACCTCCAATCAATTACGTCAAGCTAAAAAAAATAATGTTTTTTCACCTGCCTTTCCGCCGGCCCTTTATCTGCTTAATTTTCTTTTCGTTTTTCTTATCGCTTTCCATTTTTACTTTGATAGCGGCAACGGTAAAAGCCTTTTCCTCTTCATCCATAGCAAGAAAAACGGATGGCAAAATATGCAGCTTCAGCAGGGAATAGTAAGCAAAATTAGCCTCCCAATCCCCCGCTTCAATTAGTTTTTTGCCTCTTCCACCTTATCCTCAAAGGAAATATTAAACCCCTGGAACTTCTGCACAAACGCCGCCAAAGCATTATATTCGCCTGGCTCGTCCACCATCGCCAGCAGCAAATCCTCAGGCGTGGCAACACCGTAGCTGTCTTGCAATTCCCGGTCAAACAAATCAGGCTCCACCACGGAGGCCGTAATCATTTGGCGCAGATATTCACTGGTTTTCAGCTTAGGGCGATACATCCCCGGCTTGCCCAGCACAGGAACATCTTTCATACAATCCTCACGAATTGCCTCGGCCTGGGCCGTGCTAATATGCCGAAACTCCCACGGCAACGGCTGGCCGTTCTCATCACAAAGCGACTTGGTAGCCGCATAAAAAACATTCTCCTGCACCTTTTTGTTAGCTTTCATAAATCTGGCAAATTTAGACATCTTAAATCTTCCTTTCAATATTAGTTTATATTAGTTAGTCAAAAAGCCTTCCAAATCCTTAAACGCCTCCGGCATCTTAAAATCTTCAAAGGTGAAATCCATCTCCTCGTCCAGATACTCGCCGTCAGCGTCAAACTTAGCCAAAATACCGCCGTCAATGTTGCAGTCCATCAAAATGATGGTCTGCCGCCCCACGCGGGAGGTTTTGTCCTCATTGGAAATCTGAATTTCAAAGTAAATATCCTCGCCGGTTTCATTGTACTGCAACATCATCTGCCGAAAAATAGATGTGTTGTAGTGAAACGTGGCCGAGCCGGTGCCTTTCCAGCCGGAGGCCTTGTTGCCTTTGCCGGTTTTGCCCAAAATCGGCACCTCGGTTTTGTTCTTCTCAAATTTGGCCTCCAGATTAATCGCCTGCATAAAATTGTATCGCCGGCTGCCAATCGTCACAAAACATTCTGCCAAAGCCGCAAAAACGGTGTCCCTGGCTTTCATTACCACATTGCCATTCATTTAACCAACCCCTTTCTAGTACCTTTAAGCCACGGTGACGGTCATATAAAGCTTGCTCATTGCATTAACCACCGTCACCAAATCAGTAACCACCACGGATTTTTTGCTGTTGCCCGGCTCCACCGTCACGTCAGAATCGGAAAAATTTTCAATCGCCCGAATTTCCTGCAACTGCTCGTGGTGCTTCACAATATCCGACCACAAGGAAACGCGGCCCGCCGCGTCGTTGGGCACCACGCCCAGATACTTAGTATTAAACAGCACGGCAATATCATTGCCAATCTGATCCATCACCCGCACCGTTTGGTTATCCTTAAAAATATCCCCCTGCGTGTCGGAAGTTGTAACCATACTATTAATATCCTCCAGCACCCGAATATCCGCGCCCACCTTGTGCAGCGTAAACTCACCGGCCCGGATAGCCTTTTGCAGCTCGCTTTGGGTGTAATCCGCCGCCACCGTAAATTCCCCGTTGTAAATCCGGTTCTGGTTGCTCCGGTTCACCTCGCAGGCCGCAGAGGCCCCCGTCACCCAGTAAACCAAACTGGCCTCGCTCCAGCCCTCATCCAGAGTTTTGTTCTTCACGCTGATAGTGCCCAGATAATCCGCCGCCTTGTTGTAAAGCACCAGCTGAAATTTAAGGCCCATTTCGTCCCGCAGCCGCTTCACAAAGGCCGCAAACAGCCCCTTGGTGGTTTCATCCGTCACCACCACGCCCATCGTATTGTAGGTGTAAGCTTCAATCTTATCCAGATAAGCCTGGTAAGCCGTACCGCTCACCGTGCCGTTCTCGCCGCCGGTCAGGGGCAGAGCCGCGGCCGCCGTCAGCGTTGCGGAAGCCTTAAACTTCACAAAATCATTGGCCCGCAGCTCCGCCGCCCCGGCCACCGTCTGCTCATCCACAATCACCGTGCCCAGCAGCGTTTTCACATCAAACAGGGTATCGTCATCAGCGTTTGCTTGCACCGCAATTTTCAAATCATTACCGCGCTCCCCGGAGTAAATAGCCTCGGCCAAGTCGTTTGCCGCCTTTGCACCGCCGGAGGTCAGCTTGTAAGCGTAAAGGGTTTGCGCATTCAAAAACAAATCCCGCAGCCCTTTCAATTTATCGTGGGTGTAATCATAGCCGAAAATCTTCAGGCTGTTTTTCTGGAAATCTCCGCTGGTCACTTCAAAAACCTCGCCGTCCGGCCCCCAATCCAATTCCAGCGGCATTGTGGCAATGCCCCGCTCAGAAAGGGCCGCATTGGCAGAAGCCGCCGACACAAAATTAATATACGCCCCCGGCAGTTCCTTGTTCTGCACCAAAAAGGTGCCGCCTCCCAAAGCCATACTATCTCACCAGTCCTTTCATATAATCTGCAATCATCTTTTCAACTTCCGCAATCGTGTACTGCCCGCCCTCGGCCAGCAGCGCGTTCACAATATCCCGCCGGCCGTGAAAGCGTTCCGCCGCAAGCAGCTGCTCCTTGCTGAAAACCGCTGCCTTAACCGGCTCCGCCGTCTGTTCTTTTTTATTAACCGCCATTCACATCACCCTATCCTTTCATATTAACCTTTTCTGCCAACTCGCCCATAGCCGGCGTGTTGTCCAGACGATATACAAACATATCGTAATTGACAAAGAAATTCAGCACATCGTCAACCACTTCATAGCGCATTTTAAGGCCGCGCGTCAAATCGCCGGCCACGCTAATATGCTCCAAACACCAGTAAAGCCGCTCGGCCACCGCATTACATTCCTCTCTGGCCCGCCCGGTAACCGCCGGAAAATATTGCAGGCAAAATTGATTTTCCCGAAAATAGCGCTTATCAAGAAAAAGCCTGTTGGTGGGATTTACGCAGGCAACAAAAAAGCAAGGCTCCTGCAAACCTTGCGCAACCTCCTCCGTATAAATGGCGTAATCATCGCCAAATTCAGCGTTCAACGCCTGGCTGATAGCGACAATTATTGAGTTTATCACTTCATACATTCCCCCAAAAACTGCTTGATTTTCTTTTGCAACAATCCCGGCGTTATTTTCTGAATGTCCTGCTCAGATATGCTCAGCATAAAATGCCCCGGCACCCAACCCTGCCGTCTGCTATGCTTAGAGGTTCGGTGGCCGTATTCCACATAGGAGGCGTATTCCACTGGGTTTTCAATCTCCACCGTCAGCATATTGCCGTTGTGCTGGATTTTCAGCGCGTTGACAAACGCCGTCACCTGCTCCGCGCTGGGCTTGCCTTTGCCCTTTTCTGCCTCCTCCTGCGTTTTAGCCGTCCAGCCGCGGCGCAGCGTACCGCCAAGCTTGCCGCTGGGATTAACCCGCTTTTTGTAAACATCGCCCTTTTTGTGATGTTTGGAATCCCGCTTAGCCGTCACCTCAATTTCCCGCGCGTAATCTCCCACTGGCGTAAGCTTAATAACCTTAGCCAGCAGGCGGGCAGCCAGCTCCTTAGCGCACTGGTCGATAAAAGCCGGGGCCTGCTCCTGCTGGATTTTATCCAGCTGCTTTTGCAGTTTCTTCATATCGCTAAAGGAAAATTTGCCGCCTTTCGCCATCTCAGGCCCACCCCCTCCACAAACTCAAATATATCTCCTGATGCGAGGGATAAACGGCAGCCTCGCCGCTGGCCGCATATTCAAAACGCCTGCCGTTCTGCTCCACAATAATTTTGCTACCCGGCTTCAATTCAACCTCAGGCGCAAGGAACAGCTTAACACTCTGCCCCACGGCGGCCGCCGTATCCGTCTGCTCGGCAGCTGCTGCTTTCTCAAAACTGAGCCTGCAAGGCTGATTTTCCAAAATCACCTGCTCCTTTTGTTGGCTGATTTTGGTTTGCTCATCTCGCACCTGCCGCCGTTCAATAATCGTGCAAACACCGCAATAAGTGCTTTCAATAGCTTTTCTGGCCATATCATAGGCTTTCAAGGAAATCACCACCTCAGCCTGCGGTAGCAAGCCAGCTCACTGCGGCCATAGCTCAGCAGATAATTAATCAGCTGGTTAAGCCGCTGCTCCGGCGTTTGGCTGCCCCCTTCGGCAGCGGCAAACTGAACCGTGGTATCGCCTGCCTGTATCTGCTTCACCGCCGCTTCCAAATACAAGCCTGCCAAATCGTCAGGCGCAAATGCTTTCTTGGCCTGCAAAAACTCGCCCGCCGCCCATTCCACCGCAATCCGCTGCAATCCCTCCGGCAAATCAGCCAAATTGCAATCGTTCTTGATTGAGCCAACCGCCTTATCCAGCGCAAAGCCCAGCAAAGCCTCGTCCGCCCCCTGCACTGCATAGCCCAGCGCGGCCAGCCGCTCCCGCAGCCGCTTCTTCATATCAGCCACGGGAAATAATCCGGGCCAGCGGGATAGCCTTGTGGTTGATGTAGGTGCGCTTATTCTCCTGCGTTTCGCCGGAATGAACCAAAGTCCAATTCTGCCCCATCTTCAGCTCTGCGTCAGTCGGGGACAAGCTGGCCTGGCTCTTTTTCTCGTAAGAAATGCCATAAGGTGCAAAAACCTTGCGCTGCCGCACATAAAGCGTATCCTCACCGCCATTTTTAGCCGGGTCACGGTCCATTTCCACCGGCACCTTAGCCCCAATATCCTCAAAGGTAAAGGCCCCAGCGCCCATAATATAGGTGGTGTATTTGGTATAGGCGGGCGTGGCCGGCACGGCAGGAGTGTAGCCCGCCTCACCCTCCTTGCCAACAGCTGGCGTTTCTGGCTCCGCGGCCACCTCCTCAACCGGCATATCGTCGTCAATCACCACCAGCTTGCCGTTCCAGGTGTAAAGCTCCAAATCCCGCTGCACGCCCTCGCTGTCGGTATATTTCAAATGCGCCACCAGGTTCAGGTTTTCCAAATTGGTTGCCACATCGGAGTGCATAAACACCAGGCTAAACTTTTTCTTGTTAGCTCCGCAGGCCTGGTTGGCCGCGCTGTTTAAGGTGGTGGCGGTGATTTTGCCCTCGCCCTGAGCCGTCACGTCATAGGTGTGCTTCTCCACAAACTCCTGGTTTTTGGCGCCGGTCATCGCAAAAACGCCGCTCAAAATGGCCAGGATAGTCTGCTGGTCTAAAGTATCAAAATATTCCGCCACCTGGTCAGCCACGTTTTGCATAAAATCCACGCCGCCGGTAATATCAAAGCTGAAATCCTTTTCCACCCAGGCTTTGGCGCGGCCCACCGCCACCATTCCCTGCTCAAAGGTTTTGGTGCTGGTGGCTTCAATATCCGTGGCTCCGTCGTAATTGACGGCCTCGCCGTCAAGCAAGCCGCGCATTGCAATGCGGGCGTAAGCGGTGCCGTTCTGGCCGCCAAAGGCGGCCTGCACATCAGGGTTGCGCACCAGCGCCTTAGACTTTACAATCTCGTTCATTTTCAGGTTTGGAACCCGCCCCACCATATAGCGGAACGCCTCCGGGTTAAAACTTTTTGCGTCAAATTTAGTGTTTGCCATTCAAATCTCCCCTCTCTTTACTTCAATTCCACGCCTGGATTTTGCTGCATATAGGCGCAAAGCTCCTCGTAGTTCATTTTACTGGTATCCACCTGCCCCGCGGGCACACCATCGCTGCTGGCGGCCGGTTGAAAACCGCGGAAAGTCGGCTGCTGCGCCTCCGCAAACAGGTAACCGTCAGATTTTTGCAAGGCTTCCAGCTGTTCCGGCCAGCCTTGCAGCTTGCCGTCCTCGCCCATCTGCAATTTTTCCATATCCAACAGGGCCCGCACCGCTTTCAGGTTTTTGGCCCCGGCGGCAGTCAGGGCGTTGTCAATGGCGTTGTCCAGCTTCAGCTGGGCCAACTCCGCCTTGTGCGCTTTGGCCTGCTCGGCGTTTTGCTGCTGTAAAGCTGTAATTTGCTTTTGCAATTCTGCATTATCGCCGCTGGCCTTTTTCAGTTCCTCCAACTGCTTGTCACGCTCTTTCAGCGACTTTTGCAGCTCGGTAATTTCTGCCAGCACCTTTTCGGCCTGCTCCTCGGTTAGGCCCAACGACAATAACTCTTCTTTGTTCATAGTGTAATCCTCCTTTATTTTTCTTTTGACTGAAAACTATCCGCGCGAACATTTATGGCAACTTCATCAACATAGCCAGCGCGCACCAACAAAGAAACCTCTGTTACATCAGGAATAGAAACGCCGTTCACAAGCACTTCCCGCTCGCCGTTTTCATTCCTTGGCGTAACCTTTATTTCGGCCATTCAACCACCACCTTTCCTAAAACAGGCATAATAAAAGCGCCTCTGAAAAACTTTCAAAAGCGCTTGTTTAACTATTCTTTTTCGTAAAACTCACATTTTGCTATTCCGTGATAAAACTCCATAGGCTTCATTGCAGGCGGCGAAAAAATCCGGCAACTGGCCCTATCGCCGTCGGCAATCCATTTTTTATTGATCTCAACTCCCCGAAACAAGCAATCCACACACTGCGGATAGCTTTTGATTTTGCTGTTATCAGTAAGAACTTCATCAGCATATCTATCTTCCAATCTTTTCTGATTTGGCATTTTCTCACCCTCTTTTATTGCTGCGGTTTCTGTTCAATTACCTCAATATCAAAATAAAGCTTATCATCTGATTTTTCAACTTTCGTTATCCTAAAACTGGTTCCCTGTTGAATTATAATTTCCGATTCCGAACCAAAGCTGGATTGTTTGGCAATGCCGTCCCAATTCTTGCCGCCACCGTTACCAAAAGCGGAAAAAGGCTCCGCATACATCATTTGCGTACCCTTTGGAGCATATATATTTAGGATAATCGGACAATGTGAAAACCCTTTTCCTTTGGAAACACCGGCACTGCAAAAACCGTATTCAGTAATCACTTTTCCTAACAATAATTGCTCCAAGTCAGCCTGTGAGGCGTTGCGCAATTCGTTCATAGGTATATTGAAAAATTTATCCATACCACCGTAATTACAGCCACGCTGAACCCATATATCAAAATCATAGATAGATTTTTCAATAATACTTGTCATATTGTCTATTTGTTTTTTTACCTGACCAGGTTTAAAGCCGCCATAATTAACCCCAATCTGCTCAAAATCAATATTTCCAACACCCTTAAAGGCATTTGTTCCATACTCAATACCTCTTAATGGTTCGTTGAATTTACTGTAACTTTGAGTATAATCGTAAATTGCCCGGCGTTCAGCCGGCTTGGCGCCCTGCCAAACCTGGCCGCACACATCGCGCAGGGCCTTGTCCGCCTCCTCGGTGCTTTTGGCCCACAGTGCAGCGTCCTTGCGCTCCTGTGAAAAAGCATCGCTTATATCATTTATTGTATCACCATTTTCAAGTTTTTGCAAACCAGCCTGAACCTTGGAAATTTCCGCTTCAATTTGCTTTAACTGCTGCTGAACAGCATAATAGCTGCCGCCCTCCGCGTCCAGCTCCAAAAGCTGATTGTAAAGCTCCTGATATTTTTTCACTAAATCGGGGTCGGTTTCAGTGACAAACTTGCCCTCATAATATTGCTTTTTGCCGGCAATATTCAACCCACCCCAATCGGCTGTTGTAACATCTTTGTTATACCAAATCCCGGAATAGGTTTTTATCTCAAAATCATCAAGCTGCTGCTGCAAGGCTGCTTTTTGCGCCTCCAATTCCAGCTGCTGCTTTACAAGGGCCTTTTTCTGCTCGGCCTTTAATTTAACATTCAGCTTTTCCTGCCATTCCGCTTTTTGGGCCTCCAAAGCTTGCAGCTGCTTTTCCATATCCCGCAACTTAGCAAGCACATCCGGCTCAAAATGGGACATACCGTCAATGCTTCCATATATGCTGATGATTTCATCGTGCTTTAAGCCGCTGATATTTTGAAATTGCTCGTCCAAATCTTCAAGCTGCACATCAGCCTCGGCAATTTTCGATTGCAGCTTCTTTTTAGTCAGATATTCCTTTTTCAGCGGCGGCTCCGGCGCAGGCTTTTTATAATGCACAGCCGAGCCGTCATCGTATATTTCAAAGCCGGATTTATCGCCGCCACCAACAAACGCCTGCTGCCATTCCTTATATTTCATATCCGCCGGCACATAGTAAGTTTTACCGTCCTCACCTCTGGCCGTCCTCTCGCCGCCCAAACTGAACTCATCATCGAAATACGGCACCGTGGTGCTGCGGCAGTTCACGTGAAAGGGCGGCGCGGTCACGCCCGGCTCAAAATCACTCATCGGCCGCACCTCTCCGTCCAGCTCCTGGCAAATTTCCGAGGTATGGCTGTCCAGCGTGGCCACAATCTCAAACTGCTCCACTCCCAATTCGCGGAAGCAATCCCGCTGCGCCAAGCTGCTGAAATAGGCCTCCTCAGTCATAACCAACCGCCCGGCGTTGACGCGGGAGGTGTTCAGCTTTTTGGCAATCGCGTCAATCGCCTTTTGCGGGTCTTGCCCCAGCATAATGTTGCGGGTCAGCTCGTTATGCACTTCCGCAATCAGCTTGTCCTTATTGCCCCAAATCCGCTCCGAGAAATTTTTGCCGTCCACCGCCCAAGGCTTGGCCAGCACTTTCTCCAGCTGCCACTGGTCAATTCCGGCAATATCCCAACCAACCGCAAAGCCCCGCTGCAGCTCAAACGCCGTGTGATAGTAGCCGCTGCGGTATACGTCGGCCAAAGTCTGGCCCACAATCCCCTGCTGCCTGGCAAACAGCTGCTCCATACTCTGCCGGGTGCGGATTTTCAACGCCTCCAGACGGGATATATGAAAACGGGCGCTGGCGTTTTCCAACTGCTTCGCCCAGCGTCCGTCTATGCCATTTTCCGCCCCACGCTTGATGTATTCCTGCACGTCCCACTTAAATTCGGCCAGCTCCTGCCCAGTCAGCCAACGCCGGGCCTCGGCCAAACTTATCTCGTTATTATCGGCCAGCCTTTGATACCAAACCCGAATTTGCTCGTCCAACTCCCGCTGCGCCCGCCGATAATGCCGCTCTATTTCCTGCCGTCCGGCTTGGGCCAGCTGATTTTGCGCCGCCTCCTGCTGGACAAAACGCTCTCGCCAATAGTCATTATGTTTCATTTAGCTCGCCCTCAAACGGCGCATATTCCGCCGCCTGTTCCTGCTGCTGCTTTTTCAGCCGCGCCAACTCCTGCTGCACATCGTCCACCCAGGGGTGCTGCCCAATAATCGTTTCGTCCGACAAAATCCCCACCGACTGCCGGCAGTTGGCGATAATGCTGCTTTCGTC
>JAETTP010000100.1 GCA_021769035.1 Bacillota bacterium | reverse complement strand
AGCGCAGCCGATATTCCTGCCCCTCAGGGCAGACAAAAGCGGTTTCGGAAAGATTGTTTTCAATTGCAATTTGCTGCATCAGCTGTTCTGGTAAAATATGGTCTGTCAAGCAGACGGCGGCGGGGTTGCCGCAAAATACTTGGTTGGTAAAAGCGTCGATCACATATTGTCGCATAGAATCGCATCTCCTTTTCTGTTTGTTTGCGGCCACATTCGCCGCAGGCGGCCGCTTGAGCGGCTTTGTTTCGGTATGCAAGCGCCTCTGCCTGATAGGGGAAAAGGCGCAATCTACGTTTTTTCAAGCGCATGGGTTATTATAATGCAGAAACCAAACAGACGCCATATCCAAAACGAATTTTGGATATGGCGTCAGACAAAAGAAAAAGGCCCCGCCGCCTGGCGGAGCCCTGTTGAGGGAAGAGGGGCCCTTAGGAGCGAAGGCTGTGGACCAGCTTGCCCCAGAGCTCCGCCGTTTTGAATTTGGCAGAATATTCAATGCCGTCCCGGGTCATAAAGCGAATTTCTCCAGGCTCCAGCCCGGCTTCTCGGGCGGTTTGTTCAAATTCCTGGCTGCACGCCGGGTCGCACAGGGGCGGGAGCATGACGCACCACCAATTTTTCCCGTTTCCGCTGCCAATCGTCACCCGCACCGCGTCGTAATAACCGGCAGGCAGAGAAAAATCCTCATAATAACGGGTGTCAAAATACATATTGGCCCGTTGAACCTTTACTGGGTAATCACAGCCCTGGCGCCGGACCTCCTGCTGGCCTGCCAAGCGGATAGCGTCCAAAAAGTCCTGATCGATTTCCCCGTTTTCCAGCTGGTCCTGCCGAGCCTGAGCGGCTTGAAGCACCGCGTCCCGCACCTGCAATTTGAGCTGTTGATCTTGTTCGCTGTCGCTGTTGGCCACCACATGGAGCCGGGTGATTTTTGCCGCCAAACGGCTCTGGGCCCGGACAGGCGCCGCCGCCATAGAGAATAATGTAAAAAACAACCCGCAGAGCAACGCCAATTCCCAGCGCTTCAGTTTCAATATCTTCCGCATAAAAGCCCGCCTTTCTTTCCCCCGCATACAACGCATTTTGAGGGACCCTTTTTCATTGAATCGGTTTCCAGCGGATGAATCGCGGCGCCGCGCCCCGTCCTGCTGGCTATGAAGGGAGTATAGACTAAGTTTTTGAGCTTTATACAGAGGCGCCAAAAAAATCAATGGACAGGCCGGGCGACCCAGGTTTGGGCGCCGGGGAAATCCAGTTTTTTCAGAGCGGTCCGGGCTTGATTTTCTTGGGTAAAGATTCCATAGACCGCCGAGCCTGAGCCGGTCATCCGGGCGCCTAAGGCGCCGGAAGCCAGCAGCGCTTGGCGAATTTCCTCAATTTGAGGCCGTTCCGGCAAGGCGGC
>JAETTP010000040.1 GCA_021769035.1 Bacillota bacterium | reverse complement strand
TTCCAAGCTGGCCTCGCCGCTGTTTTGGTTCATATAAAATTGAGTGAGCAGCAAGATACAAATTAGCAACGGAATAAGAAACGATACGATAAAATTTGGAAAAAATTTGGTGCTCATTCGCTTGCCAAATTGATATAAAAACAGCAGAAAAAGCATACAAAGCAGCGTTAAAATAATCTGTGAGAAAAAATTTTGCGACAAATTTCGGGGAAAATCCGAAGCGCCGCTAAATTTGTACACCAGCACGGTGGCGTAAATCGTCGCTGCGTAATTGACCGATAAAAACACAAAAGAGTCGCTCAGCTTGGTGGCGATTGTGCCGTCATAAAACACATAGGCCGTAATCGCAATCAGCAGATAGGCAATCAGAAACACAAAAAAGACGCTAAAATTGTGTGCCGCATCAAAAACAGTGCAAAGGCAATATAAAGCCAACATCAAGTAGTAATAATGCTTGTTGCGGCTATTATTGCGCTTCATCAACAGGGCAAACTGAAAATGCAGCAAAAAGGTTTCGGTCAGGCCGATAAATCCCAGCAGCAGTATTTGGTCGATATTATCCACGCCTCATCCCCCCTAATCGTTAAAGGCAGTTTTACCGATTCCGCAAAATATAATCCATCAAAGCCTCATGCAGGCCGGACGCGCGTGATTTACCCACCGGACATTCCTGCCCGTTCACCAACGTAAGCGTCAGCTTGGAAATTTTTTGCACGTGTTTAAGATTAACCAAAAAACTGCGGTGAACCCGATAAAAACCATATTTTCCGTATTCATCTTCCACCGTGCTCAACACACTGCGGAAAGAATAGGCCTCGTTCAGCGTGTGCGCCGTAATAACATGCAAATCGGAATCAAAGTACAAAATATCGTCCAGCTTCAATTTGACAATGCCCTTGTCGTTGTCGATAAAAAAGTAATTTTCATCAGCTTTGCGGGCGTAATCCAGCAGCTGCCGAATTTCCTGCAAAAAATTGCTTTCATCTAAAGGTTTGGTCAGATACCGCCAAGCATTCACCAGATAGCCGTCCAGCGCGTATTCTCTGGTGGAGGTTACAATCAAAATCGGCATTGAAACGTCATATTTGCGAATTTGCTGCGCCGTTTCAATACCATTTAGGGGCTTCATCACCATATCCAAAATCAGCACGTGAT
Source organism: Bacillota bacterium (assembly GCA_021769035.1). GTDB lineage: Bacteria > Bacillota > Dehalobacteriia > UBA4068 > UBA4997 > Avidehalobacter. The sequence continues at coordinate 16,405 of JAETTP010000040.1, read as the reverse complement.
AACGCGCCCCCTGTTCAAAGTCCTGAATCAACTCCGGCCCGTTGTAGTAACAGGTAACCTCATATCGCACCCCTTCTGCCCACAGGGTTTTCAGCATTTTCAGCATTTCCTTAATATCATATTTATTATCGTCACAAATGGCAATTTTGAACATGTCTTCCCTCCTTATCCGCCGGCTAAGCTTCCCTTAGTTTAATGATTTACTTTTATAAATATTACATACCCTTTTGGCAAATAATCTTTGACGGCTGCAACAACATCCCCAAAAAAACAGGCTCACAACCCCAAAACCCATAGCCAACAGCAAACTGTGCATGATTCCGGCAATTAAAAAAGCCAGCAGACTGATTATCCCTGCCGTCAGCGCATAAGGCAACTGCGTCAGCACATGAACCAAATGTTTGCAGCCAGCCCCAGAGGCCGAAAGCACCGTCGTATCCGCCAGCGGCGAACAATGGTCGCCAAAAACAGCACCGGCCAGCGTGGCCCCCAAAACCATATTCAAATAGGCCGGATCAACAGCGGCGCACATCGCAATAGCCGTGGGCAGCATAATCCCCATCGCGCCCCAGGAAGCGCCGGTGGAGAACGACACCAAAGCAGAAACAAAAAAGACAGCCGCTGGCAAGGCCCAAATTGGCAGCCGGCCAATCAGCATATCGGCAACATAAACGCCGGTGCCCAAGCCGTCCCGCCCCAACAACACCGAAAAAGTCCAGGATAACACCAAAATAACAACGGAAACCAACATTGATTTCAAGCCGTGCAAAAAGGCCTCGTTAAATTTGGCAAAGCTCAGCCTGCCGCGCAACACAAACAAGCCAAAGCACAGAGCCAGCGTAACAAAGCCGGCGCTGGCCAGCGCAATATTAGGGTCACAGTTCAGCAGAGCCTTTGGCAGGCTGTGCTCTCCCGCCCAAAAACCGCCGGTGTAAAGCATAAATCCTACGGACATTAAAACCAAGGCCAACAGCACCAACAACAAATCCAGGGCCGTGCCCCGCTGCTTGCAAGCCATATCATCTACAACGCTTTCGTTCACATCAACAAAAATACTATTATCCAGACCGGTTTGCGCCAGGCCCTCCTCGTATGTACGCATGGCTCCAATATTTACATTAAATGCTATCACAATCACCACCATTAGTAAAGTGAACCAGGCATAAAAGTTAAAAACCACACATTCCAGAAAAATAGACATTCCCGATTCTGCCAACCCATATCTGGCCAGCTCCGGCATTATCATAGAAATTATCGCCGCCACCCAGCTGGAAATGGGCACCAAAATAGTCACCGGCGCGGAGGTGGAATCAATCAGATAGGCCAGCTTGGCCCGGGAAATGCTAAATTTGTCGGTAATATCGACCGAAACATTGCCCACCATAACCGCATTAAAATAATCGTCAATAAAAATGAGGCAGCCAAGCAAAAAACAGACAAACTGTGCGCCGCGTCGGCTTTTCAAACGTTTAACCACAACGCCGGCAAAGGCCCCAGTGCAGCCGGCGGCCGTTAAAATGGCAATGATACCGCCCAAAAGCGCCAAAAACAAAATTAATAAAAGATTATCCCGCGTGCCTACAGTTTGGGTCATCAGCTCCAGGCCATACATAATTAGATCCAGAAAATTGTCCGATTCCAACGCTGGAGAGGTAAAACCAAAAATCCCCAACCCACAAACGATTCCCATCGTCAGGGAGAATATAATGTTTTTTGTCATAATTGCCAGCCCAACAACCAAAAGCGGCGGCAAAACCGAAAGCAAACCTACTGTTTCCATCACAACACCCCCCTGCCAGAACACTATCTCATACGGAACATTCCCCCGTCCGGCTCAACCGGTTTTCGGGGGTATGCTCCATTATTTATTTAAAGGAAGTAAAAGGATAAACTTTATTTTTTGGAAGTAAAAAACACAATATTATTTTTGGTAAAGCGTTTGGCCACGGAAGATGGTTCTTTCCACCTGGGCCAGGCCGATGTCCTCGCTGGGGCAAGCCAAGATGTTTCTGTCCACCACAATCATATCGGCCTCCTTGCCCACTTCAAGGGAGCCGCTCACCTCGTCCAGGAAATTGGCGTAGGCCTGCGCAATCGTGAAGCTGTCAATCATATCCTCCACCTGCGCCCGCTCCTCCGGCCAAAAATCACCGTGAATACGCGGGTCGTCATAATCCAGCACCCAGGGGTGATAATTGTCCGGCGCAATTCGCGTCACGCCAATCTCGATGCCAATAAAAGGATTAGGCTCTGCCGTGATGGGATAATCACTAGCGTTGGCGGTGATGATACCCTCCTTAAAGAAGGAATTGATGGGATAAGTATGGGCAATGCGCTCCTCGCCGGTGTAAATGCCGTTGACAAAGTAAGTTTCATCAATCTGCGCCCAGTAGGCGTTGAGCATAGCCACCACGCCCATCTCCTTAAAACGTTTCAGGTCGGCCGGGTCCACCAAAAAGATATGGGTAATGCAATGCCGGCGGTCGTTTTTGCCTACCACGCTTTGAGCATATTCGATAGAGTCCAGCGTCTGTTTTACGGCGGCGTCGCCCGCACAGTGCACGTGAATCCCCAGCCCGGCAGCGTCAACCGCCGCCACGCATTTTTTCATATTCTCCGGCTCCCAAATCTGGTCGCCCCGCCAGTCTGCCGGCCGGCCCTCCGCCTGGGCATAGGGCTCCAGCAAAAAGGCCGTCTGCGATTCCAGCACGCCGTCCATAAAGAACTTTACGGCTCTGGTTTGGAACATCACGGCATTGGCATTATCCCGCTCCCTGGCCGCCGCAATCTCCGCCACCTGCTCCGGCCCCCGATGCGGATCCATCCAATAAGCGCCACGGAAGTAAATCTTCAGCTTGCCCTCCTGGTCCAATTCTTTAATAGCCTCCACCGCGTTGCTGTTTGCATAAAGCCAAGGGTCGTAAGCGCCGGTGAAGCCATATTGCAAAATCTTATCCTGATAAGCCAAAACGCCCTCTTTATATTGCTCCACGCTGAAATCGCCCACCGCGTCCAAAATCAAATCCTGGGCGCTTTCCCGAAAACAGCCGTGGGCGCTGCCGTCGGGGTTGCGCTCAATCCGGCCGTTTTCCGGGTCCGGCGTGTCCGTGTTCACGCCAGCCAGCTCAATGGCCTTGGAATTGCACCACAGAGAATGCAGCGTTTCCGCCTGCACCACAATCGGGATTTCCTTGGAAACCTCGTCCAGCGCTTCCTTGCGCGGGCCAATGCCGGGAAAAACAGCCTCCAGATAGCCCTGCCCACGCAAGGCCTGCAAACCGGGCCGCTCCGCCAAAAATTGCTTCATTGCAGCCACATAGTCCGCCTCCGTGTCCAAACCGGCTAGGTTGATGCCCACCACCGTTGAGGTGGCTTTGGTGTAATGCGCGTGGCCCTCAAAGAATGAGGGCAGCAGCATTTTGCCGGCCAAATCCACAACCTCGGTTCCCGCGCCAATATAAGCCTGCACCCCGCTGTTATCGCCCACGTAGGCAATTTTGCCGTCCGCCACGGCCACAGCCTCGGCAACGGTGCGGGAGGCGTCTGCGGTGTAAACCACGCCATTCTTAAACACCAAGTTCGCTTTCATAAACAATCCCTCCTAAATATAATGTTGATATAATCTTCAAACTACAGCTTTATTACTCGGCTGTTTTTTGCTTGTCCGCCATTTTAATCAAAACCAGACCCAAAACGATTACCACCACCGAACCAGCCACAACAAACACAAACTGCGTCATATTCAAGGGCAGGCCGGGCGTCCAGACAAACAGCACACAGGTAGCAATAGCAATCAGCTCCGCAATGCGAATGAGTAGGCTGGCCAACCATTTAGGCCCCGGGAAAACATAAGGGCGTTCGCTGGTCGTGTCGGCTGCTCTCAGCTTGAAATAGGCCTCAAAGTTGATAATGTAAGGAATAATCAACAGCAGAGAGGTACAGGAGAAAATCGCCCAGAAGATCTCCTCAGCCGAACCGCTGATTAGATTGGAAGCCAACGTCATCAGCGTAGCCATAATTGCCGAAATGATAATAACACCAACCGGCTGGTTATGTTTGTTGCGCTTGGAGAAGACTTTGGGCAATTCGCCCGTATCGCCGGCCACCGCAGCCGTATTGCAAGGCGCGCCAACCCACAGCATACCCTGAATAAAGATTACGGAAAGATACAGAATACCAACCAAAATCACAACGCCGCCCATAACCCCCTGGCTGCCAAAACCGGCTTGCAAGGTTTGGATAATACCGGTGGTGATGCTGACCTCGGAAACCGGCAGAGCCCACAGCATAGCAACGGAAGTGGCAATATACAGAGCCGCCACGATTACCACGTTTTTAATAGCCGCCCGCGGTACATCGCGCGCCGGGTTTTCCATTCTGCCGTTGGCCGCGGAGGTTTCAAAGCCCAGGAAATTGTAAATCAAGGCCGGAATGAACACCAACGCCGCGCCCAAGGTGGGCTTAAACTCGCTTATCTGGAACGGGTTAGCCTGAGTTCCGCCCCGGACAAAGCAGACAACGCCCGCCGCTATCAAGGCAATGCCAATGCCAATTTTGACGATTGCGCCATAATTATACATCCCTTTGCTGTTTTTGCTGGGCAGCAGCAAGATGGCCAGCATAGCGTAAATTATAAATAAATTCAACAGTGCGGCGCCAAGCTTGCTCAGCTCCAGGCCAAAGGTTGCCTGAAAAATGTTGACAAACAGCGTTGAGTTGGAGGAAAGCCAAACAGCGTTGCAGGCCCAATAGAGATAGCCCACAAAAGCCCCCATTTTGGAGCCAAAGGCTCTGGCCGTCCAACCGGCAAAACCGCCGTCATCAGGATAGGCCGCGCCCAACTCCGCGCAAGCCAACGACCCGGTTAGGAAGAAGAAAATACCAATAATAACAATCCAGGTGATGGACGCCCAGCCCATTGTTGCCACAGAGGGAATGGTGTCCAGGAAAAAGATCGCGCAGACGAGCCCCAACAGCATATCCAGCTGGCTCATTCCGCCATTGCCGCTTTCCCTTTTTTTCTTTTTCAACACAATGATTACCCCACTTTCCTATTTTTTTTTGGCTAACTTAGCTCTCTGAAAAAAGTGTAATATAGATAATAAAGCATTGAAAGAATTTTGACATAAACAACCCTTATCTGAGCATAAACGGCCGATTAAGCCTCTATAAAGGATTTCGTTCACCTACAAAAAAAGCCATATGAACAATAAAAATTGTTCATATGGCTTTTTTTGACTATATTAAATTTTTAGAAAGTATTTTGTAATCTCTCTAAAAGCTGGCCCTCCAGGTTAAAAATATCCGCAAACGGAATTTCCGTTCCGTCGGTTAAAATCAACCTGCGCTCAGCTTCCGCAATTCTTTTGACCCTGCCGCTAAGGCAAAGATATTGGCCGCCGCTTTTTTGACTGTCTGGCTGAAAATAGGTTATGCTGATTGCCGGCTGCTCCGCCAAATGCTCCTTGATAAGCTCCAGGCAGCTATCCAGAAGCTGCGCCCGCTCCTCGCTCAGCTCCAGCCGCTCGTCCGTCAGCCGGCCGGCCTCGGCCACCGCCGCCTCGTAGCCCGTCAGGGCGGCAAAGGGCGAAAACTGAGCCGCCCGGTCGTAATTGCTCATTGCAGGCCGCTTCTTGGACTGATAATGCGGCAAATTGATTATCTCCGCATATTTACCGTTGCAAGGCTCTCTCATGCCCGATGTCCTCCAATCTGCCGGTTGCGCTCCCGGGCCGTTGCCCCCTCCTCAAAGTTAAACCCTTTCAGGATTGAGTTTTTGCCAAATTTCCGCTTAATAGTAAGCATTGTTTTCTGAATTTTCTTCTCCCGCGCCAGCTCCGCCGCTTCCGCCTGCCGCTGCCGCTCCACTTCCGCATAATCCGTAAACAGAGTCAGCTGCTCGCTCTCGGCCGGAGCCTCCGCCGCCGCGCTTTCCGGCACCACGCGGTTAGCCACCACATACATGCGGCGCACTGTCAAATCCTTATCCACAATCCGCTCAAACAGCTCCATAACCGCATCAACAATAATTTTCGTGGAGGCAGTCTGCCGCCCTAAATTTATGGAGCCATGCGCATGCTTGGGGATTTTTCGCCCATAATAATCCGTGCTGACCTCTCCCTGATAATTATCGGCCTTGCTTTTATCCGCCAGGTTTTCCCGGTCGTAGCCCACAGTTAAAATCATCTGGTCGGTCAGCAGCCCCTTATCCACCAGCTCCAAAGTTAGGCATTCGGCCATCTCGTGCACCACCAATTTAGCCTTGGCAAAGGAATAGGCGCATTGCAAAACTTGCCCGGAGCTAATACTGTTGGTGCTAGGCTTGTAGGCCTTAATATCCGCTATGGTGCAGGGCTCCCAACCCCAAGCGTGGTCAATGAGCAGCTCCGCATTTACGCCAAACAGCTTATATAAGGTATCCTCATCATAGAGAGAACGCCAGGCCACGTCTCCCATCGTAAACATTCCGTTGGCCTCCAGCTTGGCCGCGTAGCCCCGGCCAACCCGCCAAAAATCCGTCAGCGGCCGGTGGGCCCAAAGCCGCCGCCGATAACTCAGCTCGTCAAGCTCGGAAATGCGCACCCCGTTTTCGTCCGGCTGGCAATGCTTGGCGTCAATATCCATTGCCACCTTGCACAGATACAGATTGCTGCCAATGCCCGCCGTGGCCGTTATACCGGTACTTTGCAGCACGTCTAAAACTATTTGCATCGCAAACTCCCTGGGCGATAGCTTATAAGTGCGCAGATAATCGGTAGCGTCAATAAAAACCTCGTCAATGGAATAGACCTGAATATCCTCCGGCGCCACATATTTCAAATATATCTGATAAATTTGCGTGCTAAACTTCATATAATGAGCCATTTGCGGCCTGGCCACGATATAATCCAGCTCCAAAGCTGGGTTGGCCGCCAGCTCCGTCGCGTTGCAGGATTTGCCAACCAGCTTTTTGCCCGGCGCTTGGCAGCGTCTTTGCAAATTAAGCTCCCTCACCCGCTGCACCACCTCAAACAGTCTGGGGCGGCCAGGAATCCCGCAGGCTTTCAGCGAGGGAGAAACCGCCAGGCAGATGGTTTTTTCCGTGCGGCTCAAATCAGCCACCACCAGATTGGTTGTCAGCGGCTCCAAGCCCCGTTCCACGCACTCCACCGAAGCATAAAAGGATTTCAAATCAATCGCGATATAGGTTCTGTCTTTCATATTTGACCGCCCTCCTCTTGTCTGCCGCAAGCTTTACTTATATTATACCAAACGATTGTTTGTATGACAAGAGGTTTTTTAATTTTATTGAGCTTTTTTCAGAGGAAGTTTTTACCATTAAACAATTTAAGCCACCCGCAAAAACGGGTGGCTCTCAATTTAAAGCTATGTTTAACCCTCCACACAAATTATATCCGAATAGACGGTATAATCCTTGCCGGCGTCCTGAATAACCAGCTTATTAGGCTCGTTATGCTGCAAAAAGTGGAAATAATTTTGAATTTCCGGCTCAATTAAATCAAAGGCGCTTTTCAAGACCAAATTCTGGTAGGCATTTTCCCCGTTGCAGACAACAAACATTCGATTTTTCAAATGCTTGCGCCCCTCCTGAGATTGGTTAGCGTACATCCACCGGACAAGCGTATTTTTATCTTCCTGCTTATGTAAATCCAAAATTGTATTTTCCCGTTTCAGCTCGGCGGGATAGACCGTTAATTTCACGTCGTAGGGTATATCGTTAATATAGATGTCCACATCGTGATTGTAGGGCTGCTTTTCCTTGCGCGCGCCGTATTTCACAAACAAGTACTCACAGTAAATCGAGGTTTGAAAATTATACCACCGATGCAGAACATAGTTTTCATCTATGCCAATTTCCCGCGCCCGCTGCAAACACTCATCCACTGTGTCCACATAATAGATAAAATTGCTTCTCCTATCATACCTGTTGTTTTGCCGGCTCCATTCCGTGACAATAATCTCCAGCGCTTTTTTCAATTCAGCCTGCGTAACCATCTATGCGTCCCTCCAAATCGTTTATTTTATCACTTTAATAGAAAAAGACGGGGCTGCGCGGCTCCGCCTTTTTCCTGAAAGGAGATCTTACCATGCCAAAAAAACAAATATTTATTCTCGTTTTCCGTCATGATAATGACATGGATAGTATACCATATATAGTAAATTTTGTCAACCGATTATCATAGAATAATGCAGATTAATCCGCCGCCGCCCTCGTTCACAATCCGTTGCAAGGTTTCCTGGAGCTTCACCTGGGCGTCCTCCGGCATCTTGTAAAGCTTGCCCTGGATTCCCTCCTGCACCAGCTCGTTCAACGATTTACCAAAGATATTGGTTTGCCAAATCTTCTGCGGGTCCTCCTCAAACTCGCTCAGGATATAGCGCACCAGCTCCTCGCATTGCTTCTCCGTACCAATAAGCGGCGTGATTTCCGTTGAGATGTTGGCCCGCAAAACGTGGAAGCTGGGGGCGGAGGCCTTCAGGCGCACGCCGAAACGGCCGCCCTGCTTGATAAGCTCCGGTTCCTCCAAATACATCTCGCTGAGGCTGGGCGTCACCACGCCATAGCCCTGCGCCTTGGCCTCCTCCATCGCCTCGGAAACCTTGTTCCACTCCCGATTGCCGTAGCTGAAATCGCGGATAACCCGCAGCAGCGTGTGCTCGCCCTCAATCTCCTCGCCGGCAAACTCGCCCAGCACTTTGTAAAACAAATCCGGCTCCGTGCTCACTTGCAGCTGGGCCACGCCGCTGCCCAAGTTCATCTCCGCCAGCTCCGCCGTGGCAATATTCTCCGCCGCGGCAATGTTTTCCGCCAACTCGTCAATATCCCGCACCCGGCGCACCTGGCTCATCGCCTGGCCCAGCGTATCCTCCACGGAGCGTTGCAGCCAATGGCTGGCCGGCAATTCCTCAAACCAGCGCGGCAGATTAACGTTAATCTCGCTCACCGGGAACTCAAACAGCAGCTCCTGTAAAATATGCAGCACATCCTCCTGCTGTAAGGCGGCCACGTCCAGCGGCAGCACACAAGTGCCGTAAAGCTCTTTCAGGCGCTCGCACTCCTGCTGCGCAGCTTCGCTGCCGGGGTTGGCCGTGTTGAAGATAATCAAAAAAGGTTTGCCCAGCCCTTGCAGCTCCGCAACCACCCGGCCCTCCGCCTCGGCGTAATCCTCCCGGCCAATACCCGTAATGCTGGCGTCCGCCGTCACCACCACACCGATAGTGCTGTGGTCGTTGATAACTTTCTGGGTGCCAATCTCGGCCGCCTCCTGGAAAGGAATTGCCTCCTCAAACCAGGGCGTGTTCACCATGCGCGGCACGTCTTCCTCCTGAAAACCCAGCGCACCCGGCACGCCATAGCCCACGCAATCCACCAGCCGCACCTGCGCGGCCAGGCCGTCTTTCACCTGAATGGGCACCGCCTCCGCCGGAATAAACTTCGGCTCCGTCGTCATCACCGTTTTGCCGGCGCCGCTTTGCGGCAGCTCGTCAACCGCCCGTGCCCGCGCCTCCTGGTCTGTGATGCCCGGCAGCACCAACAGCTCCATAAACTTCTTTATAAATGTAGACTTGCCGGTACGCACCGGCCCCACAACCCCTAAATAAATATCTCCATTGGTTCTTGTGGCAATGTCTTCAAGTATATCAAACTTTTCCACCACGTATTCCCTCCCCTTGCGCCTTTCAGCTTTATATAAATAAAATTATGGCTGTTTCTCTCCATACTTTTTTATGCTTATACCAAAGGGAATAGAACAACTTTAAATTAATTACAGCGGCGTTTTCAAAATTGAACGCCGCTGTAATATTCCTTTCAGTCAAATTAAGGACGGTGTTTGCAAAACCCTTAACTTTTTCCTGCTTAATGGCGGCCGCGGCTCACTCCGGCTTTTGGCCGCGCTGCATCAATCTATCGCGCACTTCCTCAATCGGCAGGCCGCCAAACAGCACCTGATAAATGCATTCGGTCAGCGGCATATCCACAGCGTAGCGGCAAGCCAGTTCCCTGGCGATTTTGGTGGCGTTCACGCCCTCCACCACCATGCCAACCTGCGGCAAAACCTCCTCCAGCTTTTGGCCCTGACCCAGCAGCAGGCCGGCTTGACGGTTGCGGCTGTGCCGGCTGCCACAGGTCACCACCAAATCGCCCAAGCCGGACAGACCGTAAAAGGTGGCCGCCTGCGCCCCCATAGCCTCGCCCAAGCGCACAATTTCCTTTAAGCCGCGGGTAATCAAAGCTGCCTCTGTGTTATCACCGCAGCCCATGCCATAGCAAATGCCGCTGGCCAACGCCAGCACATTTTTCAGAGAACCGCCCAACTCCACACCAATTACATCGCTGTTGGTGTAAACACGCAAATTAGGCGTGCCAAAAAGCTGCTGCACCGCCCGCATAACCGCCTCGTCGGCGGAAGCCGCCACAATCGCTGTGGGAATCTGCCGGCTGACCTCCTCGGCGTGGCTAGGGCCAGAAAACACCGCCACCGGGTTGTTCGGAAAAGCAGCCTGCAAAACCTCGCTCATGCGCTGATAGGACTTCGTATCAAACCCCTTAGCTGCGGAAATTAGCACCGTATCCGAACGCACAACGCCAGTCTGACGCAGCTGCTCGGCCACGGAACTCACCGCGTGGCTGGGCACGGCCATCACCAAAAAATCCGCCCCAGCCGCCGCCTCGGCCAAATCCGCCGTAAAAGCCAGCTCCGCCGGCAACTCCACCCCCGGCAAAAAACGCGGGTTAAGCCTGGTTTGGCGCAGCTCCGCCACGTGCTCCGGCTCGTTAGACCACAAAATCACCTGATGTTTATTTTCGTGCAACACCAAAGCCAGAGCCGTGCCCCAACTGCCTGCACCAACAATGCCAACATTCGACATCTCTTTTTACCTCGCTTATCAATAATTTACTTTTTCTTATGGAAAGTTTTGCTCTCCGTACCGTTCAACAGACGTTTGATATTAGCCCGGTGTAAAAATAGCACCGTGCAGGCCATCACGATATAAAGCACCCGGAACAGTAGCGGTTCCGGCATTACCAAAGACGAAACAATCAGCAGCAGGCAGGCGCAGATGGAGCCGGCCGAAACATAGCCGGTGAGCGCCACCAACAGCACAAAGCCGGCCAGCGCAATCAAAAACACCGTCGGCGAAAGCGCCAGCAGAGAACCGGCTCCGCAGGCCACGCCTTTGCCGCCGTGGAATTTAAGCCAAAACGGAAAGGTATGCCCGATGATGACAAACACAAAGGCCACCAGGCCGCCGGTTTCTCCGCCCAGCATAACGCCGATCTCCGTGCTGGCAAAGCCTTTCAGAATATCCAAAGCCATCACCAAAGCCGCCAGCGGCTTGCCAACAGCCCGCGCTGTGTTAGTGGTGCCGGCGCTACCGCTGCCAATGTTGCGAATATCCTGGCCGGTAACCAGCTTGGTAACAATATAGGCAAAAGAAACTGAGCCGAACAGATAAGCTATCAGCGCAGCCAAAACACAATACAATACGTCCATTTGCCAAAATCTCCCCCAAATTTGCTAAAATCTTTCAAACAAATTTTTGTTTAAGCCAAATAAGGCGCAAAGCGATATGCCGTCTTTTAACGGCCTCGCTTTTCAGCCTCCTTGGCCTCCTCCTTTTCCTGCCGGCCAATCACCCTCAGCACCAGCGGCGTGCCCTCAAAGCCAAAGTTCTGACGCAACTGATTTTCCAAATAGCGCAGATAGGAAAAGTGCATCAGCTCAGGGTCGTTGACGAAGAACAGGAAAGTGGGTGGCTTAACCCCGGCCTGGCTGGCGTAAAAGATTTTCAAACGCCGCCCTTTATCGCCGGGCAGTGGATTGAGCAGCACCGCCTCATTCAAAACCTCGTTCAAACGGCTGGAGGAAATCCGCTTAACCTGCTCGGACGCCGCCAAATCTACGTAATCCATAATCCGGCTGACCCTTTGCCCCGTCAGGGCCGAAACATAAACGGTGGGAGCGTAGGTCATAAAAGCCAGATTTTCTTTCAGCTTTTCCGCAAATTCCGTCATGGTGCGATCGTTTTTTTGCAGCAAATCCCATTTATTAACCACCACCACCAGGCCCTTGCCGGCCTCATGGGCATAGCCGGCAATCCGCTGGTCCTGCTCGGTAACGCCGTCGCGGGCGTCCAACACCAACAGCACCACGTCGCTGCGGTCAACCGCGTGCAGGGCTCGGGCCACGCTGTAGCGCTCGGTGGTTTCCGCAATCTTGCCGCGCCGGCGCATGCCGGCCGTGTCAATAATCCGATAAAGCTCGCCGTTGCGCCGAAAATCGCTGTCAATAGCGTCGCGCGTTGTGCCGGCCATATCCGCCACAATGCTGCGCTCCTGGCCCAGGAGGCGGTTCGTCAACGAGGACTTGCCCACATTCGGCCGCCCCACCACCGCAATGCTGACGCTGGCCTCCTCCTGCTGCAACTCGTGCTTAGGCGGGAAATGAGCCACCACAGCGTCCAGCAAATCGCCGGTGTTCATGCCATGAATAGCCGAAACCGGAATCGGCTCCCCCAGACCCAGCTCATAAAAATCAATAATTTCATCAACCTTAGCAAAGTTATCCATTTTGTTCACGCACAAAATCACCGGCTTGCCACTGCGCCGCAAAAAGTCTGCTGCCTCCTGGTCCTCCAGCGTCAGGCCGGCGCGGCTGTCGGTCACAAAAATAATCACGTGCGCTTCCTCAATAGCAATGGCCGCCTGCTCCAGAATCCGGGTTAAAATCTGGTCGTTCTTATCCGTAAAATCAATGCCGCCGGTGTCAATCACCGTGAAATCTCGGTCCAGCCAGGTGGCGTCACGATACAGACGGTCCCGCGTTACGCCGGGCACATCCTCCACAATAGCGTGTCTGGCGCCAATCAGGCGGTTAAACAGCGTGCTTTTGCCTACGTTGGGCCGCCCCACAATGGCAACAACAGGCTTCATTTAATCAATCCTTTCCTCTCTAAGTCATTTTAGCTTTCAATCATTTATAGTATATTTAATAATTATAACATATTATTGGCAATATTTCAATAGTTTGGCTAACACCGCTTGCAATAAGCGGTAAGATATAATATAATGTAATAAACGTGAAAATCATACGCACTTTCAAGTAAATCAGGCTTAGGGGCTACAAATCAAACGAAACAAATAATGAGGTAAAAAATGATTTATTCCTTAAATGATATTAAAGAAAATTCGCCAAAACAAGAGGTGACTAAACTAAATGAAAAATAACGCCAATTTAAGAAAATGGAGCGCCTTGCTGTTTGCCATTATCGCCTACTTTGTTATTCATGAGGGCTGCCACGTCCTGGCAGCCAAAGCATACGGCGCTTTTGAAAAAGTGCGCCTGCTTGGCCTGGGCGTGCAGGTGGTTGCCAAAACGGAGCTTTTAAGCAACTCCCAAATCGCAATATTTTGCCTAGCAGGTAGCATAGGCACCTTGCTGGCCGCTTATCTAATGGTTGGCTTAACCAAACATATCGTTAAAATCAGCAGCAAACTGCTTAAAGCTATCGGTTATTACACCACTTTCGCCCTGCTGCTGATTGACCCTTTGTATCTGGCGTTCATATATAAATTTGTGGGCGGCGGCGATATGAATGGCATACTTCTGCTGGGCCTACCGGAGATTTTGCTGCAAATAATTTTCGCGGCAATCGCCCTATTTAATCTTTTTCTATTATGGCGGTTTGTTTATCCAGCCTATCAAAAAGCATTTGCCTAAAAGATGAGGAGCTAAAATGTTCAAGGAAAATAACTTCTTCACACATAAAAAAATCGTTTGGGAGCAGCTTGAGCCTTACGGCTTTGTTAAAACGGAAGCCGGCTATCTTTATCACCAAGCGCTGGCTGAAAAACAATTTACCCTAAATGTGATGATTGACGCTGCCGGAAATATCCAAACGGAACTACTGGATAATCTGACCGGCTCGGAATATATCCTACATAAAGTGAACAACAGCCAGGGCGAGTTTGTGGGCAGCCTAAGAGCCGCCTATGAAAATGAATTAACCGCCATTGCCCAAAGCTGCTTTCAGCCGGATTATTTCCAAACCCCAACGGCCCAGGCCTTGCTTGCTTACGCCGCCCAAACCTACCAAAGCCAGCCGGAATTTCTCTGGGCCCGCTTCCCGGATAATGCTGTGCTGCGCAGGCCGGATAATCAAAAATGGTATGCCGCCTTGCTTACGGTGCCTAAAAATAAAATTGGCCTGCCGGGCGACGGGAAAATTGAAATTGTCGATTTGCGCCTGCCACCTGAGGAAATGGCCCAAACCGTGGACAACCGCAAATATTTTCCTGGCTACCATATGAATAAAAAACATTGGTATACGATATGTTTGGACGGTTCAGTTGAGGCTGCTGAAATCTGCCAACGGCTAGACCATAGTTACACAATAGCCAATAAAAAGAAATAGGACGCTGAAAACACCCTCCCGCTTAGTTGCAGGAGGGTGTTTAATATTAGCTAACTAAAATTTTCAAAGCAATGCCTTACTCAGCAGCTTCCTCAGTGTCGGCGTTGTCGTTCAGCAATTCTTTGATAGAGAGGCTCAGGCGTTTGTTCTCGGTGTCTACGCTCAAAACCTTAACCTCAACCACCTGGCCGGGAGCCACCACGTCTTCGGTTTTCTCCACACGGCCCTTATCCAGCTGGGAAATGTGAATCAAGCCCTCCACGCCAGGCTCCAGCTGAGCAAAAGCGCCAAAGGGAGCCAAACGCATAATGGTCGCGCTAACCACCGCACCCACCGGATATTTTTCAGCCGCCAAGCTCCAGGGATTAGGAATCAGCTGCTTCAAGCTAAGAGAAATCTTTTTCTTCTCCGGGTCCACGCTCAAAACGTAAACCTCAATCTCATCGCCCTCCTTCAAAACATCAGAAGGCTGATTAATTCTGTACCAAGCCATCTGGGAAACATGCAACAAACCGTCCACGCCGCCCAAATCCACAAAAGCGCCAAAACTGGTCAGGCGAGAAACCACGCCCTTGCGCACCTGGCCCTCGGCAATCTCGGCCCAGATAGTTTCCTGCTTTTTCTTCTGCTCCTCCAGCTTCAACTGTTTCGGAGAAAGCAACAAGCGGTTCTTATCCTTATCGCACTCAATAACTTTAGCGGAAAGCTCCTGGCCGATATAAGCCTTAACATCGTCGACAAAATGAGTGTCCAACTGGGAATACGGCACAAAGCCGCGCACGCCAACGTCCATCAGCACGCCGCCCTTAACGGCCTCCACCACCTTGCCGGTTACAACGCCATCTTCTTCCTTAACCTGCAACAATTTATCCCAAATTTTAACCATATCCACCATCCGTTTGGAAAGCACCGGATAGCCCTCTTTGTTTTCCTTACGAATAACAATTACGTCAAATTTATCGCCAACGTGGAATTTCTCCCGCAAATTTTCAGCTTCTTCAGCCAAAAGCTGATTGCTGGGCAAAATGCCCTCCGATTTGCCGCCAATATCCACCAGCATTTCTGTATCACGTACCTGCACCACAGTGCCCTGCACGCACAAACCACGGTGAATATCCTTGATGCCGTGATTGTAAAATTCCTCAAAGGAAACATCATCACCCATCTGGTCTAAGGTCGGGCCTTGCTCTTCCTCAGCAGCCTTAGGTTCAGCAGCCGGTTTGCTGGCCGAGCCCGAAGATACGAATGACATCTCCGCTGCAAAATTACGTTTAACTTCCGGTTCTTTCACTTCTGTTGCCTGCTCCATTACATCCTTCTGTTCCATCTGTTCTGCCATTTTTACTACTACCTCCTCAATTATCCAATCTGGCGTTGATGCACCTGCACAAACGCCCACAGGCCCTTTGAGCCCGTCAAATAAATCAGCTGGCAGTTCCTCGGCCCCCTCAACCAGCAGGGCCGACACACCGCACTCCTGACATATCTGCACCAGTTTTTTTGTGTTGGCACTGTTTTTGCCGCCAATAACCACCATTAAATCAGATTCCGCCGCCAAATTGCGGGCAGCCTCCTGCCGCTGACGCGTGGCCCGACAAATGGTGTCCCGAAAACACACCTTTGGATATTTAGCCTGCAAGCTCTGCAAAGCCGCCAAAACCTCAGCCAAATTGGCCTCCGTCTGAGTGGTTTGCGCCACCACGCCCAAGCCCAACGCCACCTTTGGCAAATCCGGCAGGGCCGCAGCCTCCGCCGCATTGGCAGCCACCCAGGCGGTATCCGCCGTCCAAGCTTTAATGCCGGCCACCTCCGGGTGATTTTGGTCGCCCACAATCACCACCTGCCAGCCCTCCTGATAAAGCTGCTGGGCGGCCCGCTGCGCCTTTTGCACAAACGGACAAGTGGCATCCACCAAAGGCAAGCCAAGCTTTTCCGCCTGAGCATAAACCTGCGGCCCCACCCCGTGCGAACGTATCACAACCTTAGG
>JAETTP010000039.1 GCA_021769035.1 Bacillota bacterium | reverse complement strand
TCTGTGCCGGATTGGCAAAGGGAAATTGACCAAATGGCCAAGGAACTGCGCCTGCTGGATAACAAATTGCAGGCCACCAACTGGAACACGGATTTGCTGGAGTAATTTTTTGGATTAGCAGATACAGAGTGAATGCCACGCGGCGACAGCGTAAGTCGCGCTTTGGCAGCGCCAAGGAGTAGGCGCAGGGGTTCGATTCCTCAAGAATTGTTAAGCTCCGATTGCGCACAAATGTATTATTAGCAGTAATTGTTATCACCAGGTATTAGCTGGGTCTGCCAGGGTGGGAAATGGGTAATATTAAAAGCGGCTTTCCGTTGAGAATTGCCGCTTTTAATATTCCCCCACTCTTTTTCAGCAACTTAGAAAAAATGCGCAAAAGCTATTGACATTCCGGCTTAAAGAGATTATACTATAAATAACAAATGAACAAGTGCTCAGATGTTCAAACTAAAAAATTTAAGGAGGTATCTAAATATGAAGAAAACCTACAAAATTGAGGTGGACTGCGCCAACTGTGCCAATTTGATGGAAAACGCCGCCCGCAAAACAGCCGGGGTGCAAACCGCCACCGTCAACTTTATGACCCAGAAAATGATTGTGGAATTTGCCGAGGGGCAAGAGCCCCAAACAGTTATGCCGCAGGTTTTAAAAGCTTGCAAAAAGGTGGAGCCAGACTGCGAAATCTTCCTGTAAGAGGTGTTTATTATGCAAGAGCTTCTCGTAAACGGCTTGCTTGCAGCGGTGATTTTAACCGCCCTGTTCCTGCTTTTGCTGGTGGGTGGCAAGCCGGACAGTGGCATGACCAAAAAACAAAAGCGCATGCTGCGCCGGATTTTAATTGCCTCCGCCCTGCTGCTGGGCCTGCAATCCCTGCCGGCAGAGCTTTTCAGCCAGGCGGACACTTATCTTTTTGCCGGCGCGGGGCGCTGGCTGCGCCTGGCCCTGTACCTGGTGGATTACTTCATTATCGGTTTTGATATTTTGCAAAAAGCCGTCCGGGGAATCCTCAACCGGCAGGTTTTTGACGAAAACTTTTTGATGGCCGTGGCTACAGTAGGCGCGATGGCCCTGGCTATCTACGAAAACGGCGATTATCTGGAGGCCATTGCCGTTATGCTCTTCTATCAGATAGGCGAATGGTTTCAAAGCTACGCCGTGGGCAAAAGCCGCCGCAACATCAGCGACTTGATGGATATACGCCCGGACTACGCCAACGTTGAACAGAACGGCCGGCTGGAGCAGGTTGACCCGGACGAGGTGGAAATTGGCAGCATTATAGTGGTGCAGCCGGGCGAAAAGGTGCCCATAGACGGCCTTATTCTGGAGGGAAGCTCCAGCCTGAACACCAGCGCCCTGACCGGCGAAAGCCTGCCCCGCGAGGCCCAAGCCGGCGACGAGATTATCAGCGGCTGTATTAATATGACTGGCCTGCTGAAAATCCAAACCACCAAGGAGTTCGGCGAATCTACGGTTTCCAAAATCCTGGATTTAGTGGAAAACGCCAGCTCACGCAAATCCAAATCGGAGGATTTTATCGCCAAATTCGCCCGAATCTACACTCCAGCCGTCTGCTACAGCGCGTTGGCCTTAGCTGTTTTGCCGCCGTTGCTCCGGCTGTTGGCCCTAGGCCTGCCCCCGGATTGGGGAGTTTGGCTGTATCGCGCCTTAACCTTCCTCGTCATCAGCTGCCCTTGTGCTTTGGTTATCAGTATCCCCCTCAGCTTCTTTGCCGGCATTGGCGGCGCCAGCCAACAGGGAGTTCTGGTTAAGGGCTCCAACTATCTGGAAATTCTTTCCCAAACCAAAACTGTGGTTTTCGACAAAACCGGCACCCTCACCCAAGGCGTGTTTGAGGTGAACGGTATTCACCACAACAAGCTGGAGGACGTCCAACTGCTGGAATATGCCGCCCTGGCGGAAAGCGCCTCCTCGCACCCCATCAGCAAAAGCTTGCAGCGGGCCTGCGGCAAGGAGCTGGACCGCAAACGGGTCAGCGATATACAGGAGCTCAGCGGCAACGGCATTATCGCCAAGGTGGACGGCCTGGAGGTGGCCGCAGGCAACCAAAAGCTGATGGAACGCCTGCAAATTTCCTACATTAACTGTCACCAAACCGGCACCATTATTCATATGGCTATCAATGGCGCTTACGCAGGGCATATTGTGATTTCCGACGTTTTGAAGCCAACCTCACAGGCGGCCATCCAGGCGTTGAAAAGGGCCGGGGTGGATAGAACGGTGATGTTGACCGGCGACGCCCAAAAGGTGGCCGAACAAGTGGCGGCCACGCTGGGGCTTGACGCGGTTTACAGCGAACTGCTGCCGGCAGACAAGGTGGCCAAGGTGGAGGAGCTTTTAGAGCAAACGCCCGGCAAAGGCAAGCTGGCTTTTGTAGGCGACGGCATCAACGACGCCCCGGTGCTTTCCCGCGCGGATATTGGCATTGCCATGGGCGCAATGGGCTCCGACGCGGCCATTGAGGCGGCGGACGTTGTCCTGATGGATGACGACCCGCTGAAGATTGCCAAAGCGATTAAAATTTCCCGTAAATGTTTGGGCATTGTTTACCAGAATATTGTGCTGGCCCTGGGCGTTAAGTTTGCCTGCCTAGCCTTGGGCGCGGTGGGCATTGCCAATATGTATCTGGCAATCTTCGCCGATGTGGGCGTGATGATTTTGGCGGTTCTCAACGCTATCCGCTGCTTGTTTGTCAAAAATCTTTAAATTAATTCGCCTCAGTAAGACGCAGCCATCTTCCCCCAAAGACGGCTGCGCTTTTAAAATGCCTTATAAACATACCTAACAATTTATAAGAAGTATTTTACATTTTAGGTCATTTGTTTTATAATATAAATATCAGAAAAACTTTGCAAATTAGCCAAACGGAGGAGGAATTGGCATGGTAAAACAAACAGCAGGACGCACTCAACTGGGTAGCTTTGCCCCCAAATTTGCTCAGCTGAACGACGACGTTTTATTTGGCGAGGTTTGGAGCCGGGAGGACAAGCTTTCTCTGCGGGACCGCTCCTTGATTACGGTGGTGGCCTTGATGGCCCAAGGGTTGGTGGATACTTCCTTTAAGTTTCATTTAATAAGCGCCAAGGAGCACGGCATCACCCAGGAGGAGATTGCGGAAATTTTAACCCACGCCGCCTTTTACGCCGGCTGGCCTAAGGCCTGGGCAGCTTTTCGACTGGCTAAGGAGGTCTGGACGGAGGAAGCTTCAGCGCCGGCAGACGCAATGGAGGCCCACGCCCAAAGCATGCTCTTCCCAATCGGCCAGCCCAACGACGGCTTTGCTCAGTACTTCAGCGGCCAAAGCTTTTTAGCGCCCGTTTCCACCCAGCAGGTGGGCATATTCAATGTGACCTTTGAGCCCGGCTGCCGCAACAACTGGCATATCCACCACGCAGCTGCCGGCGGCGGCCAGATTTTGGTCTGCGTGGCCGGCCGGGGCTTTTATCAGGAATGGGGCCGGCCGGCGCAGGCCCTGCAACCCGGCGACGTAGTGAACATTCCCGCCGGTGTAAAACATTGGCACGGCGCAGCGCCGGACAGCTGGTTCTCCCACCTGGCGGTGGAGGTGCCCGGCCAGGATACCAGCAACGAATGGCTGGAAGCAGTGACGGACGAGGACTACGCCAAGCTTTAAGCCAGCTTATAACCCCAAGGTTTCAACTGATAAACCAAAAGTAACTTCTTTTTGCCAATTAGTTGCGGTACAATACAAATTAGAAAGGAGCGAAAATTTATGAAAAAACTAACCTTATCCGGCTTAATATTAGCCATCGCCCTGCTGGCTACGGGACTGGCTATTAACGTCAGCGCCGACGCGGAGCCGGCCGCCGCCGGCAGCTTTGCCGATGTGCCGGCCGAAGCCTGGTATGCCGAGGCGGTGGCCTATGTGCAGGAGCAGGGCCTGATGCGAGGCAACACGGAAACGGAGTTTGCGCCGGCCGAGAGCCTAACCAGGGCTATGCTGGTGACGGTGCTTTACCGTTTGGAAGATGAACCTCAGGTTGCCGGCGACGACGGCTTCAGCGACACAGTCGCCGGCCAGTGGTATAGCGACGCAGTTTTATGGGCCACCGAACAAGGCGTGGTGAACGGCTACGGCAACGGCCTTTTTGGCCCAGACGACAACATCACTCAGGAGCAGCTGAGGCTGATTATGAGTCGTTATGCCAGCGAGGCGACCACCCAGAATATCCCCGGCTTCACCGGCGGTGCAACCGCGGCCACTAGGGCTCAGGTGGCGGCAGTCCTGCTGAACCTCAGCCGTTTGGACACAACGGAAAACTCCAATCCTCAGGAGGCGGCAAACCTTATGTATATTCAGGTTGACGGCACTAAACAGGACGTTTGGACGGCTACCTTAGCGGACAACTCCTCCGCCGCGGCCTTAAAAGAACTGTTGCAAAAAGGCAATATTAGCCTGGCCTTGCATGATTACAGCAATTTTGAAAAGGTGGGCCCGTTGGGCAGCAGCCTGCCTACCAACGACGAGCAGATAACCACCGAGGCCGGCGATTTAATTCTTTATCAAGGCAATCAGTTTGTAATGTACTATGCAAGCAATTCCTGGAGCTTCACCCGGCTGGGCAAAATCAACGGCGTCAGCCAAAGCGAAATGCAGGAGGTTTTGGGCCGAAGCAATGTGAACGTAACCCTTTCCCTGACTAATCCGGAGGCGACCCCAGCTCAAACCCCGCAAAGCTCCGCCAATGCGGCGGCAATCACCACCAACAGCGGCGAGGTGATTGCCCTGGCCGCCCTGGAACATCAAAACGCCGAGGCAGCGGCCAAAGTTTACTACACCAAAGATATTAGCCCGGAGGCAATGGTGGCGGCTTATCAAGCATTGGGACAGGGATTGTCCGGCGATAAAATCGCCGTGAAGCTTTCCACCGGCGAGCCGCCGGCCAGCAACTATCTGCGGCCGGAGCTGATTGCCGATGTGGTGCACTTGGTGGACGGCACGATTGTGGAATGCAACACGGCCTACGGCGGCTCCCGCGCGGCTACGGCTATGCACTACCAAGTGGCGGCAGACCACGGCTTCACAGCCATTGCCGACTTCCAGATTTTGGACGAAAACGGCTCCATCAACCTGCCGGTGAATGCCCCTGCCGGGGTTGCCACCCAGCTAAAGGAAAACTTTGTCGGCGCACATTTTGCCGATTACGACGGTTATTTGGTGCTTTCCCATTTTAAGGGCCACGCGATGGCCGGCTTTGGCGGTGCGATTAAAAACATATCCATCGGCCTGGGCAGCGCGGAGGGCAAAAGCTGGATTCATTCCGGCGGCACCAGCCGCACCAACCCCTGGGGCGGCGAGCAGAACGCTTTCACGGCCAGCATGGCGGAAGCCGGCAAGTCCGTTTCCGACGCGCTGGACGGCAATATTCTCTATATCAACGTAATGAACCGCCTGTCCGTGGATTGCGATTGCGACGGCAACCCGGACGAGCCGGATATGCACGACATCGGCATTTTGGCCTCCACCGACCCGGTGGCTCTGGACCAAGCCTGTGTGGATTTGGTTTACGCCTCTCAGGACGATAAGGCCGCGTTGATTAATCGTATGGAAAGCCGCCAGGCCTTCAATGTGCTGGCCCATGGCGAAAAAATCGGCCTGGGCAGCCGCAGCTATCAGCTGCTGAGCCTGGATTAAACACAAGGAGGTAATCACTTTGAACAAATCGACCAAAATGCTCTGCTATGCAGCAATGTTTCTGGCCCTGGGGCTGGTGCTGCCCTTTGTGACCGGGCAAATACCGCAAATTGGCAATATGCTACTGCCAATGCACATTCCGGTGCTGCTCTGCGGCCTGATTTGCGGCTGGCAATACGGCCTGGTGATAGGCTTTGTCCTGCCCCTGCTGCGCCACATGCTGTTTGGCATGCCGCTGCTGTTCCCCACCGGCGTATCCATGGCATTTGAACTGGCAACTTACGGCCTGGTAATCGGCTGGCTATACAGCCATTCGCGCTGGCAATGTGTGATTGCCCTCTATCGCTGCCTGATTACGGCCATGCTGGCTGGCCGGCTGGTTTGGGGACTGGTGCAGATTTGCTTGCTGGGGCTGGGCTCCTCCGGCTTCACCTGGCAGATGTTTATGGCCGGCGCGCTGCTTAAGGCTATCCCCGGCATTATCTTGCAGCTGATTTTGGTGCCGGCAGTAATGCTGGCCCTGCACCGCACCGGCTTGGTGCCCTTTAAGAAAGAGGGCCGGCCCGTGCCCGCGCAAGCGCAATAATAAAAAGGAGGTCTGGCAATGCTGACGCTTTTGCAGAGGGAACTTGTGTATCTCTGGTATTACTTTGATTTGCAGCTGCGCCAGATTTTTCCTTATTGGCTGTTGGGTATGCTGCTGGGCTCCGCGATTGCCGTTTTTGCCAAGGAGAGTATTCACAATGCGGTGCGGCGGTTGATGCAAAAGCGGCTGGGGCTGCTGGGGATTATCCCGGCCAGCCTGCTGGGCATCGCCTCGCCCTTGTGTATGTACGGCACTATTCCGCTGGCGGCGGGCTTTGCGGCCTACGGCGTGCCGGAATACTGGCTGGCGGCTTTTATGATGAGCTCTGTGCTGCTAAACCCGCAGCTGATTTTATACAGCCTGGCTTTGGGGCCGCAGGCTTTGGCGATTCGGCTGGTTTCCTGCTTTTTGTGCGGCGTTTCTGCCGGGCTGCTGCTCTACCTGGTGCGGCGGCCAGGAGGCTTTTTCAACTTTACCGCCTTTCAGGAGCAGGCCTGCCACGACACCGACCCCAACCCAGCCCTGCGCTTTTTGAAAAACCTGGGCCGCAATTTGCGGGCCACCGGCCCCATGTTCCTGCTGGGCGTGGTGCTGGCCGCCCTGTTTCAGCGTTATGTGCCGGCGGAGCTGGTAGCCGGCTTGTTCGGCAAAAACCAGGGCTTTGGGGTGCTGATGGCCGCCACCATCGGCGTGCCGCTTTACGCCTGCGGCGGCGGCACCATTCCCCTTTTGCAGGCCTGGCTGGCCGATGGCATGAGCCTGGGCAGCGCCGCAGCTTTTATGATAACCGGCCCGGCCACCAAAATCACCAACCTGGGCGCGGTGAAGATTGTGCTGGGCCTGAAAAGCTTTGGACTGTATCTGCTGTTCGTAATCCTATTTGCCCTGCTGACGGGGCTTTTAACTAATCTAATCTTCTAAAACGGGAGGGTTTATAATGACTATGTTAGGCGAAAACATTAAAAAGCTGGGCTTCGGTCTGATGCGCCTGCCCCAGCAGGACGGCGTGATTGATCTGGAACAAGTTAAAAAAATGGTAGATTTGTTTATGCAGGCCGGCTTTACTTATTTCGACACCGCCTGGGCCTACGCCGGCTCCGAGGACGCTATCCGCCAAGCCCTGGTAGAGCGTTATCCACGAGAGAGCTTCCAGCTGGCGACCAAAAACGCTGCCTGGATAAACTGCCAGACCGCCGAGGAGGCCTACGCCCAATTTGACACCTCGTTGCGGCAAACCGGCGCGGGTTACTTTGATTTTTACCTGCTGCATAACCTGGGCGAGGGCCGCACCAAATATTTTGACGATTACGCTATGTGGGATTGGGTGCAGGAGAAGAAAGCGGCCGGCCTGATTAAGCACGTTGGCTTCTCTTTCCACTCCACGGCGGATGAGCTGGAGGCCATTTTGCAGGCCCACCCGGAAATGGAGTTTGTGCAGCTGCAAATTAATTACGCCGATTGGGACAATCCGGCCGTGCAATCCCGCCGCTGCTACGAGGTGGCCCGGGCGCACAACAAGCCGATTATCATTATGGAGCCGGTGAAAGGCGGTATGCTGGCCACGCCGCCCCAGCCGGTGGCGGAAATTCTGCAAGCAGCGGAACCGGAAGCCAGCCCGGCCTCCTGGGCTATTCGTTTTGCCGCCAATTTGCCGGGGGTTATCACCGTGCTTTCCGGCATGAGCAATTTGGCGCAAATGCAGGATAATCTGGCTTATATGCACGATTTTCAGGGGCTGACGGCCAACCAGCAGGCAACCCTGCAAAAAGCGCAGGAGGCGCTCAGCCAAATCCCGCTTATCCCCTGCACCACCTGCAATTACTGCGCCAAGGTCTGCCCTAGGCAGATTGGTATTTCCGGCTCCTTTACGGCGATGAATTATCTCACCTTGTACGGCGATAAAAAAATGGCCGCCGGACAGGCGGAATGGCTGGTGAACGGCCACGGTCTGAAGCCGGCCAACGAGTGTATTAAATGCGGCAAATGCGAGGAAGCCTGCCCGCAGCATATTGCAATCCGAGATAACCTGGTTAAGGTAAGCCGGGAATTGCTGGGCGTGTAGGCCGTTGCCCCAAAACAGGAGGTGCCTTTGGCTTTTATGGAACTGCGTGTTTTAAAATATTTTTTTGATGGTAGCCAGAGAGGAAAACATAACCAAGGCCGCCCAGCTGCTGCACATAACCCAGCCCACCCTCTCCCGCCAGCTGATGCTGCTGGAAGAGGAGCTGGGCACCCGGCTGTTTTGGCGCGGCCGCCACAGCGTAAGCCTGACCGACGACGGCATGCTGCTGAAACGGCGGGCCCAGGAAATTGTCGGGCTGGTGGACAAAACCGAGCAGGAATTTACCCAGCAGGCCAAGGAACTGAGCGGTGAGATTATGATTGGTTGCGGTGAAACCTGCAACATGGCCCTGCTGGCCGATTTGATGACCTCCTTTCGGGAGCAGCACCCGCTGGTGCAATACAACATCTACAGCGCCACGGCGGAAGATGTTAAGGAGCGTTTGGAAAGCGGCCTGCTGGACGTGGGCCTGCTGATGGAACCGGTGGAGTTTGACCGCTACGACTTTGTGCGCATGCCCTATCGGGAACGCTGGGGCGTTTTAACCCGCCATGACTCGCCCCTGGCCGACAAGGAAGTGATTAAACCGACGGATTTGCTAAATCTGCCCTTAATCATCTCCCGCCGGGAGCAGGTGCAGCACGAGCTGGCCGCCTGGTTTGGCCCCACCTACGAGCATTTACAGATTGCCGCCACTTTCAATTTGTTCGTCAACGCGGCGATTATGGTCAAGCACCACGTGGGCACCGCCCTCTGCCTGGACCTGGGCACAACCCTGTACGACAGCCTGCGCTTTATCCCCCTGGCCCCACGGCTGGAAACCGGCGCAGTGCTGGTCTGGAAGAAAAATCTGGTGGCTTCGCGAGTGGTTTCCGCTTTTGTTAACCATATTTCGGCCTGAAAACGTAAAATTACAGCGGCGTTTTCAAAGTTGAATGCCGCTGTAAATTGTTCCTAGCCAAATGCCGCTTCATTTTACCCGGAAGCGACATTTGGCTTTATTTTTAAGCGTCGGCAAAAGCAGCCTTAAAGAAACTCTCCAGCCTATCAAAAGGAATTTTGCTCACATCATCATAAAGGTCGATGTGCATAGCTCCCGGCACAACGTAAAGCTCCTTAGGCTCCGCCGCGGCGGCGTAGGCCTGCTCGCTATAGGCCCTGGAATGAGCAATATCACCGGTGATGAACAAAATTGGCCGTGGGGAAATGCTGTCAATATGTGTAAGCAAAGGATAATTGGTGAACGGCAGCAGGCTGGTGTTGGTAAAGGAACCGCCGGCGTTGGGGTGCCAACCACGCTGCAAGCCGTAGAAAGTCCACCACTCAACATTCAGGCCCTCCAAATCTGCCGGCAGTTCGGCAAGCGGCGCGTCTGCCGGATAATTGCGCGTGTAAGCGGGCTCGCCGTTGGCAAAATCCGCCCAGCGTTGTTCCGCCAAAGCGCTGATTAAGGCCTGGCGTTCCGCATTGGGCAGAGAATTGTGCATTGAAATGTCGTACATAGCAGCCGTGGCCACCGCTTTTATGCGGCTGTCCATCGCCGCCGCGGAAAGTGTAAAGCCACCGCTGCCGCAAATGCCAATTGCGCCTATCTGCTCCCGATTTACGTAGGGCAAATTGCCCAGATAATCCACGCCGGCGCTGAAATCCTCGGCAAAAATCTCCGGCGAGGATATATGCCGCGGTTCGCCGCCGCTTTCCCCGTTGTAGGACGGGTCAAAGGCCAGCACCACAAAACCGCGCTGGGCCAGCTGGTTGGCATAAACCCCCGGCCCCTGCTCTTTCACGCCGCCATAGGGAGGGCCGATTACCAAGGCCGGATATTGCAGGCTCTCGTCCAAATCGGCCGCCGTATACAAATCTGCCGCCAGTTCAATGCCGTAGCGATTGGTGTAAGTCACGGCGGTACGGTTCACATTTTCCGCCAGCTCAAAAATGTAGTAGTCCTCCGTTAAATGGGCGCTTAAAACGTTTTGAACAGCCGCTTCCTCGTTCATAGCAGCCTGCCCTTGCTGATTGCTTGGTGCCGGCTGCCCGTTGCAAGCGGCCACCCCAAGCGCTGCAAGCGCCAAAAGGCCCGCAGCCAGCAGTTTCTTAATAGTTTTCATTTGACAATCTTCCTTTCATTATAATTTTGTTGTATATTTCTGCGCTGTTTTGATTATACACCAACCGGTAGGCCTTGTCTAATACTTATATCTAATAAGTAAATATGCTTGCAGGTTATAGTAAAACGTGCTATAATATACTTAAACAGCCTTTTATTCCAAAATAAGAACGTTGAATTGCAGGAGGTTAATATGGAACTGCGGGTTTTGAGGTACTTTCTGGCCGTCGTCAGGGAGCAATCCATTTCCGGCGCTGCGGAGCGGCTGCACATTTCCCAACCAACCCTGTCCAGGCAGCTGATGGATATGGAGCAAACGCTGGGCAAGCAGCTTTTTATCCGCGGCAACCGGCATATTACCCTGACCGAGGAGGGCATGCTTTTGCGTAAGCGGGCCGAGGAAATTGTGGACCTGGTGGACAAAACGGAGGCGGAAATCAGCTGTGCCAACGAGTTTGTCAGCGGTGATATTTACATTGGCGCCGGCGAAACTGACAACATGCGCCTGCTGCTGCAAACAGCCAAAAAAATGCAGCAGCAATATCCGGACGTACATTACCACATCTTTAGCGGCAACGCTCAGGACGTTACCGAAAAGCTGGACAAAGGGCTGCTGGATTTTGGTCTGTTGGTTGATTTTGCCAATTTAAGCAAATATGAAAGCCTGCGCCTGCCCGCCGCAGATTCCTGGTGCGTGCTGATGCGCCGGGACAGCCCCCTTGCCGCCAAGGAGCAAATTAGCCCGGCTGATCTGTGGGATAAGCCGCTGATTTGCTCCCGTCAGGTTTTTTTGGAAAAACGCAGCCTGAGCAACTGGATACAGAAAAGTATTGATGAACTGAATATCGTGGGCACCTACAACTTGATTTACAACGCCAAGCTGATGGCCGAGGAGGGCTTCGGCTATGTTCTGTGCCTGGAAAAGCTGGTGCAAACCCCGCCTACGGGAGAACTTTGTCAGCGGCCGCTGCAAGATGGCAGAGCCTCGTATCTGGATATTGTTTGGAAAAGAAATCAAATACTTTCCAAAGCAGCCAGCCTATTTTTGCAGCATTTGCAAACTGATTTTGGCACTCCGGAAAAATAAAAGCGCCAACTTAATGCTTTTTGGTTATGCCCAATCATACGGTATAAGTATTTGCTATTTCAGAGCGATTATTATAAAATATAAACAGAACAAAACTCTTGTTAATGGAGGCTGATTTTTGTGCAACTGTTTATAAATGAAACCCACGACGAAGAACGCGCTTTTTACGGTTTGCGGCAGGCGCAGCTGCAAAATTGCCGGTTTGCAGGGCCGGCAGACGGCGAATCCGCCCTGAAAGAAACAGCGGATCTGGAGCTGGACGGCTGCGAGTTTAACCTGCGCTATCCTCTTTGGCACAGCAGCCGCGCCGAACTTACTAACTGCCGCCTGACGGAAAGCTGCCGAGCCGCCCTCTGGTACGACCAGGACGTCAGCATCGTAAACTCCTGGTTGAATGGCATTAAGGCCCTGCGGGAAGCTAATAATATCCGCTTGTTAAATTGCCAGATTAATTCCAGCGAATTTGGCTGGTTCTGCCACAATTTGGAGCTAAAAGACTGCCAGCTGCAATCGGAATATCCCTTTTTGCAATCCTCAAGCCTGAAAATTACCGGCCTGCGCCTGACCGCCAAATATTCTTTCCAGTATGTGCAGGAGGCGGTTATCCGCAATTCCGTGTTGAACACCAAAGACGCCTTTTGGCACAGCCGCAACGTAACGGTTTACGACAGCGTGCTAAAAGGCGAATATCTGGGTTGGTACTCGGAAAATCTGCATTTGGTACGCTGCAAAATCATCGGCACCCAACCCCTGTGCTATGCCAAGGGACTGCGCTTGGAGGACTGCACCATGCAGAACTGCGACCTGGCTTTTGAAAACAGCGAGGTTACAGCCAGCGTTTTCGGCCACATTGACAGCGTGAAAAATCCCCAGAGCGGCTGCATTGTGGCCGGCAGCATTGGGGAAATTATTCAGGACTGGCCGGAGCGCGCTTGCCGGATAATCACGGAGCCGGTGGCCTTTTCAGCCTGAGGCAGACACAACGGCAATTAAAGCAATTAAATCTAATTAAATTACTATCATTGGAGGTTACAAAATGAGTAAAGTATTAGTAGCTTATTTCAGCGCCAGCGGCGTAACTGCCGGACTGGCTAAAAAACTGGCCAAGGAAATTCAGGCCGATTTGTTTGCAATTGAACCGGAAACACCCTACACCGATGCCGATTTGGACTGGCGCAACCAAAGCAGCCGCAGTTCTCTGGAGATGAAAGACCCCAACTTCCGCCCGACAATTAAAAATCAAGTTGATGATATAAGCCAATATGAGCTTATTTTCGTCGGTTTCCCGGTTTGGTGGTATCGGGAACCGTCAATTATTGACACCTTTATGGAAAGCTACGCTTTCACAGGCCAAACGATTGTGCCCTTTGCAACCTCTGGCGGCAGTTCGATTGGCAATGCAGGAGACAATATGCAAAAATTGGCCCCCAACGCCAAAGTGCTGGCCGGCAAACGTCTGGCCGCCAACGCCTCCGGCAAGGAGCTGGCCGCCTGGGCGGCAGAATGGCTGTAAACATAATCTTTTAAAATTAAAGCGGCGTTTTCCAAAAGAAACGCCGCTTTAATTTTAATACCAATCGTGTTTTTCATTTCTATCCAAAGCTTTAAGCTGCGCCATTTCCTCAGCCGTAAGCTCAAAATCAAACAACTCCGTGTTCTCCTGAATATGGGCCGGATTGCTGGAGCCGGGAATAACCACCACGCCCTTTTGCAAATTCCAGCGCAAAATCACCTGCGCGGTCGACTTGTTGTGAGCGGCAGCAATCGCGGAGATTACCTCGTCGCCCAGCAGCTCG
Source organism: Bacillota bacterium (assembly GCA_021769035.1). Lineage (GTDB taxonomy): Bacteria > Bacillota > Dehalobacteriia > UBA4068 > UBA4997 > Avidehalobacter. Next base: position 6,249 of record JAETTP010000039.1, on the reverse strand, counting down.
GCCGTATGCCCCCGGCCGCCCAGCGGATACCAGCCCTCTACCACAATCCCTAAATCCTGAATGTAGGGGATTACCTCGTTTTCCTGATAATAGGGGTGAATTTCATTCTGCACCACGGCCGGCGTAATCGTCACCTGGGGCAGAAAATCCGTCAATTCCTCCACATACCAGTTGGAAAGGCCAATGGAGCGGATTTTGCCCTCCGCCACAAATTGCTCCATTGACTTGTAAGCCTTAACATCGTTAGAATCCGGGTGGTGCAGCAGCATTAAATCCACATATTCAATGTTCAGCCTGTCCAGGCAGCCTTGGATAGCGGCCTCCGGGTCGGCCATATCGCTACCGGGATAAATTTTAGTGGTAACAAAAATATCCTCCCGTTTAAGGCCCAACTCCTGCATCGCCTCCCGAATAGCCCGGCCAATCTCCTCTTCGTTGCCATAAACATGCGCCGTGTCAATCAGGCGCACGCCGCTGGCCAAAGCAGACTTTACAGAATTCACACAGGTTTCGCCGTGCAGCGAGTAGGTGCCCAGACCATAAATCGGCATATCATAACCGCTGTTTAGGCGCACCGTTTTGCTCTCAAAATCAAAAACCGCCCGGCTCACCGCCTCCACCTCCTGACCATTGTTCAAATCAACCGTTTGCGCCGCCTCCTTTGGGCCGGTCGTACTGGCGCAAGCTGCAAAAATCAGCAAAAAAAACGGCAACGTTAAACATATCCCAAACCTTGACATAACAACCTCCTAATACCAATCGTGCCACCAATTACTGCATATTTTCCCGGAAGAACTGCTCCAACTTGGCAAAGGGGATTACGTCCAGCCGGTCGTAAAGGTCAGTGTGAACGGCCCCCGGAATAATCAACAGCTCCTTATTATCACCGGTCAGCTTAGCAAAGGCGTCCCGGCTGAAATAGCAGGAATGGGCCTTTTCACCGTGCACCAGCAGCACCGCGTTGCGGATTTCCCCGGCATACTGCAAAAGCGGCATATTAAGAAAGGACAGCGCGGAGGTCATATTCCAGCCGCCGTTGGAGTTTAAAGAACGCTTATGATAACCACGGCCGGTTTTGTAATAGTCATAGTAATCCTTGACGAAAAAGGGCGCGTCCGCCGGCAAAGGATCTACCACTCCGCCAGCCAGTGTGTATTCGCCGTTCTGGTAATCCAGCGTGCGCTGGGCGTTCAAAGCCTGGCGTTTGGCATAACGCGCTTCGGCGCTGTCCTCCGCGTCAAAGTAGCCGTTGGCCGTAACTCTGCTCATATCATACATCGTAATGGCCGCCGTGGCCTTAATTCTGGTATCAATAGCCGCCGCATTCAGCGCCATGCCGCCCCAACCGCAAATGCCAATAATCCCAATTTTCTCCGCGTCCACTGCCGGCTGCACCGATAAAAAATCCACCGCCGCCTGAAAGTCCTCCGTGTTGATGTCCGGCGAGGCCACATAGCGCGGGCTGCCGCCGCTCTCCCCGGTGAAAGAGGGGTCAAAGGCCAGCGTCAAAAAGCCGTGCTCCGCCATCGTCTGGGCGTAAAGGCCGGCCGCCTGCTCCTTAACCGCGCCAAAGGGCCCGCAAACAGCCAAAGCCGGCAGCTTGCCCGCCGCGCCCCTGGGCGCATACAAATCGGCAGCCAGCGTGACGCCGTAACGATTGTGAAACTGCACCTTGCGCTGCTCCACCTTGTCGCTTTGGGGAAAGGTTTTGTCCCATTCCGATGTTAAAATCAATTTATCTTCCATATTAAATTCCTCCTGTCGCTTAATTCTGCTTTTTTTCCTGCTCCATCTGGTAAACAAGATAATCCAGACAATCAATCCGCTTTTCGTTTTGATGAACCTTATCCAGCAGGGCCCGCCGCTGCCGAGCCAAAAGCCGCCGCAGCTCCTCAGTTTGCTGCCCCTGCGCCAAAGCCAAGCACTCCTGCACCAGCTCCGGGCTGCAACCGGCGTCAATCAAATTTTGGCGCAGCCGGCCTTGCGTATTTGAAATATGAGGCACATCATCACCTCCCTTTAGCTTATATTATACGCCGGGCCGCTTGAAATAGCAAATACTTAGTTTCTATGCGATGTTATGCTTGAAATGAATATCAACAAATGCTATAATAAAGAAAAAACCGAGGCAGGAGGCGTTTTATATGGAAATTAGAGTGCTGCGCTACTTTTTGGAGGTGGCGCGGGAGGGCAACATAACCCACGCGGCGGAGCGGCTGCACATCACCCAGCCCACCCTTTCCCGCCAGCTGAAAGATTTGGAAGCAGAGCTGGGCAAAAAGCTGTTTGTGCGCAGCAGCTTCAGCGTGCGGTTGACCAACGAGGGCATGCTGCTGCGCAAGCGGGCGGAGGATATTTGTGAGATGGTGGACAAAACGGAGGCCGAATTTAAGGCCCTGGACGAAATCACCGGCGGCGATATTCATATCGGCTGCGCGGAATCCGACGGCATTAAGCACCTGGCCCGTCAGATTAAGGCATTGCAGGCGCTACACCCGGGCATTCGGGTGCACCTTTACAGCGGCGACACGGCGGATTTGGCCCAACGCCTGGAGCAGGGCCTGCTGGACTTTGCCGTGATTGCCCAACCCGTTGACCTTAGCAAATACAATTATCTGGAGTTGCCCGGAGCCGATATTTGGGGTGTGGTTATGCGCAAGGACGCACCCCTGGCCCAAAAGGCCAGTATCCGCATTGAGGATTTACAAGACAAGCCGCTGATAACTTCCCGCCAAGGCCTGCGCGAGGATATTCCCAAGCTTTTTGGGGAAAAGGTAGACAGCCTGAATGTGGTTGCCACGCTCAATCTGGCTTACAACGGCAGCGTTTTGGCACGCGAGGGCCTGGGCTATGTGCTCACCTTTGACAAACTGGTGGACACTAGCGAACAAAGCGAACTCTGCTTTCGTCCGTTGGCGCCCACCCTGGAAACCAAACTTTATATTATCTGGAAGAAATACCAGCTGTTTTCCCCGGCCTCGCAGCTGCTGCTGGAAAGAATGCGGGCCAATTTTAACAATCAAGGCGCAACTGAAACTACACTTTAATAAACACAGGAAAACCAAAGTTGGGACGCTCCCGTTGAACAAGGAACGTCCCAATAGTTTAAGCTGTATTATTGCTTTTCAGTCAGTTTCAGCCAATAAACCGCATTAATATCATTGCCACCTCGGCCCGCGTTGCACCGGCCGCCGGTTTTAAGGAACCGTTATCACCGTTCAGCAGGCCTGCGCCCACGGTCCACTGCATTGCCTCCTCGGCCCAGCCGGACACTGCCGCGCTGTCCGCAAAGTTACTCAAATCGCCTTTCGCACTCACATCAAGGCCCTTAAATTGCGCGTAACGATACAATATAGCCGCCAGCTGCTCCCGCGTGATTTCCTCATTCGGGGCGAACCGCCCATCCTCATTACCGTTTACAATCCCGCTGGCCTTTGCCCAGACAACGGCTTCCGAATACCATTGCCCAGCCGGTACATCCCGAAAACCCGCTTCCGTAAATAGGCGCGGCTGATTTTCCATTCGATGCAAGGTAACAACCAGCATAGCCCGGTTTAGATTACCGTTTGGATTAAAAAGCGTTTGACTTTCACCGGTCATCAAAGCCTGGCTGAAAACATAATGAACTGCTTGATAAAACCAATCACTTGTCCGCACATCGCTAAACGGCAAGCTATAAAAGCTGCCGGAATATACGCTTAGGTGCTTAAAAGCCGCCCTTACATTTACCGGGGCGTTCGGCATTGTGAACATCATTCGATTGCTGCGAACACCGCTCAGCTTGACATTTTCGTTGTTACCGGCCTGAACTTGAATATTGTCCAGGGCGTAACCGTCTTCCGGCGCAATGTTTACGGTAACCGTGGTTCCGGCCTCCGCCCGCGCCGGCTGTGCCGATAAACGGCCGCCGGTCACGCTGCCGGGCAGATTCACCGCGTAAAACTCACCGTGGCTGCTATCATCAGCATAACTACTGCCCCCACTGCTACCGCCACCGTTACCACCGGAATTACCGCCGGAAGAAGTGATAGGCACGTCTATACGCACATCTCCCGCGCCTGTGTTAGCGCCGGAAATGCCCAGCTGCACATCATCAGCGCTGCTGAGAGTTTTGCCAATCTCCACCGTAGTTTCCATTCTGCCGTCGCTGCCAACGGTGTAATCGAACAAGGTCAGCAGCTCGTCGCCGTCCCAAACCGCGCAAAGATAGTAACCCGGCGTTAAATCCGCCAGCGATACCCTAATTGAGCTGCTGCCAGCCTGCCCGCTGACGGCGGCCAGCGCGTTACCAGCTAAGGTGAAAATGATTAGGCTAGTCAAGCATAAAAATGCCAGTATTCTTTTCATTTTTTCACCTCTTTAAACGTTTCGGACGTTCACTGCCAAAATTTTGTTGTTCGGCACGCCGTTGCTGAAAGTCATTTCCGTTTCAGTTTCCCAAACCTGCACCGTGCTGCCGGCTGCCGCGGAAAATGTCAGCGACACCTTGCCGGTTCCCGGAGCCTGCACTGAGGTTATAGCGATTGAGCCTGCCCGGCGCACCTGAACGGTCAGCCAGTGGCCGCCCTCAACCTGCACGGTTAATTTGCTGCCCAAGCCGCCGGGGCGGCTGGAGATTGACAAGGTGCCGGGCTTTTCAGGGGTTGTCGGTTTATCTGGGTTGGTAGGTTTATCCGGTTGCTCAGGGTCGGTTGTAGAACCACTGCCTAAATAAGTTATTTTAGCATTGTTTAATTCTGCATTACCATCATCAATTCTGATACTATCCCATTGTTCCTGTGTACCAGCATAGATAATTTCTTTTAAATTATAACAACGATAAAATGTATCACTCTCAATTCTTTTAACACTTATTGGAACGTAAACTTTTTCAAGACTTGAACATTTATAAAAAGTTGCATTAAGATACTTAATGTTATCTGGTAATTTAACTTCTTTTAATTTGGAACATTTTGAAAAAATATGAAAAGGTAGCTTCTCTATATTAGGAGGAAATTCTATCACTTCCAATTTTGCCCCATCAAAATAATCACCAAAAGCATCTACGTCAATCTCTGTTGTATGAAAACTCAATTCTATGTTTTGCTTACCTGGTGGACATATAATTAAAGTACTGCCCTCTTTGTTATAAAGCGCACCATTATAAGATGAATATTGAACATTATTATCATCAACTATTATGTTCATTAAGTTACTACAACCAGCAAAAGCATTATTTTCTATGCGTATAATACTTGCTGGAATATAAATTTCAGTTAAATTATAACAACCAGAAAATGCGCTGAATGTACCATTAAAAGCCCAGCTCTCAATATATTTCACGCCATCTCCAATTTTTACTTCCGACAAACTTGCACAATTTCTAAACACACCATTTTTTATAATTTCAACGCTTCCAGGAATTATTATTGATTTCATTTTTGTGCAACTAGCAAAAGCATCATTCCCAATAGAATATACTGTATTCGGAATTTGTACTTTTGTTAATTCTGCTTGGTTACAAAAAGCACTATTGCCAATACTTTTAACCCCAGGCTCAATTATAATTTTTGTTATTTCATTTTCTGGCCAAGGGGTTTTTAACCTCGTATAGTCATCCATCGCCCCACTGCCGCTGATTGTCAGTGTGCCGTTGCTGTCCAGCGTCCAGGTTAAATCATCACCGCACTGGCCGCTGTCCACAGTGGCCGCCCACGCCCCCTGCGCCACGCCAAACATCAGCAAAATTGCCAGCGTCAGCACGGCCAAAAACTTTTTCTTCATCAAAACAACCTCCTAAATAAATAATCTTAGCAAACCAACAACCAAAGGGGCGGTGGGAATTCTCAGAACAAAAAAGATATTTAAAAGAAAGAGTGTAGATTGCCCCTCGGTCATCGGCTGCCAAGACAACAAAAAATACGCGCACAGGCACACTAATACCCATACACGTATAGAAAAATCTTTCCAAAGTGCAGCAACACAACCGCAAAAAAGCCCTTGTAAAAACAGAGCAAATGTAATATAATAAATGTGGCGGCGCTGCAACTCAAAAAAGCAGTTGTGTATGGCTGGTGCTCTCAGCCTGCATAAGGGGATTTTGTGGTATTGGTAGTACCACAAGCCCTGCCGCTACTTTTTTTGTCGCCTCGACACATCTATTATAACCCGAACAAACGCATTTGGCAAGGTTTTTTTGGAAAAAAATATATAAAAAATTAAGGCGGCTGTTTTTGCAGCCTCCTTTGTTAATTACTGTTCAAGCCCTCT